>DATMCL010000218.1:0-15023 GCA_035558375.1 Polyangiaceae bacterium
TCCTCGGCGTCAGACACCGAGCACGGCTTTGAGCCGCGCTTCGCCGGAGCGGCTCACGGGGACGGTGCGTCCGTCGTGGAGCACGGCCATCTTGCTGCCGTGACCCCACGGCTCGAGGCGCGCGACGCGGCGCACGTTGAGCACGTACGAGCGGTGGACCCGCACGAAATGCTTGGGATCAAGGCTGCCTTCAAGGCTCTGCAGCGTCTGCTGCGTCAGTGAAGAGCGCCCGCCGTGAAACACCTCGACGTAGTCGTCTTGTCCCTGCACGTAGTCAACCGTGTCGATGGGAATGATGACGATCTCGGCGCCGTCGCGAATGACGAGCCGCTCGAGGTGACCACCCGGGCCGCGCGCGGCATGAGCGAGCTCCGGCGCCGTCACCGTGCGGGCCGCACCCAAGCGCCGCTCCGCGCGTTCGAGCGCCTGCGCGAAGCGCTCCGCCGAGAACGGCTTCAGGAGGTAGTCGACCGCGTGCACCTCGAACGCGCGGATGGCGTACTCGTCGAATGCCGTCGTGAAGACGACGGCCGTCTCGGGCGGGAGCAGGCCGAGCACCTCGAAGCCGTCGATCTTCGGCATCTGCACATCGAGCAGGATGAGGTCGGGTGCGTGCTCTTGCGCGAGCTTGACGGCTTCGAGCCCGTTCTTTGCCTCGGCGACGGGCTTCCAAGCGGGGTGCGCGCGGAGGTACTCGAGGAGCAGGCGCCGTGCCGGCTCTTCGTCGTCGGCGATCAGCACGCGTCGGGGGGGCTTGGCTTCGCTCATGCGTGCTCCGGGCCGCTGGTGGTCCGCGCCGGCAGGTCGAGCACTACCTCGAATTTTTGGCTAGTGCTCTCGATGCGCAAGAGGGCGTCGTTGCCGTACTGCGCGGACAGGCGCGCGCGCACGTTGGCGAGCCCGACGCCGCCGTCCCGGCGGCGCGGCGCCGGATCCACGCCGTTTTCGAGCTCGATGCTCAGCCGGTCGCCCCGGCGCGTCGCACGGACGCGGAGCGGCTCCGGCTCGTCGATGCGGGCGATGCCGTGCGTCATCGCGTTCTCGACCAGCGGCTGCAGGAGGAGGGAAGGGACGAGGCACGGCGCCGCGGCTTCATCGAGCGTCACGTCGACGCGCAGCCGCTCGCCGAGCCGGAGCGCTTCGACCTTCAGGTAGCGCTCACAGAGCGCCCATTCCTCCGCAAGGGGTACGAGCGCGCGTTCCTGGGCGCGCAGCGTTCCGCGCAGGTACTCCGCGAGCAACAGGCACGCCTCGCGCGCCTTCGCGGCGTCGTAGCCGATGAGAGCGCTCACCGTGTTGAGGCTATTGAAGAGGAAGTGCGGGTGCACCTGAGCGCGCAGGGCGGCGAGCTCGGCGCGCTGAGCCTGGAGCGCCATTGCGCCCTCACGCTCGACGGCGTCGCGCCGCTGCTCGAGCTCGGTGAGCACGTAGTGGAACGAGGCCACCAACAAATAGAAGAGAGCCCCCACGCCGAGGAGCGCAACGGCCGCACCGTCGACCTCACGCGGCAGCGCATGCCACAGGGGGACGAGCGCAAGCACCTCCACGAACGCCTTCGCGGCGACGAGAAAGCCGAGGCTCCAAGCCGCGGCGGCCGCGAGGTGAATGCCCGCCACGCGAAAGAGCTGGCTCGCGAGGAGCGGCAAAGCGCGGCAGAGGTAGAAGGTCGGGAGCGTCGCGAGCGCAAAGGCGAGCGTCGACGCGACCGCGAGCAAGCCCGCGCCGAGCGGGTGCTCCGAGCGGATGAGGAGCCACGGAACGACCGCAAGGCCTACCCAGAATGCGAGGTAGGCCGAGAGCGATCGGCGTTCGACGAGTAGCGGATGCACGGTGCCTGGCCTCTCGGGAAGCGCCGGCTCAGTTGCGGACGGTCACGCCCCCGAGCGTGACGTTGCCGATCACGCGCAGGCGGGGCGACCCGCTCGCCCCCTGAGTCGAGCGGGTCACGTCGTCGGCGCCCCCGAGGAAGGGCGTGACCTCCATCATCACCTGCCACGTGTCGGGAACGCGAATGTCGACGCCGCCCATGAGCACGCGAAGATCGAGCAGCGCCCCTTCGGCATCGAGGCGCGCGTTGCGGAGATCGAGCTCGACGCCACCCGCGGTGACGCCGAGCTCTCCTCCCTTCCAGTCTTGCGACTCGATGCGCAGCTGGGCTCCGGAGAACGTGATCTGCTTGCTGATGCGGCTCTCGTCGCTCGTCTGCGCGCCGTACTCGCGCGGGTGCCCCGAGCGATGCATGCCGTAGTGTCGCGGTCCCGGGCCATTGCCGCCGCCGCTTCCGTCCGGTGGCGTCCAGGTGGGACCGACGGTGCCGTGGCGCCGTCCGCCCTTGAGCATGAACGCCAAGCCGAGCAGCACCAAGAGGAGCGGCCAGAGCCGGGCGGCCTGAAACGCGATGAACCCGAGGTTCCCGGCGAGCAAGAGCCCGCCCATGGCGATGAATGCCAGCGAGAACAGCGTGCCGACCACGCCGCGCCGCCGGAACAAGCCCGAGATCCCGGCGAACACGACGAAGAGCGGCCAGAAATCAATCAGCCGCACGTGCGCGGGCAGGTAGCCGTACTCGCGCGCGAGCAGCCCGCCGCCGACGGAGACCAAAATCAGCCCCGGAAAGAGCCCCGGAGCGCGGTGTCTCGTTCTCATGGCACGCCTCCTATCGTACGCGCAGGCCGCCGGCTACGACCATGCCCTTGAGCGTCAGTCGCGGGCCGCCTGCGGCTCGGCGATCCGGGACGCGACTACCGTTCACGCCGCCCCACACCGAGTCGACGTCACAGATCACGTCCCAGCTCGGCGGCACCAAGATGTCGATGCCACTCAGCGCCGACTGCACGCTGATCGTCGCTCCCTCGGGGCTCAGGGTGGCGTCTCGAAGGTCGAGCATGACGCCCGACATCACCGCGGTGAGGTGTCCGCCCCGGAACTTTTGCGATTGGACCGCGAGCTTGAGCCCGGAGAGCGTCGCCCCGCGCTCGAACGAGTCCTCGTCCGTGGTGAGGGGAGGCTTCGCCTGCCACTCGTCGTCGTTGTCGTCGTCCTCGAACATCTCGCGGGCGAACGCCTCGTTGGCAAATCGCCGCTGCGCCTCGTCCCGCCCCGGCTCGTCGCCCGGGCTCGTGGTGCTGGATCGTGACGGCTCGTGCTCTCGTGTTTCCATTTGGCCTCCCGAAGCGCCCGAATTGAGCGTCTTCGTTGAGTCCAAACTAGGGTGAGCGAGCCCTCCGAGCCCGAGGTGATCGGTGAATGCCCGGGGGCTACCGGTGAACGACGGCGAGCTCCCGGCGAGCGAGGTGGGCGCTAGGAGGCCGAACGCTCGAACAGCGCGTGCCAGCGCTCTTTCACCTCGCGTGGCGGGGAGAGCAGCTCCGCCTCGAGATGGTAGTGCGCGCCCGTGTGCACGCACGCGAGCACGTTGAACCACGTCTCGAACCGCTCCGCACCCGTGCCGACGGCGAGCCGCACCACGGAGCCATCCTGAAACGGCAGCGAGCTCTCCGCCTCGAGTCCCGTGGGCGTAATCGTGAGCGGCTTGAGGGTCGCGGGCGCCTTCTTGCGACAGTCGGCGAGCGCGAGCCGGCACGTCCGCCGCTCCCCGTTGAGCACAGGGCCGGCAGAAGCCACCATCGACTTGGCGGGGCGACCCGGCGGCGGTGGAGGCACGGCAGCCAGCGCGTCGAGTGCTTGCGGCAAGCTCTGCACGAGCTCGTCGACCGCGCGCGCTTCGGCCGCTGAGCTCGCCTCGGGCCGGTAGCTGCTCTCGAGCTCGCCCGCGATGCGCTCGGCTTCGAGCACGAGCGCGCCCATGGGCGAGGACTCCGCGCCCGGCCGCAGCGGGGCGAGGATCTCGGCCGGGAGCTGCCAGCGCTCGGCGACCGCGAGCGCGAGCGGCTGGCGCCGCGCTTCCGCCACCGCGAGCCACTGCAAGAGCATGAGGGGCGGCACGTTCTTCTCTTTGAGGACGAGCGCCTCGAGCGCGGCCACGGCCACCGAACGACCGAAGCCGTGAATCAGCCCGACGAGGAAGGCCTCGTTCGCGTCGAGCCCGCGCAGCGGCGCGAGCTTCTGGCACGCGAGCGCCGCCGTGACCGAGCGCCGCCACACGCGATACTTCACGTCGAAGAGCACGCCCGGGTGCATGGCGCTTCCCCCGAGCCCCGCAGCGAGCGCGAGCGCCGAGACCACGCGCGCGCCGAGGCGATTGACCGCGCGCGGCAGTGTCGTGATCTCTTCCGACGCGCGGTAGAGCGCCGTGTTTGCGAGCCCGAGGATGCGCGCGGCGAGCGCGGGATCGGCGGAGATGGTGTCCGCAATCTCGCCGACGCCGTAGTTCTCGCGCGAGAAGATGCGCTGCAGCTTCAGGGCAACCGCCGGATACGGGGGGACCTGAAAGTCCCCCCGGGCGACCTGCTCGTCGAGCCGTTTTCCGAGGTCGTCCGGGGACACGCGTCGAGCTTACGCCAGCTTTCGCCTCAGCGTACGGGCTCGTTCGGAACGTCGTTGATGACGACCGGGGGCAGCTTGAAGGGGTCCCAGGCGGGCGTCAGGTTGCTGAACTGAATGGCCATGCCGTTTCCGTCGTTCGTGGCGAGGCGGTTCTGGTTCCAGATGTAGAGCGCAGGGAACGTCTGGATCGCGCCCGTCGCGTTGTCGACCACGATGCCCGCGAGCCAGAGCTGCGACGAGTCGTTGAGCCCATTGAAGCTCGAGAGGCTGTTCTTCGGCAGCGTGAACTGCTTCGAGTACTCGTCGCCGTACTTACGAGCCGACGAGAAGATCAGGAAGTAGTATGTCTTACCGTGCGCGCTGAACGCGTCGGGCGACCACTTGGGCCAGCTGTTGATGATCCCCTTCGTGACGTCGTCGCCGCCGCACGCGTTCGGATCGTTGGCTGCGAGCGCGGTCGCCGTCCCGCCCTCCGCCGGGATCACCATGATCTTGCCGAAGCGGTTGTAGTAAGGGCCGTCCGGTGACGCGGAGCCGGGCTTCGGGGCCTGCGTGAAGGCGATGAACTTGTCGTCGATCGAGTAGGACGGGTAGTACTCGAGGAGGCCGGGATCGGACGCGCCGGGCAGCCCCATGCCGGTGCCGCCGCTCTTGTTGTTGTAGGGCACGACCTTCACGTCGGCGGTCGTGGCCGTCCAGTCGGGGTGACCATCGGGCGAGTAGTCGGTCGTCACGTAGGCGATCTTGTCGCCCGCGTGATTGAACGACGGGCTCACCGCGCTCTGCGTGTCGCCCGTCGCGATCAGGCCCCAGCCCGAGCCTTTCGCGGCCATGGCCGCGGCGTTGCGATCGTCTACCGGCGGGCCGTACGCGTTAGTTTCACTGTCCGGCACGGCGACGTTCACCGACGCGGTCGACTCCATGTTGAACCAGGCAAGCTGGTGGGTCCCGACCTTGTCCGGGTTGTTCGGATCCGCGTAGATGGGATCGGCGAACCAAACCTTGTCGCGGTTGACGCCCTTCTTCGTTTTCACGCCGTAGCTCGTGACGAGGGTCATGTCGCCAGGCACCCAGTGCTTATCGATCATGGTTTGCGTGCCGAGCCAGGGCATCTTCAAGAGAGCGGCCGCGCCGGACGACACGAACGACGGGATCGCGCCTTCCGTCCCCTCGGCTACCGACGCGACGGCTTTCGCCCACGGCCAGTCGTCCGTGAACACGACGGCCGTGCCGTCCGGTGTCGAGGTGTGACAACCGATGCAGCGCACTTCACCATCGTTGAACCCGGCGAGCTTCGGATCGTCGTAGAACCCGCGAAGGACCGCGCCGTTTTCGCCAACTTGGCCCGTCCAGGCCACATCCTGAAGCGTCAGCGCTTCGGCCACGCCCTCGTCGCCGACCGCGAAGCCGAGCAGCTTGCTCGAGTCCGGCGTGACCTGTCCGGAGTTCACGGTCCAGAACACCAGGCTTCCGCTCGCGACGACCGGTGCGACGTTGAAGTCACCCGTGACGCCTTGCGGCTTGCCCGGCGACGCCGAGCTGATGCCGCGGATGGTCACCGTGAACGGCGCGCCCGCGCCGTTGTTCGCGGCACCGTTGCCGGCTGCCGTCACGCCGTCCGTGCCCGGCGTGCCTTTGCCTGCCCAGATCTCCTTCGGCAAGTACCAGGTGGTGCTCTTCGTGTACGCGACGAGCTCGAACTTCTGCGCCGCGTTCTTGATCCGGATCTCGAAGAGGTCGAGGCCCGTCGCGTTGAACTTGAAGCGCGGCCTGAGCCAGTTCGCCGGAATCAGCGTGCCCGCGACGCTGCCGGCAGAGAGCTGCGGCTCGAGCACGCAGAAGCTGCCCGCCGACATGTTGGACGGGTCACCGAAGAGCGACGCCGCGTTGGCCGGCACGCCGTCCCCCAGGATGGGAGCCTCGGGAAAGTCCTCACAGGTACCGATTCCACAACCCGGATGGGTGATGGCCGGATTGGCCGGATCGTCGTTCGGTACGACGCCGTCGTTCGTGGTCGGACCGCCGATCGTGGCCGTCCCGCTCACGCCGATCGGGCCGCCCGTACCACCATGCCCGGGGTTGATGCTGCCCCCCGCGCCGTTGCCGCTCGAGTTGCCCGAGCCGTCGTGATCGAGGTTCGAGCCAGTGGTGCCGCCGGAAGCCGAGCAGGCGCCGATGATCGAAATCCCGAGGCCGAGGACGGCCAAAGAGCGTCGTTTTAGGAGGTGCATGGGGAAGTTCTGCAAAGTATGACACGGCTAGGCGGCCCGGGTCAGCCGTCGGACACCCGAGCGAAACCGCCTGGTTGAAAGGTTGTAGGATGCCTGGGGTGAACGGAGTGGCGCGCGCACCCACGGAGATCACATAGATGCGGGGAGGGCGTCTCGTCCTGAGCATGCTCACGGTCGCCTGCGCGACGAGTGACCCGGGCGGATCGGGTGCGAGCGCTGGGCACTCGGGCGTGGCCGGGAGCGCTGCAAGTGCCGGAAAATCCGGGGCTGGCGGCACTTCGAGCGGAGACGCGGGGCGTGCGCCGACCGGTGGCGCGGGGGTCCTTGGCGCCGCCGGAGCGTCCGCGGGAAATGACAACGGAGTTGGCGGAACGGCGGCGGGCGCGGGGGGACGCTCTGCTTCGGATGCTGGTGCGACGAGCGCCGGCGGCGCGCGCGGCGGGGGCGCGGGCTCGGGAGGCGGCGCGGGTGTCGCAGGGTCGATGGATGCGGGCGGTGACGCCGGATCGAACGCCGGTGCGCCGTCGGTGGTGTCGTACTCGACGAGCTTCGACACGTCGGAGTCGCCGCTCTCGGAGCGCGGCGCGTGGCACCACGACGGCGTCGACTGGACCATCGTGCAGACGACGGCGGGAGTCGCGTACGGGACGCAGGGGCTCGGTGTTCCGCGCTCGGGACCCGAGGGTTACAACGACTCGTACGCGTACCTCGCCGGGTTCCCCGCGGATCAAACCGCGAGCGCCGAGATCGCGATGGGGACGATCGACACGAGCTGCACGCACGAGGTCGAGATCCTTCTGCGTTGGTTCGACTCGGAGCACGTCGCGCGCGGCTACGAATGCAACCTCGCTTTCGACGGCAGCTACGCTCAAATAGTCCGCTGGAACGGCCCGGTCGGCGACTACACCTACCTCGGTGAGGGGTCCGTTCCGGGCGGGGTGAAAGCCGGCGACACCATCAGCGCGAGCGTCGTCGGCTCGCACATCACGCTCTCGGTGAACGGCACCGTGCGTGCCACTGCCGACGACGCGACGTTTGCCGACGGCAATCCGGGGATCGGATTTTGGCGTGGGTCGAGCGGATGCGGCGCGTACGCGGATTTCGGTTTCGTGAGTTTCGATGCGAGCGCCATCGAGTGACGTCGCGACGTTGACGTGACCGTGACTTCGCCGAGTGAGGGTTTGCTGCAGCGAGTGAGGGTGTGCGCTGCAAAAGCGCGACAGCGTAGCAACTTGCTACGGCAAATTTGGCCTTGCGGACCGCATTCCACGACACATGCTTTGAGCGTGTATCGAGCACGGCTGGCTACCTTTGTTCCGCTTGCGACCTTCGCGCTCACGGTCTTCGCGAGCGGGTCGGGTATCGCCGCGGAGCCGAGCGCGCAGGATCGCGCACGCGCAGCCTATGCGTACGGCGACGGCTCGCCCCCCAACAGCCGTGCGCGCGCGGCGGATGCGTACGACGCCGGTGTCGATGCGTACGCGATCGGCAAGTATGCGCTCGCCGCGCGGCACTTTCTCGACGCCGACACGCTCGTCCCGAGTGAGGACGCTCTTTACAACGCCTTCATGGCCGCCAAGGCTTCGGGGAACCCCGCTCTGCTCGAGGAGGCGGCCCAGCGCGTCGTCGATCGCAAGGGAGTGAACCCATCCCTGCGCGGCGCTGCACTCGTCGCACTCGCCAAGCCCGAGCCCAGCACCGCGGCGCCGCCGGAGCCCACCCCCGACGTCACGCCGGTTCGCGACCGCTCGATCGCACTGCATGCGCAACAATCGAAGGGCGCGAAGGACACGGCGGATCAGGATGCCGGCCCCGCGTGGGCGCGTCCCGTTTTCTACACCGGCGTCGGGGTCACGGCGGTACTCGCGGGGCTCACGACGTTGTCGGGGCTCGACACGCTCGCCGCTAAGAACCAATTGCCCGGCACACAAGCGGACAACGACTCCGTGATGCGCCGCGCCTACCGCACGGACGCGCTCCTCGTCGGCACCCTCGTCGCGGCGGGTGCCACGGCGTACGTCGGCTTGAGCCTGGTCGATTGGGGCGGCCCCAAGGTGCAGGTGGCGGCACGCGTCGCCCCGGATCGGGCGATGCTCACCCTCGAGCGGGGGTTCCAATGACGGCCGCGGCGGTTTGGGAAAAGCCTCGCGAGCACGAGCTCGAAACGTTGTTCGAGCTCGGTCGCGGAGGCATGGGCACGGCGTACCTCGCGCGCGCGCTCGGCGCCGGCGGCTTCGAGCGGCTCGTCGTCATCAAGCGGCTCGGCCTCGAGGTGAGCGGCATGGAGGGCGCGCTCGAGCGCTTCGTGGCGGAGGCGCGCGTCGCTGCGCGCCTGCATCACGTCAACATCGTGGGCACCCACCAGATCGACCGCGACGCCGTCGGGCCGTTCATCGTCCTCGACTACATCGAGGGCGGCTCGCTCGACGAGCTGATCGAGGCGGCGGAATCGCGCGGCGAGCGCCTGCCGGTGCCCGTGGTGCTCCGCATCGCCCAAGACGCTCTCGCGGGCCTGCACGCGGTGCACGAGGCGACGGATCCGGCCGGTCGCCCCCTCCGGATCTTGCATCGCGACGTCTCGATTCAGAACGTCCTCGTCGGCGTGCAAGACGGCGTCGCGCGCTTGTCCGATTTCGGTGTCGCCAAGAGCGCGCTGAGCGTCACGCAGACGAATCCGGGCTCCGTCGTCGGCAAGGTGCTCTATCTGCCGCCGGAGTACCTGCGCGGCGACTCGGTCGGGCCGACCTTCGACATCTACGCGCTCGGCATCACCCTCTGGATGTCGCTGACCGGTGTAGAGCCCTGGCCGGATCTCGACGACATGGAGCTTGCGCGCGCAATCGCCTTCGACGGCGTTCCGTCGCTCAAGGGACTCGTGGACGTTGCGCCCGAAGTGCGAGCGCTTGTCGAGCGCGCGTGCCATCGCGACCCGAACAAGCGCTTCCAGTCGGCCCGCGAGATGGCCATCGCGCTCGAGCGCTGGGAGCGCCAGTGCGGATGGGTCGCGACGCATGCGGAGGTGGCGGCGTGCGTCGAGCGCCTGCTCGGGGACACGTTGCGTGCGCGACGCGAAGAGGTAGCGCGCCTCGTCGCGGGTCCGCCCGAGAGCCGGCGTCCCTCGCTTCATCGGTTGCCGCGTCCGAAGAGCCACGCGGTCCCGAAGAGCCACGCGGTCCCGAAGAGCCAGACGGTCGAGCGGCGCGTCGGCCCTGCCGCGGCGCCGCCCACTCCTGATGTCGAGGACGTGCTGCCCGCGCTGCGTCCACGCTGGCGTGTTCCGGTCGCGATCGGTGTTGCAGTGGGGATCCTGACGCCGGCCGCGTGGGCCTTCTTGCGCTACGGCTCGATGCGCGCGATCGCGAGCCCCGCGCCGGCCATCGTCGCGCCCATGGTGCCGGCAGTGCTCCCGTCGATCCCTTCACCCCCGCTCAAGCCTGCGCCAAGCGCGACCGCTTCGCTCGCGAACGTCGCCTTGCCGACTCCCGCGGCAGCCTCGCTCGCCAATGTCGCGTTGCCGCCGCGCAGCGCGATGGCGCTCGCGGAGCCGACCGCGATCGTCGCTGAGGAGCCGACCGTTACGGTGCTCGGCGAGCCGGACGAGCTCGCGACCGACGAGCCGACCAGCAGCGCAGCACCTGAGCCAGCATCACCTACGACGTCGCCTGATCCTCTCGGGCTCAAGCGCCTCGCCCCCCCTGGTCCCGTCCGTGCGCCTCGACCACCGTCGAACGCTGCTGGGACGACCAACGGGCCGATCCGCTCCAAGAATCCCTATCGGTGACGGTCGGAGCGGCACGGTCGTGCGGGCCCACGCTCGCCTGCGAGTTGAGTTGCCTCAGTGCGGCATCCGTGCCGCATGGGGGCGGGCCGGAATGGCGCTAATTGCGGCCCGTGCCGCTAACCCCGAGCGGTACGATCGCTGCATGCACCCGGCGCGTGAATGGCATGCGCTCGTCGCTGGTTTTCGCCTTGGCGGTTGCTCCGGCGAGCTGCTCGCTCTTGATGGGTGACCTGCCCGATCCGCTCGACGGCGGCGCGACCACGGGGCCCGCGGGTGATATGGGGCTCGCCGGTGCGGGCGCGGCGATCGAAGGCGGCGGCAGCGCGTGGGGGTCTGCGGGCGCGACCGGCGCGACGACGCCCCACGGTTCGACCAGCGCGGGAACCGGGGGTCAGGTTTCGAGCGGTGAGAGCGTCGGTGGTTCGGCCGGTGATGATGCGGAAGGGGAGCACGGAAACGGTGACAGTGGTGCGCCCTCGGAGACCCGCGGGAACGGAGGCTCTGGGACCGGGAGCGGCTCTGGCAACGGCAAAGGCAATGGCAACGGCGGCGGGACGACTCAAGGCGGGAGCGAAGGTGCCGGCGGGGCAGGCGGGAGCGTCGCCGGGATGGGCAGCGGAAGTGGCGGAGCGAGCGGAGGCGCTGGCGGGTCGGGCAACGCAAGCGGCGCGAGCAACAGCGGTACGGGGGGAGTCACCGCGGCCGGCAGCGGGGGAAGCTACGGCGCGACTGGAGGGACTGACCCCGGTACCGGCGGTAGCGGAGGAAGCACGGGCGGCAGCGGAGGCAGCATGGGCGGCAGCGGCGGCACCGGCGGAAGCAGCGCGGGCGGAAGTGGCGGCAGCGGCGGCGGCAAAGGCGGAAATGGCGGAAGCGGCGGAAGCAAGGCCGGCGGCGGAGGAACCGGAGGGACGGTGAACTGCGACGTGGATGGCGACGGCTCGCTCGCGACCGGAACGTGTGGCGGCACGGACTGCGACGACAACAACGCGGACGTGCACCCGGGTCAGGTCGCCTTCTTTACCAAGGCGACCATGAGCGGCAGCTTCGACTACGACTGCAACGGTCAGAGCGAGCCGCAATACGCGAGTCCCCTCGATTGTACGGCCATCACGCTGGACTGCGTGGGCGAAGGTTTCGCCGACCAGCTTCCCCCCTGCGGCAAGTCGGGAAAATGGGCTCGTTGCAACCAGTCGGTGCCCCCGTTGCCCCTCTGCGAGGAGAAGGACGACGGCAAGCAGACGATGGCCTGCCGCTGAATCTCAGCGGTGGAGCCAAAGCCGGAGCGTCGCGAGCAGCTGCTCCGTATTCACCGGCTTCGCCAAGTAGTCGGAGGCACCGGCGTCGAGGCACTTCTCGCGGTCGCCCTTCATGGCTTTCGCCGTCAGGGCGACGATCGGCAGGCGCCGGAACGCGGGGTTCGCGCGAACGAGCTCGATCGTCTGATAGCCGTCCATCTCGGGCATCATGATGTCCATCAGGACGAGCGCGACATCCGGCGTCTTTTCGAGCCACGCGAGCGCCTCGTGGCCGGTTTGCGCCGTGATCACCTGCATCCCGTGGCGCTCGAGCACGCTGCCGAGCGCGAAGATGTTGCGCACGTCGTCGTCGACGACCAAGACGCGCTTGCCGCGCAGATCCTCGTCCGACTGGTGCAGCCGTTCGAGCATGCGCTGCTTGTGAATCGGAAGGTCCGCAACGACGCGGTGCAGGAAGAGCGCCGTTTCGTCGAGGAGCCGCTCCGGCGATTCGACGCCCTTGATCACGACTTGCCGCGCGAGATCCTTGAGCTGTCCGGCGTGCTCGGGCGTGAGCTCTTTGCCGGTGAACACGACGACCGGCAAATCCGGCAGCGTTTCGTCGTCGCGGATCCGCTGCAGCACCTCGAAGCCCGAGATGTCGGGCAAGCGCAGATCGAGCACCACGCAATCGATGGGCTGCGTTCGGAGCACCTCGAGCGCGTCGGCGCCCGTGGAAGCGTTCACGATCTCGATGTCGTCATGGCCGAGCAGCTCGCGGATGCTCATCTGCTCAGCCTCGTTGTCCTCCACGACGAGCAGGCGGCGAGTGCGAGGCGTCGCGTACTCCTTGATACGCTCGAGCGCCTCTTCGATGCCCTCGGTCGTGGCCGGCTTCGTGATGAAGGAGAACGCGCCGCGCGAGAGGGCGTCCTGCCGGTTCTCGTCGAGCGTGACCATCTGTACCGGGATGTGCCGGAGACTCGGGTCGCGCTTCAGGTACGAGAGCACCGTCCACCCGAGCATGTCGGGCAAGAAGACGTCGAGCGAGATGGCCGTCGGGCGGTACTCGCGCGCGAGATCGAGCGCTTCGGCGCCGCTCGAGACGACGAGCACCTTGAACCCCGTGTCGTGCGCGAGGTCGACGAGCACCCGCGCGTAGTGCGGATCGTCCTCGACGATCAGGAGCGTCGTTTCGCCCGGCTGGATGTCGGCGCGATCGTCGAGGACCTGCTCGGGCGTGGCGTCCGCGACCCGCACCGAGGTTCCGACGGGCGGAAGCGGCGCGCCCGCGCGTTGCTGTTGCTGCTGCTGCTGGTTGTCGCGCCCTGCGGGCGTCGACGGGCCCACGTACTTGAGCGGCAAATACAGCGTGAACGTGCTGCCCGAGCCGGGCGTGCTGCGCAGCGTGAGCTCGCCGCCGAGGAGGTGCGAGAGCTCGCGGCTGATGGCCAAGCCGAGGCCGGTGCCTCCGTACTTGCGGCTCGTGCCGGCGTCGGCCTGCTGGAAGGCCTCGAAGATGATCTTCTGCTTCTCGGGCGCGATGCCGATGCCCGTGTCGGCGACCTCGAACGCGACGACGGTGCCGGCGTGCTTGAGGATCGGGTGATCGGGCGACCAGCCCGTCGCCGCCGGGCCAACGTCGAGTCGGATGCCACCGTGGTCGGTGAACTTGAACGCGTTCGAGAGCAGGTTCTTGAGCACCTGCTGCAGGCGCTTCTGATCCGTGTAGAACGTGCGACCGAGCTTCGCGTCGAGCTTCACGTCGAACGTCAGGCGGCGGGTCTCGGCGTCGTGCCGGAACGGGCGCGCGATCGATTCGAGCAACGTCGAGAAGGACAGCTCCGCCGGCTCCACCGTCACGGTGCCGGACTCGATCTTCGATAGATCGAGGATGTCCGTGATGAGATTCAGGAGATCGGAGCCCGCGCTGTAGATCGTGCGCGCGAACTCGACCTGCTTGTGGGTGAGGTTTTGTTCCGGGTTTTCGCTGAGCTGCTGGCCGAGGATCAGGATGCTGTTCAGCGGCGTTCGGAGCTCGTGCGACATGTTCGCCAAGAACTCCGACTTGTACTTGGACGTGAGCGCAAGCTCCCTCGCCTTGTCCTCGAGCGCGCGGCGCGCCTGCTCGATCTGCTGGTTCTTGTTCTCGACTTCCGTGTTCTGCTCGGCAAGCTCTTGCGCCTTTTGGGCGAGCTGCTCGTTCGTCTGCTGGAGCTCCGTCTGCTGGGCCTGGAGCTCGCCGGCGAGCTTCTGCGACTGATCGAGCAGGCCCTCGGTCTGCATCGTCGCTTCGATCGCGTTCCAGACGATGCCGATGCTGCTCGTCAGCTGGTCGAGTAGCGCGAGCTCGAGCCCCGTGTACTCGTGAAGCGAGGCAAGCTCCATGACGGCCTTCGTCTGCCCTTCGTAGAGGACCGGCAGCACGATCACGTTGCGCGGCATCGCCCTGAACAGGCCGGAAGCCACGGGGACCGTATTTTCCGGCAAATTCGAGACGAGCAGGCGCCTGCGGTCGACCGCGCACTGCCCGATCAGCCCCTGTCCGAGCTTCAGCTGGGCCGGGTGCCCGTTGTCGGCGTCGTCGGCGTACGCGGCCAAGAGCCGGAGCTCGGTGTTGCCGAATGCCGCCTGCTCCTCGGTGTGCCGGTAGATGACGCCTTGGTGGGCACCGACCAGCGGCGCCAGCTCCGACAACAGCATCTGTCCCACGACGACGAGGTCGCGCTGGCCCTGGAGCATGTTGGTGAACCGAGCGAGGTTCGTCTTGAGCCAGTCCTGCTCCGTGTTGCGCTCCGTCGTGAGACGGAGGTTGTCGATCATCGTGTTGATGTTGTCTTTGAGCTCGACGAGCTCGCCGCGTGCTTCGACCTGAATCGAGCGCGTCAGATCGCCCTGCGTCACGGCCGTCGCGACGTCGGCGATGGCGCGGACCTGGGTCGTGAGATTCGCCGCCAAAAGGTTCACGTTGCCGGTGAGGTCCTTCCAGGTGCCGGCGGCGCCGGGCACGTCGGCCTGACCGCCGAGTCGCCCTTCCACGCCGACTTCGCGCGCCACGGTGCTCACCTGCGTGGCGAAGGTGGCGAGCGTGCTCGTCATGTCGTTGATCGTATCGGCGAGCGCGGCGACTTCGCCCTTGGATTTGACCGTGAACGTCTGCTTGAGGTCGCCGTTGGCGACGGCCGTCACCACTTTCGCGATGCCGCGCACCTGCTCCGTGAGGTTCGCGGCCATCACGTTCACCGTGTCCGTGAGGTCCTTCCAGGTGCCGCCCACGCCGGGCACCTGCGCCTGTCCGCCGAGCTTGCCGTCGGTACCGACCTCGCG
>DATMCL010000219.1:0-5193 GCA_035558375.1 Polyangiaceae bacterium
GTGCACGCCGGGGTGAATACGCAGCGGGACGCTGGGGAGCGACACGTGGTGGCGCGGCAGATCGGCGCTCGTCGCCTCCGGATCCTGCGGGCCGATGATGGTCACCTCGTGACCGCGCGCCGTGAACTCTCGGTAGAGGAGCTGCGAAGCGAAGGAGGAGCCGTTGGCGTACGGAACGCGAACGTAGTCGTTGAGGATGCCGATGCGACGCACGCCTCGGTCCGCGCCGAGCGCCTTACGGGAAGCATTAGTTTCTGGTATTCGCGATTGAGACATGCGCGTCCTCGATCTAGCCGAGTTCTACTCGGAGCGCGGTGGTGGGGTGCGCTCCTACTTGGATCGAATGCTCCAGCACGCCGGGGCGCTGGGGCACGAGCTCGTGGTGGTGGCCCCCGGGCCGCGCGACGAAGAGACGCGCGTGGGGGAAGGCGGAAGAATCGTGCGCTACGGCGCGCCGCGCATGCCGTACGACCCGAGCTACCACGCTCCGATCGCTATTTCGCGCATGCGCTCGCTCGTGCGCGAGCTTCGGCCCGACGTTCTGCAGCTGTCGAGCCCGTTCATTCCGCTGTGGGTCGGCGCTTCGCTCGACGTGCCGCTGCGCGCCTACGTGCATCACGCCGATCCGATCGGCTGCTACCTCTCGCCGCTCGTCGCGAAGCACCGCGCGGCGCGGCCGCTCGAAAGCGCCGCCTGGGGCTACCTGCGGCGCGCCACTGAGCGCTGCGACGTGACGATCGTCGCCGGTAACTGGCTCGAGCGCGAGCTCACGGCTCACGGCTGCCCGCGCGTTCGCACCGTGCTCTTCGGCATCGACCACGAGCAGTTCTCGCCCGACAAACGCGACGAGGCGTTCCGGAGCGAGCTGCTCGGTCCGCTCGCCGGCGAGGCGGACGCGCGTCTCTTGCTCATTGCCGGACGCTTGGCGGCCGACAAGCGGCAGAGCCTCGCCATCGAGGCGCTCGAGCTCGTCGCGAAGAAGCGTCCCATCGGGCTCGTGCTGCTCGGCGACGGACCGGAGCGAGAGCGTCTCGAAGAGCGCGGTCGCAGACTGCCGAGCTTCCGCTCGCTGCGCTTCACGCGCGATCGCGACGAGTACTCGCGCCTGCTCGCTAGCGTCGATGCGCTCGCCCACGGGTCCTTGTGCGAGACGTTCGGCTTCTTGCTCGCCGAGTGCCTGGCGTCCGGCACCCCGCTCTGCGTGCCCGATCGCGGCGGCGCCGCGGATCTCGGCGACGGCGGTCACGCCGAGCGTTACGGAGCCTTCGACGGTCCCGAAGCGGTGGCTCACGCCCTCGAACGGTTGCTCGCAAGGCCGCGCGCCGACGTTTCGGGACTCGCTCGAAAGCGCGCCGAAGGCATCCCGAGCACTCGAGGCCACTTCAGCGCCCTGTTCGGCACCTACGCGGACCTGCTGGCCGGCCAGGCATGACTGTTGCAAAACGACAACACCTGGAGTGGTATTTTTCGCCCTCAGGATCATGGATCCAGGGCTTCGGCTAGCGGCGGCGGGAGGGGACAAGGTGACAGAAAATCTGGCAGTTACCGGTGTTTGCGAGGGCTACTTGGGGCACAACCTTCGAAGCGGCAAGGGTTCAATCAGCAAGAACCGTGCGACAGTTACCCACATAGGCCGGCCAGACGATTGAGGCCCAATTCCCCGCCTCGGCGGAGCGCGCGTTAGTAGTTCCCCCTCGCCGCCGAAGCGTTCAGCTCAACCCGGACCCGAGCGACGACCGACCCAGCCGTGGCCTTCCCTACCCTGCTCTCGCTCCACTACTCGCCCTGGTCCGAGCGCGCGCGCTGGGCCCTCGACCACCACGGGCTCACGTACCGGCTGATACAGCACGCGCCCTTCCTCGGGGAGCGGCGGCTGCGAAAATTCGTCGGCCCGCACGTCGAGCGCCCGACGGTGCCCGTGCTCGTGTCGGAGGACGAGGTGCTGCGCGACAGCTGGGACATCGCGCTTTACGCCGACGCGCACGGAAGTGCCGAGAAGCTCTTTCCCCCAGGGCTCGAAAAGGCCATGCGCGAGCTCGCGGAGCTCACCGAGCGCACGATGGTCGAGACGCGGGGCCTCACGACGGCCGCAGTTCTCGCGGACGACGCCGCACTCGACGAAAGTCTGCCGCGCTCCGTGCCGAAGCCTTTGCGCCCGCTGCTCCGCCCACTCGCGCGCTACGGCACGCGCTGGTTCGCGCGCAAGTACGCGCTCGACCTCACCGAGCTCGAGACGCAGCGCGAAACGCTCGCGCGCGGTCTCACGACGTTCCGCGAGCGCTACGGCGCGCGACCATACCTGTTCGAGCGCTTCAGCTACGCCGACATCGTCTTCTGCTCGCTACTCCAGGCGGTGAAGCCCGTCGATGATCGCTACATTCGCTTGGGGCCGGCGTGGCGCAGCGCGTGGACGCAACCCGCGCTCGCCGCGGAGTTCGCCGATCTGATCCGCCGACGCGACGAGCTCTACGCGGTGCACCGCGGGCAACGGCGAAAGCCGGTGTGACGCCCACTGGATTTTCACAACATCACTCGACGCGGCGGAGCTCCCGCGCGCGACGCTCAGCGCAGGATCGATTATCGTTGCCGTGCGATGCCTCGCTCCTCACCACGGCTCGCCGCGTCATGGCTCGCGCCGCACCGGCTCGGCATGGCCGCGTGCGCCCTGATCGCGGCGCCACTCGCCTGCGGAACGAGCTCGAGCACGGGCACCGGCGGGAGCGCGGGCACCGGGGCGACGACGGCAGCAGGCGCGGGTAGCGGCGGCGCGGCGGGCGGCAGCGGATCGCCCGCGGCAGGAAACAGCGGCGTCCACGGCGGAAGCAGCGGCAGCGCGACGACCGGTGGTGCCGGCAACGGTGGCACCGACAGCGGGCGAGGCGGCGTCGAAGCGGGCGGAGCGGGGACGGGCGGCACGCAGAGCGCCGGAATGGGCGGCGCCAATGGAGGCTCCGCGAGCGGTCGCGGCGGCAGAGCGGGGAGCGACGGCGGCATGGGTGCGAGCAGCGGCGCCGGCGGAACGGGCGGCGCGCGACCGACCGTCACGGCGGCGATGGGCACGAAGCTCGTCAAGGTGAACGCGGGCATGAAGCACCAGACCTTCGAAGGCTGGGGCACGAGCCTGTGCTGGTGGGCGAATCACGTCGGCGGTTGGGACGCGGACGCGCAGGACGCCGTCGTCGATGCCGTCGTCGATCCGGTGAAGGGGCTCGGCTACAACGTGTTCCGCTACAACATCGGCGGCGGCGAGAACCCGTCGCACGATCACATGGACCAATACCGGGAGATGCCCGGTTTCGAGCCTTCCGAAGGGACGTGGGACTTTAGCGCGGATGCGACCCAGCGCTCCGTGCTCGGGCGCATCGTGGAGCGGGGAACCGGCGTGATCGTCGAGGCTTTCTCGAACTCCCCGCCGTACTGGATGACGAAGAGCGGCTGCGCGGCAGGAAGCAGCGACGGCTCGAACAACTTGAAGGACGACTCGTACGACGCCTTCGCGGACTACCTGACGGAGGTCGTCAAGCACTTCCGCGACGAGTGGGGCGTGACGTTTCGCACGCTCGAGCCGCTGAACGAGCCGAACGCGAGCTGGTGGAAGGAAAACAACGGCCAGGAAGGCTGCCATTTCTCGCCGTCGAACCAGCAGACGATCATCAAAGCCGTGGCGGCGAGCCTCACGGCGAAGGGCCTCACGGACACGACGCTCAGCGCTTCCGACGAGAATAGCATCGACGATGCGAACACGAACCTGCGCACGTTCGACGCCGAGTCGCTCGCCGCGATGACCCAGATGAACGTGCACTCCTACGCCGGCAGCAAGCGCAAGGAGCTCCGCGCGCTCGCCACGAGTAAGGGCAAGCGCCTCTGGCAATCCGAGTCCGGTCCCCTGAACCAGACGCTCGACGGCGACCTCGACGCGGCGATGTTCATGGCGGGGCGCATCATCCAGGATCTGCGCGAGCTCGAGCCGGAGGCGTGGATCGATTGGCAGGTGGGCGACCCGGCCCGCTCGTGGGCGAGCTTCACGTTGAACGACACCCAGCAGAAGCTCACGCCCTTGAAGCGCTTCTACATGCACGCCGGCTTCAGTCGCTTCATCCGCCCAGGCTACACGTTCGTGGACATCGACGACAGCGACATGGTCGCCGCGCTGAGCGCCGACGGGCATGCGCTCGTCGTCGTTGCGCGCAATGGTGACACGTCGGGGAGCAAAGGCTTCACCTTCGACCTCACGACGTTGCCCACGGTCGCCGCGGCGGTGGAGGCGCATCGGACGTCGAGCAGCGAGGATCTGACGGATCTTCCGGCCCTCGAGGTCGCCGGATACAGCTTCGTCGCGACCCTGCCGGCGTCGTCGGTCACGACCTTCGTCGTGCCCATGCCTTAGCCACAGCTTCGGCACGAGTGTTGCGTGAAGCCCGCGTGAACCCGCGGTGGGTTCAGTGAGCACGAGGCCAATTGCCTCAGCGGGGCATGGCTTTGTCCCACCCAGGAGGTCCAATGAATCCGATCGAGAAGGTAGCTGCGAAGATGGCCGGCAAGACCGCCAACGTCGAGGCGCGTTTCAAAGGCTTGAAGGGCGTCTTCGCAAAGCTCGCCGAGCAGCACCACGAAGCCGGTGCCTTGCTCGCGAGCGCCGAGAAGGCGCTGGACCCGACGAAGCGGAGCGACCTGTGGCGCCAGATCCGAAAGGAGCTCTTGTCGCACGAGCAAGCGGAGCTCCTCGAGATCTATCCGGTGCTCGAAGGGTACGCGGCGACGCGCGACATCGCTCGCACGCACGCCGAGCAAGCGGGCGAGCTCGATGAGCTCATTCGTCTCGTGGATTCCATCGCCGTCCAGTCGGTGGCGTGGCGACCCGCCGTGCAGGGCTTGATTGTCCGAATCGAAGCGCACGTCGCCGAGGAAGAGCAGCAGTTCTTTCCGCAAGCCCAGCACGCGCTTGGTGACGAACGCGTCAAGAAGCTCGAGCAGCCGTTCTTGACGGCGCAGGCGCGAATGAAGGCGCGGCTCGGCTAGCCGCTCGCGGCCGCGAAAGAGGCTCCGGCGCCGCGCACTCGCTGCGGCGCCGGGAGCCCGCGCAGATCTTGAGCATCGACACGATGGGGCGCAATGGCGTGCGCGTGGCACCGGGCTCGCATGACGTCGCGTAGCACAACGTCACGCACGCTGGCATGCAGCGTGCGCCTTGGG
>DATMCL010000220.1:0-3243 GCA_035558375.1 Polyangiaceae bacterium
CTCGAGCGTCGCTGCGAAGGCGGGAAACACCTCGTCGCCAATCTCCTCACCCTCTGCGGCGCCCACCACCGCGCTGCCCACGACGGCTCGCTCGTCATCACGGGCACTCCCGCTTCCGGGCTCTCTTTCGCGCACGCCGACGGCACGCCGTACGGGGGCGCCGTCCGTCCCGCCGTCGCTGACGCACGCGCAAAGGCGTTTCACGCTCTCGTCGGCATGGGCTTCCGCGAGAGTGAAGCGAAGCGCGCTCTCGCATGCATTCCGCATTCCGTCTCTTCTCTCGAGCAGGTCATCCGGCAAGCGCTCAGCGAGCTCGCGCCTCAGTAACGCGAACCCCCCCGCTCGGACATTCGGGCGGTTGTAAACAGCGGGCTGCGTCGTCGTTGCTCCACGAGCCCGTAGCCCGGATGTCGAGCACGGCGCCGCCCGACGAGCTCAACAGCCGGCAACCTCGCTTCAACGCCGTCGTCATCGCGCTCGCGCGGCGTGGCTCGCCGCAACCTCGCTTCAACGCCGTCGTTGTCAGGCCGAAGGCCGAGCACGTGGGCCGTGCCGCGGCGCGCCGCGTCCACGTGGCGGGCATCAAGGCATGAGTCTCCGGCGCGTGGACGACGCGCTTGGACGGATCCTCGTGCTCTGGCGACAGGCCCTAGTGCAAGAACACGTGGTCCGCTTCGTCCGATTGCTCGAGGGGGGGACGGCGGGCGAGGAGCTCGCGGGCGGTGGCGCGGAGGACTTTGCTGGTGTCGGCGCCGTGGACGATTTCGACGAGCTCGCTGCGGGTGCAGGCGGCGAGCAACGGCATCGCGACGTCGGGGGGCGAGCCGGGATTGAGCAGGATGGCGAGGCGCACGCGGGGGCGCTTGAGCCAGCGTTCGGAGCGCGCGATCGCCGTCACGGCTTCGGGGCGGACGGGGCGGCGCGCGGCGATTCGCACGACGTCGTCTTCGGTGAGGCGCGGGTTTTCGAGGAGCTGGCGGATGACGAGCGGATGCGGATCGGAGAGCAGCTTGTCGAAGGCGCGACGCGTCGGCGCGCGTGCGAGGCTGCGGCGTTCGCCGACGGTGAGCTCGCGCCCGTGGCCGTAGTCGGGAATGGGCGCCGCTTCCGGCGGTGGAACGGAGCGCGCCGGCGAGGGAGCGCGGCGCAAGAGGCGACCGAGACTCAAGAGGTGGAGTGTCTCGGCGTGGGAGCGCAGGCGCGCGACGAACGTCTCTTCCGCGGAGCGAGCGAAGAGCATCGCGAGCGCGAGCACGGCTTCGCGCGCGTGCGGATCGGAGCGCTCGCTCGCTTCGCACACGCGCTCGAGCTCGAACGCAACGTCGCGAGGCGGCGCGGACGAGAGGTAGTCGCGGAGCCACCCCACACGCAGTCCGACCTCCGGGAGGCCAAGCACCACGCGGCAAACGCGATCCGTCTCTCGATCCACTAGCTTTACCGTGCCTCTCTTCGGCCGGAGCTGCAAGCGTCAACCGTTCGGGGTATGGGGGATCCAAATGGATCCGGTGCGTGCGTTCGAGCGACACGCCGCGGGCTTCCGGTCGCGGCTCAAGCCGGCGCTCCGGATCGCATTTTGGGCGGCGCTGCTCGCCGGGATCGTCCTTGCGGGAGCGCTCGGACGGCGCGGGACGCTCGAGGCGCGCGCTCTCTCGTTCGCGCTCCTTGCCGGCGTGATTTTGGCTTTTTTCGCCCGTTCACTGCACGAGCGCCGGAGCCTCCGCCGCCACGATCGGCTCGTCCGGCGGGTGGTGCTCGGCGAGGATCCGGTGCTCGGCGCGAAGGTGCTCCGCGCCCTCGAGCTGTCCGAGCGGGCGCAGGTCGACCCCGGTGTAGGGTCGGCGGAGCTCGTGGCGCTGCACCTCGAGCGAGCCGTCGGGCGCATTCCCGAAACACTCGTTACGCGCCGCGCCGAGCGGGAGGCGCGACGGTTCCGGGTGGCCGCGCTCGTGCTCGCGGTCGCGGGTCTGGCCGCCTTGGCGCTCGATCCGGCTCGGACGGTCGAGGGGCTCGACGTTCTCGTCGCGCGGCGCGGCGTGGCCCCGCTCGACATGGTCTGGCTCGAGGGGTTGACCGTGATCGTCCAGCCGCCGCCCTACCTCCGCAGCCCGGAGCACCACCTGTTTCCCCGGGGGGACTCCGCCCCGGAGGGGAGCACGCTCGTGATTCGCGGGATGCCCCAGCGCCCGGGTCGCCGCCTCGTCCTCACCGACGGGCGTCTGGAGGTTCCTTTCACGACGGACGGCACGGACGGACAGGTCGCACGGTGGACCCTCGCTGAAACCGCGACACTCCACGTTGCGGCTCGGTTCGGGGACGTGCTCATTCGGGAGCCCGAGCCCCTCGACGTGAAGAGCGTGCCGGACGCCGTACCCCTCGTGGTTCTCGAGGGGGCGCCCCGCCGCGTGGAGCTCGCCGACCTGGACCGGCTCGAGCTTCGCTACCTCGCCGTGGACGACCACGGGCTCCGGCAGGTCGATCTGGTGCTGCGCTCGGGGGGGCGCGAGGAGCGCCGAGTGCTCGAGAAGCTCGACGGCCAGTCGCGAGTCGAGCAAGGCGCGCAGGCACTCGACGCCGGTGACGCCTTCGTCCAGCGCATGTTCCTGCCCGTGCTCGTCACCATCGAAGCGCGCGACAACGACGTCCTCGAGGGTGGGCGCTGGGGTCAGAGCCAAGCGATCACGATCGTGCCGCCTCCGGTCGGAGCGCCCGAGGCGGCGCGCTACAAAGTGCTGCTCGCGGCGCGGGACCGCCTCGTGGACCTGCTCGCGTGGCTGGTCGAGCTGCCGGCCACGACGGACGCGCGCACCCGCGACGCGGAGCTCGCCCAGCGCAAGGCCGAAGCCGTGAAGGCGGTGCGGGACGCGGCCGAGCGCCCGTCGGCGGACGCGCCGCTGCCCCGGCGGATGGTCTCGTTCCTTTTGGGGCAAGCGCGCCGGCTCGACGAGCGTCCGCGCGGCAAGGCGACCCCGGTCGAGCGCATCGAGGAGGTCGTGCTCGCGGTCGATCAGGCCATGCGCGCGCTCGCGAGCGCCGACGCGCAGTCGGTCGCCAAGCGCCTCGGCGACGCTGCCGAGGAGGCCGCGGACGGCTACCTCGTCGCGCAAAACCCCGAGAAGGTGACGGTCGGCGCCGCCCGTTCGACGCTGGCGCTCGGTGTGCTCGACATCGGAGCGGAGAACCTCGGCGTGCTCGAAGGGCTCGGTGTGGATCTCGGCAGCGTCACGCGAGGCGAGCTCCGGCGCA
>DATMCL010000221.1:0-2843 GCA_035558375.1 Polyangiaceae bacterium
TCCTCGGCGCGGTAGCGTCCGCTTGTGGAGGCCTCTCGCCAAAACCGTCCGTTCCGCGGAGCGAGGGAGTGCCCCGCGTGGCGACCGCGTCGTCCGCCGCCGCGCGCGTCGCGCCCGTGCCGCCACCCGTATCAGCATCGCCGTCCTCGGTCGTAGCCGCGCCGCTCCCCCCTCCCCCGATCGTCACGGCGCCGTTGCCGGGGGAGCCGACCGGCGCGGCACTCGCCCAAGCGCGGCTCGTGACGTCGGGCTGCGACGATCTGAAAGCGGCAACTGATCGAGCCGCGGCGCAGCGCGTCCGTGAAATGCAGCGAGCGCTGGACGCCGAGCTCCGGAGCTGGGCCGAAGAGCAACCCGACTGTTGGCGCACGTATCGCGAGACGGGTGAAGCGTACGGACGGCTGGGCGGGCTGAGCGCGACGATGCGTGCGGGTGGCATGAGCCAGGGCTTCGGAGCCGGGCACGGGCGGCTGGGTGGCTCTCACAAGACGACTCCGCCCCGCCGGGCCAGCGCTGCCTCCGGCACCAACAACCAGATTTCCGGCGTCGATGAGGCCGACATCGTCAAGAACGACGGCCGCTACGTTTACCTCGCCTTGAACGGCGCCTTGCGCATCCTGGAGGCGCTTCGTCCCCGGGCGCTGTCGGTGACACCGCTCCCGGGCCGAGTGAAGGACCTGTTCATCGACGGCGATCGGGCCGTCGTCTACACGAGCGACGGCGGCGACGGCAGCCCGAGCTGCACTTATGGCTACGACTGCCGCTTCGTCGGGGACGGCAGCTCCACGCGCATTCTGGTGTTCGATGTCAGAGAGCGCTCGGCACCGCGGCTCATGCGCAGCATCGAGCTCTCCGGCTCGCTCATCACCGCGCGCCGCATCGGGCACGCGGTGCATACCGTGGTGAGCGACCGCGACTCGGCGACACCCGACTACGCGACTTGGCCCGAGGGTCTCGAGCGGTGCGGGGTCAAAGAGGCGTACGTGAAGCGGCGCCTCACACAGCTCGCGCGTGAGAACGCCGCGAAGATCCGCGCGCAAAGCTGGTTTCCGACGCTCCGCGACGGCGGCACGGAACAGAAGCTCTGCGACCGCGCACTCGCGGGCGCGATCGACGACGGGGACGCCTACACCTCGCTGATCTCGTTCGACGCGACGAACGATCGCACCCCGCCGGTGACTGTCACCCTGAAGACCCGCCCCGGTGCGGTGTTCGCTTCCACCGACGCGCTCTACCTAACGGCCACCCACCAGCGCGCCGCGCGGGCACCCCTGCGGCGTGGACGCCACTGGTACGACTTCTACCGCTCCGTGGACGAAGTGAGCGACGTCCACAAGTTTCGAATCGGCCAACAACCTGCCGAGACCCATTACGTCGGCAGCGGCGTCGTGCCTGGCCACGTTTTGAACCAATTCTCGATGGACCAGTACTACGGCTACCTGCGCATCGCGACCACGCGCGGCCGCGTCCCGAATCCGAACACCTCGAGCGTCGTGTCAACGCTCGCGGAAAGCGCGGAAGGAAACCTGGTGCGCGTCGGCGCCATCGAGAACATTGCCCCCGGGGAGGACATCCGGTCCGTCCGCTTCGACGAAGATCGCGGCTACGTCGTCACGTTCAAGAAGACCGACCCACTCTTCGTGCTCGACCTATCGAGCCCCGACCGCCCGCGCATCCTCGGCGAGCTCAAGATCCCGGGCTTTTCCACCTACATGCACCGCCTCGATCCGAGCCACCTTCTCTCGATCGGCTTCGACGCCGACGACCGCGGACGATTCGCCTTTTTCGATGGCCTGCTCCTCCAGCTCTTCGACGTGAGCACACCGACCGATCCGAAGCTCCTGTTCCGCGAAAGGATCGGCACCCGCGGCTCGAGCTCGGAGGCCGCCACCGACCACCTGGCCTTCAACTACTTCGACGAAAAGGGCCTGCTCGCCATACCGATGACCGTATGCGAGGGCGGCGGCGAAGGGCACTACGGCAACAGGGCGAGCTTCAATGGCCTCTACGTGTACCAGGTCAGTCTTACCGGCGGCTTCACGCGTCTCGGAGGCGTCGACCACGGGACGAACGGCGCAAGCTGCTCGAGCTTCTGGTCGCACTCGACGTCGACCGTCAAACGCAGCATCTTCCTCGACGACCTCGTCTACTCGATCGCCACCGACCGCGTGAAGGTCCAGAAGCTCCAGACGCTGGGCACCGATTTCGTCGATATTGCGCTCGGGCCGTGAGGGTCGTCGAGTTGGGCATCGCGGGTGGCAGGTGAAGTCCCCGCTTGACGCGGCGAGCGGCGCGGCGCGAGAGTCCGCGCCGTGACGCCCGACCCGAGCTCTCGTGAGCAACCCCTCGACGAAGCGGTGCGGCGCGGTCAGGCGATCTACACGCCGCTGGTTCTCCAAGCGTACGACGCTTGGGTCTTGGGCTTCTCCAACACGCTCATCTGGCGCTGCCCGACCAAGCGCCTGCTGGCTCACTACGCCAAGCACCTGAGCCTTCGGCACCTGGACGCGGGCGTGGGCACCGCCTATTTCCTCGCTCACGGTCGCTTTCCGCCCGGCAAACCCGCCATCACGCTGTTCGACTTGAACCGCGACACCCTCGCCTTCGGTAGCCGCCGCCTGCGCCACTTCGCGCCGCGCACCGAGCTCGGCAATCTGCTTCTGCCCCTACCGCTCACGGAGCGCTTCGACTCGGCCGCCATCAACTACGTCTTGCATTGCCTGCCGGGTAGCTTCGAAACGAAGAGCGTCGTCTTCGACCACCTGAAAGCCGTGATGCGCCCCGGCGGCGTGATCTTCGGGTCGACGCTCCTCGCCGAGGGCGTGGCCGTATCGGCCGCCGGG
>DATMCL010000222.1:0-3611 GCA_035558375.1 Polyangiaceae bacterium
GACGTGTCGGTGCCGCTCGGACGCTTCGTCGTCGTCGCGGGCGTCAGTGGCTCGGGCAAGAGCACGCTCGTGCGTCAGGTACTTCTACCTGCCGTGCGCGAGAAGCTCGGCCTCGTGACGGACGAGCCCGGCGAGTTCGCGTCCCTCCGCGGCTACGAGCCCATCGCGCGCGCCCTCTCCGTCGACCAATCGCCCATCGGTCGCACGCCGCGCTCCGTGCCCGCGACCTTCCTCGGCATCTGGGATTTGATCCGGCGTGTGTTCGCGGCGACGCCCGAAGCGAAGGTGCTCGGCTTCGACGCCTCGCGCTTCTCGTTCAATACACCGAAGGGCGGCCGCTGCACGACCTGCGAGGGCCAAGGCGCGCTCACGCACGAGATGTCGTTTTTGCCCGACGTGATCACGGCGTGCCCCGCCTGCAACGGCCAACGCTTCGAGCCGCAGACGCTCACCGTGCGGTACCGCGGCCTTTCCGCGGGCGACGTGCTCGCGCTGACGGCGGAGCAAGCCGTCAGCGTCTTCGAGGCTCACCCGAAGATCGTGGCGCCGCTCCAGACCCTGTGCGACCTCGGCGCCGGCTACATCACGCTCGGACAGGGCTCGCACACGCTCTCCGGCGGCGAAGCGCAGCGCCTGAAGCTCGCGACCGAGCTCACCGCGGGCGCGCGCCACGAGCACACCCTCTACGTGCTCGACGAGCCCACGACCGGACTTCACGTCGCGGACGTCGAGAAGCTCGTCCACGTGCTCGGACGGCTCGTCGAGCGCGGCGACACGCTCGTCGTCATCGAGCACCATCCGCAAGTCATGGCGGGCGCCGATTGGCTCATCGAATTGGGACCCGACGGTGGCGATGCGGGGGGACGCATCGTTGCGGCAGGACCACCGCGCGACGTCGCGAAGAAAAAGACGGCGACGGGCGTGGTGCTCGGGGAAATGAGGCTCTAGCGCGAGCTTGCCATCGGACGCGTCTCGAGCGTCGCGACGTGCCGGCGCTCCGTGCCGCGCCCGATCATGACTTTCGAGATCGCCGTGCCGCGCCGGAAGGAGATTTCGGCGAGGGGACCCTCGCAGATACCGTAGAAGGCGCCGTCCGCGGCGTCGTAGCGGACGTCGCGGAACGTCTTGATGTATTCGCCGCGGTCGGTTTCGACGACGACGTCGATGGTGTCGTAGTCCTCCGCGCGCAGATCGACGCCGACCCGGTAGATGAAGAAATCGAGCTTCGGATCGAGCGGCGGGATGTCGACCGGTTTCGTGCAGTCGCCGAAGTCCATGTAGGTGATGCGGGCGCCCGAGGCGAGCAGGTGGTCGACCTCCGCGCGCGTCGAGCCGACTTCGAAGGAGCCGCGGCGCGTCTGGATCCATTCGGCGGCGCGACGGAGCGTCTCCATGAAGGTGGCTTCAGGGGCTTCGGCGCGTGCGGCGCGGGCGAAGAGCTGCTCCTCGAAGGCTTCGGCTTCGGCATCCGGCATGACGCCGGAGGCGTAGTCGTCGAGCGCGCCGAGCGGATCCGGCGGATCGGTGGCGGAGGAGTCGCTCATGCGGCCTCCCAAGAGATGCGGCGCGACATGCAGTCGCGCAAGACCCCGAGGCTCCGGTGGCGGAGGACGCGCACGTTGCCTTCGGTGAGCGAGAGCTCGCGGGCGATGTCGCCGTGGCTCTTGGCTTCGGCGAAAGAAAGCCGCACCACGTCGCGGGCGCGCTGGGAGAGATTCGTCAGGCAGTCCTCGAGGTGCAGGACCTCGTACGTCGGCTTTTCGGAGACTTCGGGCGTCAAGGACGAGACGAGTGCCGCGTATTGCTCGAAGAGCGCCGCGCGACGCTCGCGCTGGCGGGCGCGATCGCGCGCGAGGTTCTTGCAAATGCCGAGCACGAAGCCGGGGAGGCGCTCGGGTTGCTCGAGCTTCTTCGTGGCTAGGGCTTCGACGAGGACGAGCATCACGTCTTGCATGAACTCGTTGACCGCCTCCGTAGCGACCAGCCGGCGGCGCGCGAAGGCGCGTACGGCGGGCGCGAACCGCTCGCAGATGCGGCCCGCTGCGGCTCGGTCGCCCTGACCGGCCAGGAGGACCAGGGACTCGTAGGGCTCGAGGGGCTCGGCGAGGGACACGGACCACACGGTGTAACGAAATCGCGCGACCTGCCACTACCCCCCGCAAGAGGCAGAAAATCATGAAATGGTCGCTGAAAAAGCTCGTGACGCGGGGTTTGGCCGGGGTTCTGGTGGTGGTTTCCGGGTTCGCGCTCGCAACGGGCGCACGCCAGCACCGAAAATTCGAGGCGCCGTTCCCCGCCATCCACGCGAGCGGCGATAAAGCCGTCATCGAGCGCGGCCGGTACCTCGCGTTCGGAGCGGCACACTGTGCGGATTGCCACGGAGCGTCCCAGGCGCCGGGCGCAAGCGCCGCCGCCGCGCAGGGCCCCCAGCCGCTCACGGGAGGCCACGAGTTCCACCTGCCGGTCGGCGTCTTCCACGTCCCGAACATCACGCCGGACCGCGAGACCGGTAT
This sequence comes from Polyangiaceae bacterium, assembly GCA_035558375.1. Taxonomy (GTDB): domain Bacteria; phylum Myxococcota_A; class Polyangia; order Polyangiales; family Polyangiaceae; genus PMG-095. Next base: position 2,514 of record DATMCL010000222.1, read on the forward strand.
CGGTCGCTACGGCGACGAGGAGATCGCTCGCATGCTCCGCTACGGCGTGCGCCCGAACGGTGAAGCGATGCTGCCGTTCATGCCGTTCCAGAACCTCTCGGACGACGATCTCACGGCGCTGATCTCGTTCTTGCGCAGCCAGACGCCCGTGCGTCACGCGGTTCCTGCACATGAGCTCACCGCGATCGGGCGCGTCGTGAAGGCGTTCGTGCTCACGCCGCGCGGGCCTTCGGCCGAGCCCGCGAAGCACATCGAGCCGGCGGCGACGCCCGAATACGGCCGCTACCTCGCGAACAGCGTCGGCAACTGCGCCGGCTGCCACACGAAGATCGACATGAAGACCGGCGAGTTCATCGGGCCGAAGTTCGCGGGCGGCGCCGAGCACCCCTCGCACCTGGACCCGACGAAGAGCTTCGTGACGCCGAACCTCACGCCCGATCCGCGCTGGGGCTGGCTCAAGGGCTGGTCGGAGGACGCGTTCGTTGCGCGCTTGCGCGCCGGTCGGATCCGTCCCGGGTCGCCGATGCCGTGGGAAGCGTTCTCGACCATGAACGAGACCGATGTCCGCGCGCTGTTCCGATTTCTGCAGACTTTGCCGCCCTCGCCGGGTGGACCGGATCCGAAGGATCGCGACAGCGTCGCGCAGCCGATCGCCGCGCGCTGAGCCTCGACCCGAGGGGGGCCGTCGCCTCGTGACCGGTTCTTGCCGGTTATGCGATAGGCTCGGGGCGCGATGACGGAATCGGGAGCACCGCGCCCGCGTAGGTCGTTGAAGGGCGAAAAGGTCAGCGTGACGGGCGAGCTCCCGAGCGTCGGGGGCATCAGCAAGCGAGGCGCGAGCGACGGGGGCGACGACGGCGCGAAGATCGTCTCGGAGCGCTTCCACCTCCGGGAGCTGCTCGGTCAGGGCGGTATGGGCAGCGTATTCGTCGCCCAGGATCGTGGCCTCGGCCGTGCAGTCGCGCTGAAGCTCCTCCGCGACGAGCTCGAGACCGACAAGAGCGCGCTCCGCCGCTTCATCCTCGAAGCGCAGATCGGCGCCCAGCTCGAGCACCCGAACATCGTGCCGCTCTACAGCTTCGAGCGCACGGAGCACGG
>DATMCL010000223.1:0-11401 GCA_035558375.1 Polyangiaceae bacterium
GGGAGCTCGAGAAGCGAACTGAGGCGGAGGTCGTCGTCGCGGTCGTCCGGCGGAGCACACAGACGACGCTGGAGCGCGCGCTGGTCTCGTTCGCCGCGGCGCTCGTTGCCGGCCTCGCGTGGCTCGAAGCATTGCCGCGCCTCGACGCACGCTACGTGCTGGTCGTGGAGCTCGCCGTGGGCTTCGCGGCGTTCGCCTTCCTCGGGCTTCGTGCGCTCGAGCGCCTGCTCGTTTCGCGCAGCGCGGCGCGGCGTCAGGTCGAGCAGCATGCCTCCGCTCTGTTTGCCCGGCACGGCCTTTACCGCACGCGCTCGCAGACGGGCGTGCTCTTGTTGGTTTCGGAGCTCGAGCGGCAGGTCGTGATCCTCGGGGACAAGGCGATCGACGCCCGGCTCGGCCAAGCTGGGTGGCAGGCGCACATCGATCACTTGGTCGCTGCCATTCGCCGGGGCGTCGCAGCACAGGGGATCCTCGAGGTGCTCGAGCGGCTCGCTGCAGTGCTGGCCGAGGTGGCGCCGGCCGGAGAGCAGAACGACGACGAGCTGCCGAACACGGTGATCCAGGAGCCGTGAAGAACGAGAACAACCGGCAGACAGATCCGGGCATAGGCCAGTGAATTTTGGGGGCCTCGAGCGAAGCGGGCCTCCAAAATTCACGATCCGCCGGGACGGTCTCCGGTGTAGGGAAGCGGGCGTGGCACTGCTCACCGCCCTCGGCCTCGACGACGCCAAGCGTCTTGCCCGCGTCTACGGCGTCGAGCTTTCGAGTATCGAGGCCCTCAGCGTCGGCTCGGTGAACTCGAACTTTCGCGCGACGGCCGCGGGCGGCCGCGTGCTCTTCGCGCGCCTGTACGAGGAGCAGGGCAAGGACGGCGCGGAGGGGGAGCTCGAGTTGCTGGCGGCGCTCGCGGCGGACGGCATCCCGGTCTCGGAGCCTCTCCCGCGCACGGGTCCGATCCCGACCCTGGGCGACAAGCCGTTCGCGCTGTTCCCCTGGGTCGAAGGGGAGATCCTGTGCCTCGGTCGCGTGACCCCGGAAGCGTGCCGGCGCGTGGGGCGGGCGCTTGCTCGTGTGCACCTCGCGAGCCCCAAGCTGCCGCGACTCGGCCCGGGTCGCTTCGGCCCGCCCGACATGCTCGAGCGCCTGTCGCGCGTCGAGCGGGAGGGCGCGAAGCCGGCCCTCCTTGCCGACGTTCAGCGCGTGCGCGCGCTCTACGCCCGCTACGTGGCGGAGCGCGACTCGAGCCTTCCGTACGGCGTCGTGCACGGCGACCTGTTCCGCGACAACGTGCTCTGGAAAAACGGAGAGGTCGCGGCGTTGCTCGACTTCGAGAGCGCGTTCCACGGTCCGTTCGTCTACGACCTGATGGTGACGCTCGCGGCCTGGTGCTACCGGGACGCCTTCGAGCTGTCCCTCGTCGCTGCGCTCGTCGAAGGGTACACCGCGGAGCGACCCCTCGACGCGGCGGAGCGCCGCGCGGTGCGGGTCGAGGGTGCGCTCGGCTGCCTTCGCTTCGTCACGTCGCGCATCACCGACTTCGAGCTCCGGGCGCGCGAGGGCGAGCGTCCGGCGCGAGATTTCCGCCGTTTTCTCGCACGGCTGGACGCCATCGCGCGTGGCGAGCTCGCTTCCGTGTTGGGCTAAGCTTCCGCCACCATGACTCTTGCTCGCGGAGGCCGGCTTCCGAACGGACTCGATGCCGCCATGGAGCGGCTCAACACCAGCGTCGACGTCGACGGGGAGCTCTGGCGCGAAGACATCCAGGGCTCGATCGCGCATGCCCGCGGTCTGGCGCGCGCCGGCGTCGTCAGCCAAGCCGACGCGGAGGCGATCGTCGACGGGCTCGGCAAGGTCGGCCAGGAGATCGAGCGGGGCGAGCTCGTGTTTCGTCGCGACCGCGAAGACGTGCACATGAACGTCGAGGCGCGACTCGTCGAGCTGGTCGGACCGGTCGGCGGCAAGCTCCACACGGGTCGCTCGCGCAACGATCAGGTGGCGACCGATCTAAGGCTCTACTGCCGGCGGCTCGGCGTCACGACCCTCGCCGCGCTCGAGCGGCTCGGCGCGGTGCTGCTCGCGCGGGCCGAGTCGGAGCTCGATGTCCTCATGCCCGCGTACACGCACCTGCAGCGTGCCCAGCCGAGCCGTCTCTCCCACCATCTGATGGCCTGGCAGGAGCTCCTGTGGCGCGATCGCGGCCGGCTTTCGGACGCCCTCCGCCGCGCCAACGAGTGCCCCCTCGGCAGTGGAGCGGTGGCGGGCAGCGGCTTTCCGCTCGATCGTGCGGGCGTCGCGGAGGAGCTCGGCTTCGAGCGCCCCACGCGAAACTCGATCGACGCGACCGGCAGCCGCGACTTCCTGATGGAGATTGCCGCGGCGCTCGCCGTGCTCGCCGTGCATCTCTCGCGCATCGGGGAGGAGCTCGTGCTGTGGTCGTCGTCCGAGTTCGGGTTCGTCGCGCTCTCGGACGGCTTCTCGACGAGCTCGTCGATGATGCCCCAGAAGAAGAACCCCGACGTAGCGGAGCTCGTGCGCGGCCGCGCTGCGCGCGCGATGGGCGCGCTCATGAGTCTTCTCGCGCTCGAAAAGAGCCTCGGCTTCGGCTACGGCCGCGATCTGCAGGAGGACAAGCGCCCGATCATGGACGCCTTCGACTGCGTGCTGCCCTGCCTGGAGGCACTGGGCGGTGCGATCGAGACCTGTCGCTTCGACGCCGAGCGCATGCGGCAGGCGCTCGACAAGGGGCACCTCTGCGCCACCGACCTCGCGGACTTCTTGGCGCTCGCGGGCGTGCCGTTTCGCGAGGCGCATCACATCGTCGGCGCGCTCGTGCGCGAAGCGGAAGCGAAGGGCGTCGAGCTCGGCGCGCTCCCCGACGCGACCTTCGCGGCGGCTCATCCCGCGCTCGCCTCGCAGGAGCGCGCCGCGGCGCTCGATCCGGCGCTGGCGGTCGAGCGGCGAAGCCTCGTCGGCGGGCCCGCTCGCAGTGCCGTCGTCGCCGCGATCGCTGACGCGCGCGGGCGCTGGCAGACGAAGGCGCTGTAGGGTCCGCGCTAAGTCGCCGCGCGATTTGCGGCGGCAGCCTCGGGACCAGCGCCGGCTGGCCGGCGCGACATTTTGCCCCTATTCTCGGGGGGCTATGCTTATTCGAACGACCCTTCTCACTTCCGTCGCCGTGGCACTCCTCGCGGCCTGCAGCGGTTCCTCCGAAGAGTTCTCGAGCGCCCCCCCGGGTGGAACGACCGGCAAGGGCGGGTCGGGCGGCTCGTCAGGCTCCCCCGGGCAGGGCGGCAGCGGAGGTAGCGGCCAGGCTGGAACCGCGAACGCCGCGGGCGGCACGAGCATCGACGAGGCCGCGGCCGCCGTGGCGGTCGACCTCTGCACCAAAGCGTTCGAGTGCTGCTCGGCCGACGAGCTCAAGGCCCTGTACGGCGTCGACAACGTGATCGGCTGCGAGGTCGCCGTCGCGTTCCTCGTGCAAGCGCAGGTGAACGCCGCGAAACCGGCGATCGAGGCGGGTCGCGTGGCGTACGAGGGCACGGCGCTCGATCGCTGCCTCGGCGACTACAGCGGCCAGAGCTGCGACGACCTTCGCACGCTCACCGGCTTCGAGTGCGAGGGCCTTATCGTGCCCCAACAAGGCGAAGGTGACGAGTGCGGCATCAGCGCCGAGTGCACGGAAGGCTATTGCGATGGCAGCAGCAATGCGACGAATCCCGTGGGGCACTGCGTACCCCTCAAGGACGACGGGGCCGAGTGCGGCGCCAATCCCGAGTGCGTGAGTAAATTCTGCAGCGCGGGCCTGTGCGAGGAGCCGAGCTCGCAGGCCCTGTGCGGCACGTGAACGCGCGACAGCACCAGCTACTTCAGGCCGCCGTAGACGAAGACGGTCTTTTCGGGTGGTTGCTCGCGCTCGAAACCGCCGGCTGCCCAGGTGGTGAGCAGTATCGTCGCGACGGCGCCGGTCGTGGCGAGCGCCGCGAAGGCCCAGGGTGAGAGCCCGGCCACCGTCTTGTCGCGCGGCTCCTTGAGGGGCGTGAACGGCGTGCAGGCGCCGCCCGTGCAGGTCGCGACCTCGAGTCGGGAAGCTGCGCGTCGCGCGAGGACGTAGCGCGCACAGCGCACGCCGCCGGTTCCGCGGACGGTGCGGCCCTCGAGCGAGACGCCGCCGAGATCCTCCGTGCTGCACGCGACGAGCGGCCGCACGCCGAGCGTCACGTCGCCGGCGCTGGAAAGCGTCGTAAAGCTCGCGAACGCGAGCTCGCCGCCCCGGAGCACCCGCGCGTGGTGGACGCCCGGCGTGACGGTGCGGTCGGCTCCGCCGCTGGTGCCGTCGAGCTCGAGCACGTCGCGTGAATCGAGGTCCTTGATGCTGACGCGCAGAGTCGCCCCGTCCGGCTCGGGCGCGAGCTCGGTGCCGAACGACGCGGCGCGCGGGCCTTCGAGGGCACGCGCTCGTCGATCGAGCTCCGCGGCGGCGAGAGCGCCGTCCGGAGCGGCGCGCCGCAGGTCCGCGGCGATGCGATGATGCTCGGCGAGGAGCCACGCGGCTTGGGGCAGCTCCGCGTGCGCGAGAAGGTCGCGCTCGATGGTCCCGAGCAACGCTAGGGCGCGCTCCTCGTCGAGCGAGGAGGCGAGCGTGCGCGCTTCGTCGAGCCGGCCTTCGAGGTCGAGGACGAGGTCTTGCCGGTAGGCGGGAAAGGTCGCGCGGGGTGTAGGCGCGGGTGCGACGAGCGTGAGCTGCTTTTGGCGCGAGAACTCCGCGAGCGCCGCGCGCTCACCTTGTGTAAGCTCGCCGGCGAGAAACAAGAGCAGGGTCGCCGTTTGGGTCATCGAGGGCCCGTGGTAGGCTCTGGGGAGGTCACCGTGCAGCTCGACTTCGTGAATCGCGAGCTTACGATCAAGCTCGTCTACTACGGGCCCGCCCTGAGTGGGAAGACGACGAACCTGCAGGCCCTGCACAAGGTCGCAGCACCCGGCTCGAGCGGCCGCCTGATGACGCTCGAGACCAAGGACGATCGAACGCTGTTCTTCGACCTTTTGCCGTTGAGCTTCCGCTCGCAGAGCGGCCTGGCGGTGCGGCTCAAGGTGTTCACGGTCCCCGGTCAGGTGATCCACGCGTCCACGCGGCGGCTCGTGCTGCAGGGCGCGGACGGCGTCGCCTTCATCGCCGATTCGCGCACGACCGAGACGCAGGCGAACACCGACTCGTTCATGGATCTGAAGGAGAACCTCCGCGAGCACGGCCTCTCGCTCCGGCAGATGCCGCTCGTGATCCAGTTCAACAAGCGTGACTTGCCCGACATCCGCAGCGACGAAGAGATCGCGAAGCTCGGCGCGCAGGGGCGCGAGCCGGTGTACCTCGCCGTCGCGATGCGAGGTCTGGGCGTGGTCGAGTCGTTCATCGGCCTGTTGCACCTCACCTGGAGCGCGCTCGACGCGGAGCACGATCTCGGACGCAAGTTCGGCTTCGACGCGCGCGAGTTCATGAACGGCGTCGCCAAGAAGCTCGGCGAGCAGCGCGGGACGGACGAGCTGCTGGCGGCCTGCGTCGGCGGCGCGCTCGACGTCCTGCGTCCGGAGGTCACGCCCTGATGACCATCCCGGCGCAGCGCGACAGGGTGGAGGAGCTGACGGTCGGCAAGGGCGCCCGCCTGGAGGAGCTCGTCGATCGCGAGAGCCTGTCGCAGCTGGCGAAGAGCTTCGCCGAGCTTTCCGGCGTCGGCATGCGCGTCTTCGACAGCGACGGAAAGCTACTCGCGGACGCGTCGCTGCCGGTCGAGCTCGTCACGTATCTCACGACCCTCAAGGTCGCGAAGACCGCGGTGGAGAGCACGGTGAGCTCCGTCAAGAACCTCGACCCGGGCCCCACCGGCCAGGCGAGCATCGACGGAGTGAGCGGCGGGCGGTACCGCGTGCTGGCGCTCGAGCACGACGGTCGGCGCGTCGGCCGGCTCGTGCTCGGTCCGTACTTTCCGCCGTCGCTCAAGGACATTCCGGCCGCGCTCATCGAGCTCGAGCCGGCGCTCGACCTCGACCGCGCGCGCGGGCTGCTCACGATGGCGCCCCGCGTGACGGACGAATCGATGGATCGCCTCGCGCAGCACGCCCGCGCGGCGCTCGACGTCGTGATGTTCAGCGGCCTGAAGGCGCTGCTCACGGGCAGCATGCACCTCGCGTCCGTGCGCGAGAGCTACCGCGAGCTTCAATCGAAGCAGGACAAGCTCCAGGTCGCCTACGATCGCTTGAAGGAGCTCGATCGGCTGAAGAGCAACTTCCTCGCGACGGTCTCGCACGAGCTTCGCACGCCGCTCACGTCCATCATCGGCTACAGCGAGATGCTGCTCGAAGGCATCGCGGGCGAAGTCGTGGGCGAGCAGCGCGAGTTCGTGACCACGATTCGCGAGAAGGGCGAGCAGCTGCTCACCCTCATCAAGGGCTTGCTCGATCTCTCGAAGCTCGAGAGCGGCACGATGAGCCTGCGCAGGGGCACGCTCGACGTCGCCCCGCTCGTGAAGGACGTCGCGCAGACGATGGCCCCGCACGCCAAGAAGAAGGGCATCGTGCTGCAGGCCGACGTCGAGGCCGGCTTGCCGGCCCTCTGGGCGGACGGCGAGCGCCTCCGCCAGGTGCTCCTGAACCTGATCGAGAACGCGATCAAGTTCACGCCGACGGCCGGCTCCGTGCGCATCAGCGCCAAGCTCGCTTCGATGGCCGCGGCGTCGGGCGCGGACGAAGGCGGGCTCGTGCTGCTCGGCGCGCAGCGCACGGCCGTCGAGTTTCGCGTGGCGGACAACGGCATCGGCATCCCCGAGTCGGAGCGCGGGCGCGTGTTCGACGCGTTCTATCAGGTGGACTCGAGCTCGACGCGCGAGCAGGGGGGGACCGGCCTCGGCCTCTCGATCGTGAAGCGCCTGGTCGAAGGCCACGACGGCGCCGTGCGCGTGGAGGCGAACGAGCCTCAAGGTACCGTGTTCGTCGTGGCGATTCCGCTCAAGCGCTCCACCCTCCGTCCATGAGCCGTGCGCGCCCTCGGCCGGGCCGCTTCGACGAGGCCGAGGCGGTCCGGCTCTTCTCACGCACGTTCGAGCGGGGCCCTGCACGCGGCGTCGAGCTCGGCATCGGCGACGACGCCGCGGTGCTCGCCGCGCCCGACGGGCGGCTCGTGTGGACGGTGGACGCGCAGGTCGAGGGGACGCATTTCGAGCGTGCCTGGCTCGGGCTCGACGACATCGGATTTCGGGCGTTCCAGGCGGCGGCGAGCGATCTCGCCGCGATGGGAGCGAAGCCCCTCGCGGCACTCTCGGCGCTCACCCTGCCGCGCGGCTTCACGGGCGCCGAGCTCGCACGCCTCAGCGCCGGCCAGGCGGCAGCCGCCCGTGCCTGCCGTTGCGCCATCGTGGGAGGAAACGTCGCGCGTGGCCCGGTGCTCTCGCTCACGACCACGCTGCTCGGGACCACGAATCAGCCGCTGACGCGAAGCGGCGCGCGCCCCGGCGACGAGGTGTGGCTCGTCGGGGAGGTGGGCCTTTCGGCAGCGGGGCTGGCGTTGCTCGAGAAGGGCCGTACCGGGGCGCGCACTCGATCGACACGCCGCGCCCTGACGGCATTCCGGCGGCCCCGCGCGCTGCTCGCGGAGGGCTTACGCCTCGCGGCCGTCGCGCACGCGGCCATCGACGTGTCCGACGGTCTCGCGCTCGACACCTCCCGCATGGCCGAGGCGAGCGGCTGCCGTCTCGTCCTCGAGGAGGAGGCGCTCTCGCAGGTGCTCTCGGCCGAGCTCGTGACGCTCGCCGCGGGCCTCGGGCGGAGCGCCCTCGAGCTCGCGCTGACGGGCGGCGAAGACTTCGCGCTGGTCGCCGCCGGCGCGCCGCGGCAGCGGCCGCGTTTCGCGCGTCGCATCGGTCGCTGCGAGCGCGGCCGCGGCGGTTCGTGGGAGCGCGCGGACGGCCGAACCGCCCGACTGGCGGGCGGTTTCGACCACTTCGCGCGCTAGAGCTGTCTCCCAACCTGCTTCGCAGGCTGTGAGGCGTCGCTTCGCGCCGCCTACTTGCAGGAGCCGGGCATGCCGGCGCCCTTGAGAGCGCCCTGAACGGCGGCGAGCACGGCGGCGTTGCTCGCGCCCGCGCCGACCGCGACCGAGCAGGCCTGAGCGGCGGCGAGCATGTAGCTCTTGTTCGGCTCCGGGGCGAGCGCGGCGTTCGACGCCAGCGCTGCGCAGCACTTCGCGAGCGACTGTCCGCCGCCGCCGGTCTTGTGGCCCGCGTCAGCGTCCTCGACGCCCGCATCCACGATCGGCGCTTCGGGCACGAGCTGGAGCGGCTCCGTCGGCGTCGGCGTGGGCGCCGGAGCAGCGGACGGCATCGGAGGCGGCGGCTCGTCCTTTTTGCATCCGGTGTAGCCGCCAACGGTGGCAGCCAGTATCAGCCCGACCGTGACGGGAGTGAGGGGCGAAAAGCGTTGCGGCATGTCTGTCCTCCAACGCTCTTTTACTCGGACAGCCGCAGAAACACCAAATGCGCGCGACCACCCCGGAAAACGGGGCGATTCGGCGTTCGGGCCGGCTAGCGGCTACTTGGCGTAGTCCGGCGCCATGAGCTCGTGTGCGGGGCTCGAGGGCGGCTTCGGCTTGGGGCGAGCCTTGAGGCGAGTGGTCGTGTCGGCATGCTCGCCGGGCGCGGCGCTCGCGGTAGGTGCGGCGTGCGGCGTTCCGGCGTCGAGCCCGGCGGCTTCCGTGCCCGTGGGGGCGACCGGTGCGGACGCGGATCCGAGCGCCGGCGGGCTCGGCGTCTCTACGCGCGGGGGAGGCGCGGCGAGCGTGGGCGCTGGTGTGACGGGCGATGCGGCGACGCCGAGGTGCGGGAGCCGCAGCCCGGCGCGCGTGGCCGCGAAGGCACTGACGGCGAGCGCCACGCTCAGCGCGGCGAACACGACCGGCCCGCGCCGCGACCTCTGGCGAACGCCTGGCGCGGTGGGCGCCTGGCTCGCGCGCGGCAAGGGGTCGAATTCGAGCGGCTGCGGACCGGCCGCGCCCTGGTCCACGATGATGGCGCGCAGCGACCCGGCGCTCTGCGAGGGGGTGGGCGGCACCCCGGTCGAAACCAGCGAAAGCCTTCGCTCGTCGGCAGCGAGCTGAAAGCGGCGCAAGGCCTCGCGCCGAGCCACCGCGCGATCCCCCATGATGTTCTTCAGGTACTCGCCGATCGCGAGCTCGAAGCGCGGAGCGAACGCCTCAGGCACGGCTGCCTCGAGCGCGACGCGCAAGGCTTCGGCCGTGGCGTAGCGCTGGTCCGATGGCTTCTGCAGCGCCTTCATCAGCACGGCTTCCAGCCGGGGCGGGAAGCCGGGTACGACGCTCGAAGGAAGCTCCGGCGGCTCGTCGTTCGTGATCGCGCGCACCACGCTGGCCTTGTCGCCGCGCTTGAACGGATGAACGCCGGTCGTCGCGATGTAGAGAGTGATGCCGAGCGCGAAGATGTCCGCGCGCCGATCGACGTCCGCACCGGTCACCTGCTCGGGCGCCATGTAGGCGTACTTGCCCTTCACCTCACCGTGGTCGGTGAGCGACTGGTCTTGGTTCATCGCCTTCGCGATCCCGAAGTCGACGAGCTTCACGACACCGTCGTGGGTGACGAGCACGTTGTGGGGCGAAACGTCGCGGTGCACGACGCCGAGCGGCACGCCGAGATCGCTCTTCAGCTCGTGGGCGGCGTGGAGCCCGCGGCACGCTTGCGCGACCAGGTTCACCGCCACCGGAATCGGCAGCGGCGCGCGCTCTTCGGCGCGCTTGAGCACGAAGCTCAGGGATTCGCCGTCGATCCACTCCATCACGAGGTAGAGGGCGCCGCGGTGCTCGCCGAGCTCCGTCGTTTGGACGACGTTCGGGTGCTGGATGGCGGACGCGATGCGGGCTTCCTCGAGCAGCATCTGCTCGATGCGCGGATCGTCGCAGAGCTCGGGGAGCAGCGTCTTGATCGCTACGAGCTTCTGGAAACCGCGCGGCCCCTTGAGACGGGCAGCCCACACCTCGCCCATGCCGCCGCGAGCGACCTGAGCCAGGAGCTCGTAGCGTCCGAGCGATTCCCCCGGTGTGAGCAGTTCTCTTTCAGACATTCAGGAATTTCGTGCGCTGTCCCCGCGGGACCATTCCCTCCGCCCAACGGCCGCCGACCCAGAGCCTTTAGAGTAACTTTGCCCCGGTACGATTCCATAGTGATTTCGCGGGCACACCTAAGCCCACACGCGCGCACGATCGACGCTCCGTGCGCCGTCGTCGGCGCGCGCCGCTCACGTGTTCACGTCTTCTTGCAAACGCCGGCGACGCAGTGACGATTCATGCCCATGCACGCCATCGTGCAGCTGCCGCAATGTGCGTCGTCGGTGTCGGTATCGACGCAGGCGTTTCCGCACAGCGAGTAGCCGGTGTCGCACAAGAGGCTACACGTGCCGCTCACGCAGCGTCCCGTTCCGTTCGGAGCGGCAGCGCAGGTCTTCGTGCAGCTGCCGCAGTGGAGGCGATCCGTCTGCGTGTCGACGCAGCCGTCGGCGCCGCAGAAGGTCGTCGAGCCGAGGCATTGAGCGCCGCACATGCCACCCGTGCAGGTGGGTGTTCCCCCGGAAACGTTGGGGCACACGGTGGTGCAGTCGCCGCAGTGCGAGGTGTCCGTATCCGTGGAGACGCAGCTGTCGCCGCAAGCTTCGAGGCCAGGCGGGCAGCCGATCACGCATTTTCCTGCGGCGCAAACCAGGTCGGTATCGCACGCCGTCGTGCACCCGCCGCAGTGCGCGGCGTCGGAATTCGTGTCGACGCAATCGCCGCTGCAGTCGGTGCGGCCGGTCGCGCACGTGATGCCGCAGCCGTCTTCGGTGCACACGGCGGCGCCGTTCGCGGGGACAGGGCATTTCGTGTCGCACTTCCCGCAGTTGCTCACGTCGGCGTCGAGACGGACGCACACGCCATGGCACGGCGTGTAGCCCGTGTCACACGCGATGCCGCAGGTGCCCCCTTCGCACGTCGCTGTGCCGTGCTGCGACGAGGCGCAGCCGTTGTCGCAGTCGCCACAATGCGCAGGATCGGCGTCGAGATCGGTGCAGCTACCGTCGCACGCCGTCTCGGACGCGGCGCAGCCGACCTTGCACTCGCCACCCGCGCACACCTCGCCGTCGCCGCACGCCTGATCGCAACCGCCGCAGTGCGCGGCGCTCGATTGCGTGTCGACGCAGGCGTTTCCGCAGCGCGCGTAGCCGGTCTGGCAAGTGAAGCTGCAGCTGCCGCCGTCGCAGCGTGCGGCGCCGTTCTTGGGGCTATCGCAGGCGACGTCGCAGGCTCCGCAATGCGCGGGGTCGCTCGTCGTGTCGGCGCACAGCTTGCCGCACGCCTCGAAGCCGGGGTCGCACTCGA
>DATMCL010000224.1:0-3665 GCA_035558375.1 Polyangiaceae bacterium
ACCGGGACCTGCTCGAGGACGTGCGCAAGCAGCCCGGCATCAAGGCCGTCACCCCCGTCGCCGCGGGCGAGGCCATGGCGTCGAGCTCGTCGAACACCGCCGGCGTGCTCCTGCGCGGCATCGATCCCGAGACGATCGGCAGCGTGATCGAGCTCGTGAAGAACATCGAGGTCGGACGCTTCGGCTACATCACCGACTGGGTGAAGCTCCGAAACCTGCCGCCGGACGAGCCGATCGGCCTCGGTCCGGGCGGCGAGGTGTACCTGAAGGGCCCGGATCTCAAATACTTCGACGACGACAAGGCTCTCGACGACAAGACGCCGAAGGACAAGCCCGCGGACGAGCTCGACCCGGCCGTCAAGGAAGCCATGGTCCCGGTCGACGCGTACCCGGGCATCGTGCTCGGTCGCGAGCTCGCCAAGACGCTCCACGTCTACATCGGCGACGAGCTCACCCTCATCTCGCCCCTCGGCGATCTCGGCCCGATGGGTGTTTTGCCGAAGAGCCGGCGCTTTCGCGTGGCCGCCATCTTCTACAGCGGCATGTACGAGTACGACTCGAGCCAGGCGTACGTCGTGCTCGACGTGGCCCAGGATTTCCTCGACCTCGCAGGCAAGGTCACCGCGCTCGAGATCCGTGCGGAGGACGCCGAGCGCGTGGGCGACGTGCGCCCCGGCCTCCTCTCCGCCATCCAAGAGCGCGACGATCTCCGCGTGCGCGACTGGAAGGAGTCGAACCGGAACCTGTTCAGTGCGCTCCAGCTCGAGAAAATCGCAACCTTCGTGATTCTGTCGCTCGCGATCCTCGTGGCGAGCTTCTGCATCATCTGCACGCTGCTCCTGATGGTGACAGAGAAGAGCAAGGAGATCGCCGTGATGAAGTCGCTCGGCGCGAGCGACCAGACCATCCTGCGCATCTTCATGGTCGAGGGCATGATGATCGGCGGCATCGGCACGGTGCTCGGCGTGCTCACGGGCCTCTCGGCGGCGCTCGGCCTGCTCTGGTTCGGCGTGCGGCTCGACCCGGACGTGTATTACATCGACCGCCTGCCCATCTCCGTCGACCCCTTGGATTTCGTGATCGTCGCCGTCTCGGCGCTCCTCATCACCACCATCGCGACCCTGTATCCTGCGCTCGCCGCCAGCCGTTTGCGCCCGGTGGACGGGATCCGCTACGAATAGCCCGCGAATTTCCTGGAAGGCGCTACCGCTTGGACGCACTCGTTCTGATCGAAGGGCTCACGAAGAGCTTCCAGCACATGGGGCGGACGCTCGACGTGCTGCGCGGCATCGACCTCAACGTCTACGCGGGGCAGATCCTCGCGATCGTGGGGCCGAGCGGCGCCGGCAAGAGCACGCTGCTCCACTGCGTCGGCACGCTCGATCTGCCCTCGAGCGGTCGCATCCGGCTCGGGACGGAAGAGCTCACGACGATGTCGAACTCTCGGCTCGCGGCCGTGCGCAACCGCGACATCGGGTTCGTGTTCCAGTTTCATCACCTCTTGCCCGAGTTCACGGCGCTCGAGAACGTGATGATCCCCGGACTCATCCAGGGCCGCCCGCGTCGCGAGATGGAGAAGCGCGCCAAGGCCCTGCTCGACGAAGTGGAGCTCGGGCACCGCGGCACGCACCGGCCGGGCGAGCTCTCTGGCGGCGAGCAGCAGCGTGTCGCCGTCGCACGAGCGCTCGCGCTCGATCCGAAGCTCGTGCTTGCCGACGAGCCGACCGGCAACCTCGACACCGCGACGAGCGACGCCATCCACGACCTTTTCTTCAAGATCAATCGCGATCACGGCACCACGATCATCGTCGTCACCCACAACCCGACCTTCGCCGAGCGGATGCCGCGGGTCGTCCGCATGCGCGACGGCCGCGTCGAGGCCGACGAAGCGCGCGCCGTCTGAGCGCTCGGCATGCGACGGCGCTTCAGCATCCGGCTGGCTGAGGCAATCCTCCTCGCGGTGCTCGCGCTCGTCTGGGCGCGTCCGGCAGCCGCACAAGCGCTCGTCCCGCCGCGCCTGGTCGAGAGCAGCGAACCCGTCTACCCGGATGGCGCCCAGGGCGATGCGACCGTCACGCTGACGGTCGTCGTGAATCGCGACGGCACGGTGCGTGAGGTGAGCGCGACGCGCGGCGACGAGCCCTTCGCGAGCGCGGCGGTCGAAACCGTGCGCAAATATCGCTTCGAGCCGGCGACTCGCGACGGGCAAGCGGTGGCGGCCACGATTCGCTTCGAGGTCACGTTCACCGAGCCGCGGCCAGTCCCTATCAAGGAGCCGCCGCCCGTTCCCGGCGCGACCCCGACGACGACGCGGCCCGCTGGGACCGCGCCCGCGGGAACACCCGCCGAACCCGAGCCGCTCGAAGTCGTCGTGCAGGGCGAGCGCCCCGCCGCCGACGTAAGAAGCTTCACGCGCGCCGAGGTGCGGCAGCTGCCCGGCGCCTTCGGCGATCCCTTCCGCGCGATCGAGTCGCTGCCGGGTGTCACGCCGATCGTCTCGGGTTTGCCGTTCTTCTACATTCGCGGCGCCCCGCCCGGAAACGTCGGCTACTTCCTCGACGGCGTCCGCGTTCCGTACCTCTATCACGTCGGGCTCGGTCCCTCGGTCGTGAACCCGGCGATCGTCGATCGCGTCGACCTTTATTCGGGCGGATACCCGGCGCGTTACGGGCGCTTCATGGGCGGCATCGTCGCGGGCGAGACCACCGCGCCGCGCACCGACTGGCACGGCGAAGGCAACCTACGCATCTTCGACGCGGGCGCCATGGTCGAGGGCGGCTTCGCGGGCGGACGCGGCACGGTGATGCTCGGCGGTCGCTACTCCTACACCGCCACTGTCCTGTCGCTCATCGCCCAAGACGTGAAGCTCGACTACCGCGACTACCAGGCGCGCTTCACTTACGACATCACGCCGAAGGATCGCGTCACGGCGTTCGCGTTCGGCTCCTACGATTTGCTCGGGCAAGAGCAGGCCGGCGGCTTACGGGTCCTGTTCGGCACGGAATTTTACCGGGTCGATCTCCGCTACGACCATTTCTACGGCGCGGACAACCGGATCCGCATCGCCGTCACCGGCGGCTACGACAACACGCACCTCGATTTCCAGACCAACACGCGCGACGAGATGCTCGGCCTGCGCACCGAGCTCACGCACCATTTGGCACCGCATGCGCTTCTGCGCGGCGGCGCCGACATCGTGCTCGACCACTACACTGTCGCGGCGCCGACGTACGTGGATCCGGACGACCCGAACATCCAGGCGTTCAACACGTTCTTCCCGCCGCGCAACGACGTCGCGGTCGGCGGCTGGGCGGACGTGGTGCTCGACGTGAGCCCGCGCTTCGAAGCCACGCCGGGCGTGCGCATCGACCTCTTCCGCTCGGGCGCGACGACCAAGCCCGCCATCGACGCGCGCCTCGCCGGGAAGCTCAAGTTGCGCGAGAATCTCAAGCTGATCGGTGCGTTCGGCCTCGCGCATCAGCCGCCGTCGTTCGTGCTCCCCATACCGGGCCTCCAGCCGGCGACGCTCTACAACGGGCTCCAGACGAGCTTCCAAACCAGCGCCGGGCTCGAGCTCAAGTTGAAGTCGGTCACCGCGAGCGCGACCGCGTTTCACAACGCCTTCTTCAACATGAGCGACACGCTCGGCGCGAACCCGGGCGGGG
>DATMCL010000225.1:0-14217 GCA_035558375.1 Polyangiaceae bacterium
CGCGAGATCGCGGAGAGCCAACGGCAGCGGCGCTTGCACGTCGCGCCCAAGCGCGGCGCGCTCTACGACCGGAACGGCGACGCCCTCGCCGTGAGCGTCGAAGTCCCGAGCGCGAGCCTCGACGCGGTCGAGCTCTTGCGCGGCGTGGTGCCGCAGAAGATCCCGCTCGTCGCGCGTGACGCCGCGAACCGCCTCGGCGCCGTGCTCGGCCTCGATCCCGCGACGATCGAGAAGAAGATCCTTTCGAAGCGCCGCTTCGCGTGGCTCAAGCGCCAGCTCACGGCCGAAGAGGCCGACGGCGTGCGCAAGCTCGCTGCGGGCGAGGGCGACCTTCCGCCGTTGCGTGGCGTGCTCGTCGAGGGCGAAGGCCGGCGCTACTACCCGCGCCGTGAGCTTGCCGGCTCGCTGCTCGGCTTCGTCGCGCCGGACGGCGAGGGCAAGGACGGCCTCGAGTATTCGCTGAACGACGAGCTCGCGGGCCGAGTCGAGGAGCTGCGCGGCCTGCGCGACCGCTCCGGCCGGCTTCTGTTCTCCGAAGGCGCGCAGGACGAGCGCGCGCTCGCGGGACACAGCGTCACGCTGTCGCTCGACCAGGGGCTGCAGCACGTCGCGGAGCACGAGCTCGCGGCCGCGGTGCGTACGTTCGAGGCCGCCGGCGGCTCCGTCGTGGCCGTCGATCCCGCTACGGGGGAGATCCTCGCGCTCGCGAGCTTTCCGAGCTTCAACCCGAACGACTACTCGGAGAGCGCACCGGAGGCGCGCCGCTTGCATCCGACGGCGGACGTGTTCGAGCCCGGCTCGACCACGAAGATCTTCACGGTCTCCGCCGCGCTCGCTGCCGGCACCATCAAGCCGACCGACAAGCTCTACTGCGAGAAGGGGAGCATGCCGGTCGACAACGTGATCATTCACGACACGCACCCGTCGGAATGGCTCACGATCGCGCAGGTGCTCGCGGTGTCGTCGAACATCTGCGCGGCCAAGATGGGGCTCGGCCTCGGCGGCGACCGCTTGTACGAGGCATTTCGCCGCTTCGGTTTCGGCGAGGAGACGGGACTCGGGGTGCCGGGCGAAGCTTCGGGAACGCTGCGTCCCAAGGGACGCCCCTGGGTGCCCGTCGAGACGGCGTCGGCGGCGTTCGGTCACGGCATCGGCGTCACGAACATCCAGCTCGCGATGGCCGCCTCGGCGGTGGCGAACGGCGGCGAGCTCATGGACCCGATCCTCGTGAAGAAGGTCGTGACCGCCAACGGCGAGCTCGTGCGCGAGGTCGCGCCGCACGTCCGGCGCCGCGTGATCCCCGAGCACGTCGCGCGCAACGTCGCCGAGCTGCTCGTCGCCGTCACCGAAGGCGAAGGCACCGGTGTCGAGGCGGCGATCAACGGCTACCGCGTCGCCGGCAAGACCGCGACCGCGCAGAAGGCGGAGCCAGGCTCGGCGCGCTACTCGCTCGATCGCTTCATCGCGTCGTTCGTCGGCTTCGTGCCCGCGGAGAAGCCGGTCGTCGCCATCGCCGTGACGATCGACGAGCCGATGGTCGAGCACGCGGGTGGCGCCGTGGCGGCCCCGGTGTTTCGACGCGTCGCGCAAGCGGCTTTGGAGCTGCGCGGCTTGGTTCCACGCGGTAAGGACCGCGCCGACGTGGCCGTGCTCGCCCGTAGCCCCGATCCCGCGAACCTCGCCATGGAAGCGATCCGCCGCGCGCAGGGCAAGCGCCCCGCCGTGCAGGAGGGTGTCGTCGCGAACGGCCCCGTGCCCGCCGGCAAGATCCGCGTTCCCGACATGACCGGCTGGCCCGCACGCGAAGCGATGAAGAAGGCGCTCGAGCTCGGTGTGACGCCGCGCCTCTCGGGCAGCGGTTTGATCGTGAGCGAAACGCCGGTGCCCGGCGCGGTGATGGACAAGGGGCAGGAGCTCTTCCTCGTGTTCGAGCCCGCTTCATGACCGCACTCGCCATGACCTTGCCGGTCACGGGCGGCGTAGGCCTCGCTGAGCTCGCGCGAGCGCTCGCGCCCTTCGAGCCGAAGCTCCGTGGCGACGGCGCCGTGCGCGTGTCGGGCGTGCGCCAGGATTCGCGCCACGTCGCGGCCGGCGAGCTCTTCGTCGCGCGGTCGGGTGGACGGGTTTCCGGCGCCGATTTCGCTGCGGCGGCCGTGGCGAGCGGGGCTTCGGCCGTGCTCGCGGAGCCGGGTGCCGTGACGGCGCCGCTCGGGGTTCCGGTGCTCGAGGTGAGCGACGTGCGACGGGCGCTCGGCGCGGCGGCCGAGGTCGTGTACGGCGCGCCGAGTCGCGCGTTGCCGCTCATCGGCATCACCGGCACGAACGGCAAGACGACGACCAGCCTGCTCGTCGAGCACGCGCTGGTCGCACTCGGTGCCCGGCCCGCGCGGCTCGGGACGCTTGGGTTCTCGTTCGGTGGCGCCGAGGAGGAGGGCAACCTCACGACCCCGGAGGCGGACGAGGTGTCGCGCCGTCTCGCCGACGTGGTCGAGCGCGGAGGCACGCACTTCGTCATGGAGGTGTCGAGTCACGCGCTCTCGCTCGCGCGGGTCGACGCGCTCACCTTTCGCGTCGCCGCCTTCACGAACCTGAGCCAGGATCACCTCGACTTCTACCCGTCGATGGCGGAGTACGGCGCCGCAAAAGAGCGGCTTTTTACGGCACTCTCGCCCGCCGTTTCGGTGATCGCCATCGACGACGAGTTCGGCCGCGGGCTCGCCACGCGGGCCCGCGGGCGTCTGCTCACCACGGGGCGGGCTGCGGACGCGCTCGTGCGCCCGCTGTCGTTCACGGCGGACAGCCGCGGCCTGCGCGCGGCCGTCACGACGCCGCGCGGCTCCGCGGCGCTCGAGTCGCGCCTGCTCGGTGAGCACAACCTCGAGAACCTGCTGCTCGCGCTCGGCATCCTGCTCGCGCTCGACATAGAGCCGCTGCAGGCCGCGCGCGCGCTCGGCGCCGTCAAGGCGATCCCCGGCCGGCTCGAGCGCTGTGACGAGGACGACGACGACATCCGCGTGCTGGTCGACTACGCGCACACGCCGGACGCGCTCGAGCGCGTGCTCGCCGCGGTACGCAAGATCACGCCCGCCGAAGTCGCCTGCGTCTTTGGCTGCGGTGGC
Source organism: Polyangiaceae bacterium (assembly GCA_035558375.1). GTDB lineage: Bacteria > Myxococcota_A > Polyangia > Polyangiales > Polyangiaceae > PMG-095. Next base: position 3,120 of record DATMCL010000225.1, read on the forward strand.
GACCGCGACCCCGACAAACGGCCGAAAATGGGCGCTGCCGTCGGCCGCGGCGCGGAGCGCGCCATCCTCACGAGCGACAATCCTAGGACCGAGGATCCGCGCGCCATCGCGAACGCCGTGGAAGCGGGACTTCGCACGGGGACCGCGCGCTACACGGTCGAGCTCGACCGCGCCCGCGCGATCGAGGAAGCCGTGCTCGCGGCAGAGCCGGGCGACAGCGTGCTGCTCGCCGGCAAGGGACACGAGCCGTATCAGATCATCGGTACCGAGAAGCGCGCCTTCGACGACCGCGTCGAGGCGCGCCGCGCGCTCGCTCTGCGTCGCGCGCGGAGGCAAGGCTGATGGCGAGCGCTCTGCCCGAGAATCAAGCGCGCTTCACGCTCGGCGAGCTCGCACGCGCCACGGGAGGCACGCTCGCAGGCCCGGGCGGCGCCGAGCGCGAGGTCGTCGGCGTCAGCACCGATAGCCGCGCGTCCCTCGCCGGAAAGCTGTTCGTCGCCCTGAAAGGCGAGCGCTTCGACGGGCACGCCTTCGCCGCAGGCGCCTCTCAGGCCGGAGCCGCCGCCGTGCTCGTCGAGGGCGATGTCGGCGCGCTTCCGATCCCCGTGCTGCGCGTACCGTCCACGCTGGCAGCGCTCGGCGCCATCGCGGCGCTGCACCGCAGCCGCTTCACCGGCCGCCTCGTCGCGGTGGCCGGCTCGGCGGGCAAGACCACGACGCGCAGCGCCGTCGGCGCCGTGCTCGACCTCTGCGCGCCGGGCCGCGTGCACCAGACGTCCGGCAACTTGAACAACCTGATCGGCGTGCCGCTCGTCTTGCTCGGTCTCACCTCCGACCAGCGCTACGCCGTGGTCGAGCTCGGGACGAACGCGCCCGGCGAAGTGGCGGCGCTCACCGCGATGGCGAAACCCGACGCCGCGGTGCTCACGCTGATCGGGCTCGAGCACACCGAAGGGCTCGGCGACCTCGACGGCATCGAGCGCGAAGAGGGCGCGCTCTTCGAAGGGCTCTCGCCCGACGGCATCGCGCTCGGCAACGCCGACGACCCGCGCGTGCGCGCCTTGCTCGAGCGGGCGCCGGCGCGGCAGAAGATCCGCTACGGCTGCGCGCCAGGCGTCGAGGTGCGCTGTGTGCGGCGCACCGGGGCCGGTGTCGCCCGCCAGCACGTCTCTATCGAGACGCGGCGCGGCCGCCTCGAGCTCGAGCTCTCGCTGCTGGGCGAAGCGGGGGCGTACGCGGCGCTCGCAGCGGTCGCCGTGGCGCATGCCGTCGCGAGCGAGCCGCTCGACGCGCGCGCCGTCTCGGGGGCGCTCTCCGCGGCGGGCGAGCCGGGGCGACTCGAGGTGCACGAGCTCGCCGACGGCACGGTCGTGCTCGACGACGCCTACAATGCGAACCCGGCGAGCGCGCTCTCGTCGCTCAAGACGGCGCGCGAGGTCGCGAGCGAGCGCCGCGCGCGGCTCGTGCTCGTGCTCGGCGAGATGCGCGAGCTCGGCGCGGTCTCGGTGCGCGAGCATCAGAGCCTGGGTGAGGCGATCGCAAAAAGCGGTGCGGCCGAGCTCATCGCCGTCGCGGGCGACGCGGCCCTTTTCCTCGATCCTGCAAAAAGCGCTGGGATCTCGAGTGTCTTCGCCGCCGACGCCGACGGAGCGCTCCTGCTCGCGAAGGCTCGCGTGCGGCCAGGCGACGTGGTGCTGGTCAAGGCGTCGCGCGGCGTGCGCGCCGAGCGGGTCGTGCGCGGCCTCGTCGAGCGAGGTGCGGCGTGATCTACGAGCTCCTCTATCCGTTGCGGCACCTCACGGGTCTTGGCTGGCTCAACGTGCTCCGCTATCCGTCGTTCCGCGCGATCATGTCCGCGATGACGGCCATGCTCGTCTCGTTCATGGTCGCGCCGTGGTTCATCTCGAAGCTCCGCGGCAAGCAGATCAGCCAGATCATCCGCGAGGAAGGGCCCGCCTCGCACCATGCGAAGCGGGGCACGCCCACGATGGGAGGCGCGCTGATCTTGCTCAGTGTGCTCGTTCCGACCGTGCTCTGGGCCGACGTGAAGAACGTGTTCGTGATCGCCACGACGAGCGTGACGGCCGGCTACGGCGCTGTCGGGTACCTCGATGATCGCCTTAAAATCCAGGAGAAGAGCTCGCGGGGCCTCGCGGGGCGCTACAAGCTCGTGGGCCAATTCGCGATCGGCGCGCTCGCGCTCGGCTACCTGTTTTTCCACGCCTCGGACCTGCCAGCGCAATGGCTCGAGATGCGCGGGCGGCTGACTTTGCCGTTCCTCGCGTTCGACAAGCATCCGCTCACGCTGCCCCTGTCCGTGTATGTGCCCTTGGCGCTCGTGTTCGTCGTGTGGACGAGCAACGCCGTGAACCTGACGGACGGACTCGACGGTCTCGCGATCGGCCCCGTGATCATCAACGCGGGGACGTACTCCTTGTGGGCGTACGTCGCCGGCTCCGTGCTGTTCGGGCGACCACTCGCCGACTACCTCGACGTCGCGGGCTTTCCGGAGATGGTCGAGCTCGCCGTGTACGGCGCGGCCGTGGTCGGCGCGGGCATCGGGTTCCTCTGGTACAACACGTACCCCGCGCAGGTGTTCATGGGGGACGTGGGCTCGCTCGCCCTCGGCGGCGGGCTCGGCATGATGGCCGTGATCACGAAGACCGAGCTTTTGAGCCTGATCCTCGGCGGCATCTTCACGATCGAGGCCGTGAGCGTCGTCACGCAGGTGATCTCCTTCAAGATCTGGAAGAAGCGCGTCTTCTTGATGGCGCCCATTCACCACCACTACGAGAAGAAGGGCTGGCCCGAGCCGCGCATCATCGTCCGCTTCTGGATCATCTCGATGTTGCTCGCGCTCGTCGCGCTCTCCTCGCTGAAGCTCCGGTGATGATGGACCTCCGAGGACAGCGCGTCATCGTCGTCGGGCTCGGCAAGAGCGGGCTCGCGGCTGCGCGCCTCTGCCGCGAGCGTGGAGCGAGAGTGCTCGGCACCGATAGCGCGCCGCTCGAGCGCTTGTCGCCCGAGGTGAGGGCGCTCGGGTTGGAAATGCTCGCCGGAGGCCACGAGAGCGTGCGCTTCACGGAAGCGGATCTCGTGGTGGTGTCGCCCGGGGTGCCGTCGTTTCCGGCGCTCGAGCTCGCGGCGCGGGCTGGGGTCGAGACCATCGGCGAGCTCGAGCTGGCGTGCCGTTTTCTCGACGCGCCGATCGTTGCCGTCGGCGGCACGAATGGAAAAAGCACCACGACGACGCTCGTCGGCGGGAACCTGGGCGAGCCGGCCGCGAGCGCCGTCGGCAAGCCGTGGGACGCCGTCGTGCTCGAGGTCTCGAGCTTTCAGCTCGAGCGCGCGCCGCTGTTTCGCCCGCGCGTGAGTATTTTACTCAACGTCACCGAGGATCACCTCGATCGCTACCCGAGCTTCGAGCTCTACGCCGAGGCCAAGGGCAACGCCTTCGTCAATCAGGAGCCCGGCGACACGGCGGTCGTCCCATTCGGCGACGCGATTTGCGAGGAGCAAGCGCGGCGCGGACGCGGGGATCGCGTGACGTTCGGCAGCGCCGGCGACTATGCGGTGGACGATCGCACGGTCGTCGAGGCCAAGAGCGGCGAGCTCTTCGAGCTCTCGCGCGGCAAGCTTCACGGCCGGCACAACCTCGAGAACGCAGCCGCCGCAATTGCCGCCGTGCGCGCGCTCGACGTGGGCGCCGGCGCCGTGCGCGAGGGACTCTCCGCGTTCGAGCCGTTGCCGCACCGCATGGCGCTCGCGGGTGAGGTGCGCGGCGTGACGTTCTACGACGATTCCAAGGGCACGAACGTGGGCGCCGCGGTCACGGCGCTACGCGGCTTGTCCGAGACGCGCGGGGTGCTCATCGCGGGCGGACGCGACAAGCACGGCTCGTACGAGCCCCTGGTCGAGGCGATCCGCGAGAAGGCGCGCGCCGTGGTCGTGCTTGGCGAGGCGGCCGAGCGGATCTTCGGGGCGATCGGCGGTGCGGTGCCGGTCGAACACGCGACGGACATCGACGACGCGGTTCGCCGGGCGTTTCGCCTGGCCGAGCGCGGCGATGCCGTGCTCCTGAGCCCCGCGTGCTCGAGCTTCGACATGTTCAAGAGCTACGCCGAGCGTGGCGACCGCTTCGTGGCGGCCGTCGGGCGGCTTCGCACGGAGGTCTCCGCATGATCCGGGTTCCCGCTGTTTCCTCGTTAGCGCGGCGCCGGTCGGGCTCGCTCGATCCGGTGCTCGCGGCCGCGGCCATCGCCCTGCTCGGGTTCGGTGTCGTGATGGTCTACACGTCGAGCGTCGTCGAGGCGACGACGACGTTCCGCGACCCGCAGTACTTCCTCGTGCGGCAGGCCATCTACGCAGGGGCGGGCCTCGCGATCATGCTTTCGGCGTCGCGCATCGAGTACCACCGCCTGAAGCCCTTCACGTACCCGATCCTCGGCGTGGTCACGGTGCTCATGATCCTGAGCGTCACCGGCTTCGGTCACACGGGCGGCGGTGCCGCGCGCTGGCTCGCGCTCGGCCCCATCCACGTGCAGCCGTCCGAAGCGGCGAAGCTCGCGCTCATCTTGTGGCTCGCCTACTCGCTCGAGAAGAAGCGTGAGCGCATGAAGAGCTTCTCGATCGGCATGCTGCCGCACTTCTTGATGGCCGGCTTCCTGATGGTGCTGTGCCTGAAGCAGCCGGATTTCGGCGGCGCCGTCGTGCTCCTGTTCCTCACGTTCGCGCTGCTCTTCGTGGCGGGTGCGCGGCTCGGCTACCTGCTTGGCGCGGCGATGCTCGGTGCCGTGTTCGCCGCGTGGGCCGTTCGCTTCACGAGCTACCGCTGGGAACGCATGCTCGCCTGGTTCAACATGGCCGAGCACCGGCAGGATCTCGCTTACCAGCCGTTCCAATCGGTGATGAGCTTTGGCTCGGGCGAGGTGGCCGGCCTCGGGCTCGGCAAGGGTCTGCAGGTCCTCTACCTGCCGGAAGCGCACACCGACTTCATCTCCGCCATCATCGGGGAGGAGCTTGGGTTTCTCGGTATCCTCGCGCTCGCGAGCGTGTACCTCCTGATCGTGGCGCGCGGCGTGCGGGCGGCGCTCCATGCCGAGGACGAGTACGGCTCGTACATCGCGTTCGGGATCTCGGTGCTATTCGGCGCGCAGGCGCTCGTGAATCTGGCCGTCGCGATGGCAATGCTGCCGACCAAGGGCCTGACGCTGCCGTTCGTGAGCTTTGGCGGGTCGTCGCTGCTCGTGTGCTCGGCGGCGATGGGAGTCTTGCTGTCGGTGTCGCGCGGGACCAAAGTGGCCGGAAACGCCAAGGTCGCGCTCGAGGGGCCCGATCCCGAGGCGAGCGCCATGCTCGTGACCCAAGCGGAAGAGGGCATGGCATGACCCTGCGGGCTGCTCGCACGCTCGTTTTCGCCGGCGGCGGTACGGGGGGCCACGTGTTCCCGATGATCGCCGTCGCGGAAGCCGTGAAGGCGCTTGCGCCGGACGTGCGGCTCGTGTTCGTCGGCACGGAGCGCGGGCTCGAAGCGCGCGCGGTGCCGGAGCGCGGCTACGAGCTCGAGCTGATGCGCGTCCTGCCGCTGCGCGGCGGCGGTGTGGCGGGCTTCCTGCGTGGGGTCGGGCGGGCGGCGCTTTCGCTCCCAGAAGGGCGCGCGCTCGTGCGGCGCCTCGCGCCGTCGGCGGTGCTGTCGGTGGGGGGCTACGCGGCGGGGCCCGTGTCGCTCGCGGCGTGGTCGCTCGGGGTGCCGCTCGCGCTGCTCGAGCCGAACAGCGTGATGGGACTCGCCAATCGTTGGCTCGCGCCGCTCGCGGGGCGCGGGTACGTCGCGTTCGCCGCGGCGGAGCGCCACTTTCGTCGCGGGCGCACGCTGCGGGCCGGCGTGCCACTTCGGCCCGGCTTCGGGCCCGCGCCGTACACGCGCGCGGGGGATGCGCTGCGCGTGCTCGTGCTCGGCGGGAGCCAAGGCGCGAAGGCACTGAACGAGGCCATGCCGCGCGCCGTCGCAGAGCTCGGGTCGGCGCTCGAGGTCGTGCACCAGTGCGGGCCGACTCATGCCGACGCGGTGCGAGGCCTTTACGCCGAGCTCGGGCTCGCCGAGCGGGTGCGCGTCGTGCCGTTCATCGACGACATGCCCGCCGCGCTCGCGGCGGCCGAGCTCGTCGTGGGACGCGCCGGCGCCGGAGCCTTGAGCGAGATGTGCGCCGTGGGGCGGCCCGGGCTGCTCGTGCCCTATCCGTTTGCCGCGGACGATCACCAGCGCGTCAACGCGGAGGCGCTCGTCGCCGCGGGTGCGGCGGTGTGCGTCGCGAACGCCGAGGCGACGCCGGAGCGCTTGGCGCGGGAAATTGCCGAGCTTTCGCGAGATCGCGCGCGTCTTGCCGCGATGGCCTCCGCCGCTCGCGATGTCGGGCGTCCGACGGCTGCACGCGACATCGCGCTCGATCTGCTGAACCTTGCTGGCCTGCGTGTCCCGGAGAGCAGCGGGTCAGTCGAGTCCGACAGTGCCGTGCTCACCAACAATCCCCTCAAATTCGAGGAGGCGACCTAACCCATGTTCCGCGGTCGCGTCAGGCACGTCCATTTCATCGGGGTCGGCGGCATCGGCATGAGCGGCTTGGCCGAGATCCTGCGGACGCTCGAGTTCGACGTGTCCGGATCCGACCTGCGCGAGGGCGAGAACACGCGGGCGCTCGTACGGCTCGGCGTGCGCATCGACGTGGGGCACAAGGCCGAGAACGTCCACGGCGCGGACGTGATCGTGTACTCGAGCGCGATCGACGACAAAAACCCCGAGATCGTGCGGGCGCGCGAGCTCGGGACGCCCGTGATTTCCCGCGCGGAGATGCTCGCCGAGCTGATGCGCGTGAAATACGGCATCGCGATCGCCGGGTCGCACGGCAAGACGACGACGACGTCGCTCGTGGCGACGATCCTGCGCGCCGCGGGTTTCGACCCGACCGTGGTCGTCGGGGGGCGCATGGCGGCGCTCGGCTCGAACGCGCGGCTCGGGGCGGGGGACTTGCTCGTGGCCGAGGCGGACGAGAGCGACGGGTCGTTCCTGCGGCTCACGCCGACGATCGCGGTCGTGACGAACATCGATCCGGAACACCTCGATTTTTACGGCAACCACGAGACGCTGAAGGAAGCGTTCGTGCAGTTCACGGAGAAGGTGCCGTTCTACGGGCTCGCCGTCTTGTGCCTCGAGCACCCGCACGTGCAGGAGCTCTTGCCGCGCATCGGGCGAAGGCACGTGACGTACGGGCTCTCGCCTCAGGCGGACTACTACGCGCGCTCGATCACGATGAAAGGGCTCGTTTCGACGTTCGTCGCGTACCGGCGCGGCGAGCCGCTCGGCGAGTTCGAGCTGCGCATGCCGGGCCGGCACAACGTGCTCAACACGCTGGCGGCCATTGCCGTGGCGGACGAGCTCGAGGTGCCGCTCGATGTGACGAAACAGGCGCTCGCCTCGTTCAACGGTGTCGCGCGGCGCTTCACGATCGTCGCCGAGGTGTCGGGCGTGGCGCTCGTGGACGACTACGGCCATCACCCGGCCGAGGTGGAGGCGACGCTCGCCGCGGCCCGGGGGGCGTACCCGGGCAAGGTGATCGTGGCGTTCCAGCCGCACCGCTACTCGCGCACGCAGCTCCTGTTCGACGATTTCACGCGCGCGTTCAACAACGCCGATCACCTGTTCCTCGTCGATATCTACGCGGCCGGCGAGAAGCCGATCGACGGCATCACGGCCGCGCGGCTCGCGAAGGGCATCGCCGACCACGGGCACCACGCCGTGCGGCACGTCGAGGACCGCGCGTCCTTGCCCGAGCAGATTGCGCGCATCGCCGAGCCGGGCGACGTCGTCATCGCGCTCGGGGCGGGCGACATCAACAAGATCTTGCCCGGGATCGCCGCGGAGCTTCAGGCTCGGGCCGGCCACGGGAGCCCCCCATGAGAGCGCGAGCGAAGAGCCTGCACGGCGCCGTGGTGAGCGCCCCGAGCGAGGAGTTCGAGCTCCCCGAGAGCCCGCCGCCGGCCCGCGCCGGGGCGCGCCGAGCCGTCTCGGGCCGGCCGCCGCCCTCGGGGCCGAGCGTTTTCGAGCGGATCTTCGCGGGCGTGAAGCTCGTCGTGGGGCTCGCGGTCGTCGTGGCGGCTTCCACGGCCGTGGCCTACAGCCTCCATCGGTACGCCCTCACCACGACGCGCTTCGCGATCCAGAAGGTCGAGCTCGAGGGTTCGAAGCGCCTCGCGCCGGACGAGGTGCGCTCACTCGCGGGGGTGACGATCGGGACGAACCTGTTTGCCTTCGACACGCGGGCCGCGGAGGACAAGCTCCTCAAGAACCCCTGGGTGAGCTCGGCCCACGTCACACGCAAGCTGCCGGCAACCCTCCATGTCGCGGTGAGCGAGCGCGAGGCCGCTGCCGTTGCGGTGCTCGGCGACAGGCCGTTCCTCGTGACCCCGGACGGCGAGCCGTTCAAGGAGGTCAGCGTCGACGACCCGAGCGATTTGCCGGTTCTGAGCGGCGTTTCGGCGGCCGAATGGGCGCGCGACAAGCAGGGCGGGATGGAGCGCTTCCGGACCGGCGTGGACCTCGTGCGGCAGTACGAGAAGCTCGGCATGGCGCGGGTGCACCCGCCCGAAGAGGTGAGCCTCGGCGCCACGGGGCACACGGTGCTCACGGTGGGCCGGCAGGGCATCGCGCTCGAGCTCGGACGCGCGCCGTACGCGCGCAAGCTCGCCATGGCGGCCGACGTCGTCGGTCAGCTCGCGGCGAAGGGCCGGACGCCCGGCATCGTGTTTTTGGACAACGAAGCGCACCCGGAGCGGGTGGTCGTGAGGATGCGCTGATGCTCGCCGAACCCCTCGACAACAGCGGCGCAAATTTGGCCCCGTGCGAGCCAGCATGGCAGCGTCGGCCGAGTCTCGAAGAGCAGCCACGGTGGAACGCATGGACATGAGAAACGCAGCGCCGGAACAGAGCGGGATCGTCGTGGGTCTCGACCTCGGGACCACCAAGGTCTCCGCCGTGGTGGGCGAGGTCGACGCCGACGGCATCACGATCCTCGGCGTGGGCAACGTGCCCTGCCGTGGCTTGCGCAAGGGCGTGGTCAGTAACATCGACCAGACCGTGCGCAGCATTCGCGAGGCGGTCGATGCCGCGCAGACCATGGCCGGCGTCGAGATCGATACGGTGTACGTGGGCGTCGCCGGCAGCCACATCCGCTGCCAGGTGTCCGACGGCGTGTGCGCGATCTCGGGCCGCGAGGTGACGCGCGCCGATCTCGAGCGGGTGCTCGAGGGCGCGCGCGCCATCCCCGTGGATGCCGACCGCATGATCCTCCACGCCCTCCCGCGTGAGTACGTCGTGGACAACCAGGACGGCATTCACGACCCGGTCGGGATGAGCGGCGTGCGCCTGCAGGTGCGCGTCAATCTCGTCACGGCCGCCACCTCGTGCATCCAGAACGTCGTGCGCTGCGTGGAGCGCTGCGAGCTCAACGTGGCCGACATCGTGCTCGAGCCGCTCGCGAGCGCCGACGCCGTGCTCTCGGAGGACGAGAAGGAGATCGGCGTCGCCGTCATCGACGTGGGCGGCGGCACGAGCGACCTCCTCTTGTTCGCGGACGGTGGCATCGCGCACACGAGCGTGATCCCGGCCGGCGGGAACAACATCACGCTCGATGTCGCCGCCGGCCTGCGCACGCCGGTCGCCGAGGCGGAGCGCCTCAAGCGCAACTACGGTTGCGCGCTCGGTCGCATGATCGCCGACGACGAGGAGATCGAGGTGCCGGGCGTGGGCGGTCACGCGCCGCGCCGGGTCGCCCGCCGTCTCCTGAGCGACATCATCGAGCCGCGCGTCGAGGAGATTTTCGGCGAGGCTCGCCGCCGCATCGAGGAGACGGGGCTGCTCGAGCAGGTGAGCTCGGGCTGCGTGCTCACGGGCGGCGCCGCGCTGATGGAAGGCATGGTCGAGTGCGCGCAGGAGATCCTCGGCATGCCGGTGAGGCTCGGCTTCCCGGTGGGCGTGAAGGGCATCTTCCAGCTCGTGCAGGGGCCGCAGTACGCGACGGGCGTCGGGCTCGTGCGCTACGGCGCCGCCCAGCTCACCGAGCTTTCGCACCATGTGGACGTTCGGCACGGTTCGGAGCCCGAGCGGCGAGCGAGCGAGGTCGTCGCGGGCACCAAGGGTACGAAGATCTGGGAGTGGGTACGCGCCGCGTTCTAAGCGGTGAGCCCAGGAAAGCTGAAGGACGATGAGCTTCTCAATTGAATTCGCCGAAGAGTCGCGGACCTACAACGCTCGCATCAAGGTGATCGGTGTCGGCGGCTCCGGGGGGAACGCCATCAACACGATGATTCACTTCGGCCTCGAAGGGGTCGAGTTCGTGACCGTGAACACGGACGCGCAAGCCCTCGGCTCGAACGCGGCGGCGGAGAAGATCGCCATCGGCCAGAACGTGACGCGCGGGCTCGGTGCCGGCGCGGATCCGGAGCGCGGTCGCAAGGCGGCGCTCGAGGACGTGAACCGGCTGAAGGAGATCGTGATGGGCGCCGACATGGTGTTCGTCACGGCCGGCATGGGCGGCGGTACCGGCACGGGCGCGGCGCCGATCGTCGCGCAGCTCGCGCGGGAAGCAGGCGCGCTCACCGTGGGCGTCGTCACGAAGCCCTTCGCCTTTGAAGGCAAGCTGCGCGCGCGCCGTGCCGAACAGGGCATTCAGTCGCTCACCGAGCACGTCGATACGCTGATCACCATCCCGAACGAGAAGCTCATGTCGATCGCCGACGACGAGCTCACGTTCGTCGAGGCTTTCCGCAAGGCGGACGAGGTCCTGTTCCAGGCCGTCAAGGGCATCAGCGACCTCATCACGCTCGACGGCATCGTGAACGTGGACTTCGCCGACGTGCGCACCGTCATGTCCGGCAACGGCCGCGCCCTCATGGGCACCGGCTGCGCGAAGGGCGAAGGCCGTGCGCGGCTCGCCGCCGAGCAGGCGATTCACTCGCCGCTGCTCGACGACATCTCGGTTCAGGGCGCCACGGGCGTGCTCATCAACGTCGTCGGCGGCCACGACATGAAGATGAAGGAAATCCA
>DATMCL010000226.1:0-3785 GCA_035558375.1 Polyangiaceae bacterium
CTACGCGCAGTTCTTTCGGGTTTACAGGAAGCTCCTCGGCACGACGCCTCGCGAGCACCTCGGCGCTCGCCGGACGCGCGCCGCGCGCGCTCGCCGCATCTGGCAGGACGAAACACGACCGGGGCCTGATGGCCGTCCGGCGCGCCGCCGCTGAGCAAAAAGGCACATCCACGGTGGCGCACGGCGCGGCGCCGCATGCCGTTTTGCGGCGCCTTTTCGCGATGAACGCGTAAGCTCCCGCGTCGCATGCTGGAGCGGTTTCCGTTCGGCCGTGCGCCGCTTTGGCTGCTCGTGCTCGCGCTCGCATCGACGGTCGCGGTGCTACTGACGCAGCGTCTCGGCGCGGCCGCGCGTCCGGATCTGTCGTTCGCCACGTCCGCGTCGACCCACATGGAGGCGTACCGGGAAGCGGCGGCCATCTTCGAGAAGAAGCGCGGCGTTCGCGTCTCCGTCGAGCTCGTGCATTCGCGCGCGCTGCAAACGCGGCTGCAGAACGCCATGCTCGCGAAGAGCCCCGTGCCGGATCTCGTCGAGCTCTTGTACGGCGACATCGCGTACTTCACGCGCGGCCCGCTGTCGGATGTGGGGCTCGTCGATCTCACCGAACGCCTCGACAAGCAGGGGTTGAAGGAGCGGCTCGTCGAGTCGCGGCTCAGCTTGTGGTCGTCGCGGGGTCACGCGTTCGCGCTCCCGCACGACGTGCACCCCGTGATGCTCATGTACCGAGCCGACATCCTCGAGTCGCTCGGCATCGACGTGAACGCGATCGAGACCTGGGATGATTTCGTCGCGCTGCGCCCGAAAGTCGTGAAGGACCTCGACGGCGACGGCGTCATCGACCGCTACCTCATCGATCTGCCGATCGGCGAGTCCTGGGGTGTTTTGATCCTGCTTTTGCAGCGCGGCGTGAGCTTGTTCGACGAGCACGGCAAGCTGCAGATGAACCAGCCTGCGACGGTGGACACCATCGACTGGTACGTGCACCAGGTCGAAGGCAAGGACCGCATCGCCACACAGTGCGGCTGGGGCCAGTCGCTGATGAAGGCGATGAAGGACGGCCTCGCGCTCTTCTACGTCGCGCCCGACTGGCGCACGCACTCGATCGAGATGGAAGCGCCGAACGTGCGCGGCCTATTCCGCGTGATGCCGCTGCCGGCGTGGACTCCAGGCGGCCGCCGCACGAGCACCTGGGGCGGCTCCGGGCTCGCCATCACCAAGGCGAGCCAGCACGTCGAGCTCGCGTGGGACTTCGCGAAGCTCCTCTATTTCGATCGGGACGAGCTCGGGCGTCGCTACCGTGCGACGAAGATCCTGCCGCCGCTCAAGGACTCCTGGACGCTGCCCGAGCTCGCCGAGCCGAGCGATTTCTTCCGCGGGCAGCGCATCGGCGAGGAGTTCGCGAAGCTCGCGCCCGACGTGCCGGCGGATTGGGCGACGCCGTACAAGAGCCGCGCCGAGGATCGGCTGGGCGGCGTCGTGCTGCACGCCCTCGAGCACTTCCGTGCCCACGGCGACGACGGGCTCCGCGCGCTGATTCAGAAGGAGCTCGCCGAGAAATCCGCGGACGTGGAGGAGCTCATGAACCGCAACGTGCTGGACAAAGAATGAAGCAGCGCGGGCTCGCTCCGTACCTGTTCCTCGCGCCGTACCTCGTGGTGCTGCTCGTGTTCACGCTCTATCCGCTCGCGAACGCGGCGGTGCTCGCGTTCCAGCAGACGAACGGTCCCGCGACGCGCGCGTTCGTCGGCTTCGACAACTTCCGCTTCATCTTTTCGGACCCGACCTTCTACCAAGCGCTCAAGAACACGACGATCTTCGCGGCCTGCTCGGTCCTGGTTCAGCTGCCGCTTTCGATGGGTCTCGCGCTGCTGCTGAACGAGGGTAAGGGCCGAGCGCGCGCCTTGCTGCGGCTCGTCTTGTTCTCGCCCAATCTCGTCGGGCAAATCTTCGTGGGCGTGCTCTTCAGCGTGCTGTTCACGGCGCGCTACGGGCTCGTGAATCGCTTCCTGCAGGCGCTCTTCGGCTGGGGGCTCGAGAAGCAGTGGCTCCAGGATCCGGCGCTCGTGATGCCGGCGATCATCATTGCCGCGCTCTGGCTCTACGTCGGGTTCAACATGATCTACTTCTTGGCCGCGCTGCAGAGCGTGGACAAGACGCTCGAAGAAGCGGCGCGCGTCGACGGTGCGACGCGCCTTCAAGTCTTCTGGAACGTCACGTTGCCGTCGATGCGACACGTCGTCGTGTTCGTGGTCGTGACGAGCCTGATCGGGTCGTACCAGCTCTTCGAGCTGCCGCTCGCGCTGCTCTCGTCGAGCAACGGGCGCGGGCCGGACAACGCCGGCCTCACGGTGATCACGTACCTTTACGACGTGGGATTCGTGACGGGCGATCTCGGGCTCGGGTCGGCCGTCGGCTGGGTGATCGCGATCATCATTTTCACGCTCAGCCTGCTGCAAATCCGCTTCTCCGGCCTGGCCGAGGAGTGAAGGGAAGCGAACGATGAACCCGCTCCGCGCTCTCGTCCTCGTGCTGATTGCCGGCTTCGTCGTGCTCTGGCTGCGCGCGCCGAGCCGGCCGAAGACCGCGTTCGCCTACCTCCGTTGGGTCGCGCTCGCGTGCGCCGCATCGCTCATCGTCGCGCCGTTCCTATGGCTCGTGGCGGCTGCGTTCAAGGATCGCGAGGTTCTGAACGAGTACATCTTCTTCCCGCCCCTGCCGTGGACGGACAAGACGATGAACCTCGAGAACTTCCGGCGCCTCTTTGCCGGCGATCCGAGCGTGCAGGGCAAGGTGTACTTCTGGCAGTACGTCCTGAACTCGCTGTTCGTGACGACCACCATCACCGTCCTGCAGATGGTGTTCTGTTCCGCGGCGGGTTTCGCGCTCGCGAAGTACGATTTCCGCGGCAAAAAGCCGCTCATGACCTTCATGCTCGGCTCGATGATGATCCCGTCGGTGCTCTTGCTCGCGCCGCTCTACGAGATGATCGTCAAGCTCGGCCTCGTCGATACGTATAGCTCGCTCTTCTTGCCGTACCTCGCGGTTCCGTACGGCATCTTCTTGTTTCGGCAGAGCATGCTCTCCATCCCGAACGAGATGCTCGACGCCGGGCGCATCGACGGCGCCAGCGAGTTTTACATCTACTTGCGCCTCGTGATGCCGCTCGTGCGGCCGATGTGCGCGGCGTTCTGCTTGGTGACGTTCCTCGGAAATTGGAACGCGTTCTTCGGGCCGAGTATTTTCTTGCACACGCAGGACAAGCTCACGCTGCCCGTGATCTTGAACCTTTATCTCGGGCTTTACCGCGCGGACTACGGGATTTTCCTCGCGGGAACGCTGATCGCGATCCTGCCGCCGGCGATCCTGTTCTTTGCGCTCGAGAAGGAGTTCATCGGCGGGCTCACGAGCGGGGCTGTGAAGGGGTGAGGCGGGGGCCCGCGAACACGCGAACGTGTACGCGTATGTTCGCGTTAGTGGATGCCGACGGATACGATCGCGCCCGGGCGCACCGGCCAGATGGATGCGAGCTGCTCCGTCGTGCCGTTGGGCAGGGACAGATCGTAGTGAGTGCGTGCGAAGGCGAGGTCGAGCGTGGCGGCGAGGCCGAGGATGACGTGGTGGGAGGTCCACTCGTAGCGGGCTTCGAGGCGCAGGCCGGGTTTCGTGCGGTGGCTGGGGTCGGCGGGCGTGACGGTGGGATCGGTGGATTCGAGGCGGAAGTCGGAGAGCTCCAGGCGGGGGCCCGCACCGAGGGTCGCGCTGCTCGTCGTGCCGAGGCGTAGGCC
>DATMCL010000227.1:0-39306 GCA_035558375.1 Polyangiaceae bacterium
GGGCGGCGCGCCGTCTTCGGTCGCTGGAAGCTCGACGGGGAATGACTCCGCGGGCGGCGAAGCGATGGCGGGTCAGGGCTCGAAAGACGGCGACGCGAGTGGCTGTGGTTGCCGCGTGCCGGGCTCGACTCGCTCATCCGAACCGGGAGAGGTCGCGGGTGCGGCAATCGTGCTCGCGCTCGCCGGCGCGTTCCGCAGGCGGCGCGCGCTGCGCGTGCGCTAGCTCGGGAGTACCCCCGAGTGCTTGGCGTCATTTCCATTTCCAATCGCCCGTCAGCAAGGCTCGCGGTCGTCGGCCCGCTTCTCGTCGCGCTCGCGAGCGCGTGCGCGGACGCGGGGAACGGCGGCGGCGCGGGGACCTCGGGGGCCGGCTCGAGCGGCTCCGCCGGCGCCAACGGAGGAGTCGCTGCGAGCGCGGGGATGAGCGGGACGGCCGGTGCGGTAGCGGGCGCCGGGATGAGCGGGACGGCCGGTGCGATGGCGGGCGCCGGGATGAGCGGAACGGGCGGTGCGATCGGGGGCGCCGGGACGGGTGGCGCGGGCGGCAAGTCAATCGGCGGCACGGGCGGCGTGTCAACGGCGGGAAGCGGAGGCTTCGTTTATCCCGCGCCAGTCGCCCCGTGGCAGCCGAGCCAAGCGTGCATCGACCAAGCGGCGCAGATCCTCGCAGGCATGACGCTCCGCCAAAAAGCGGGACAAATGGTGCAGGCCGACTCCGCCGGCATCGAAGCCTCGGCCGTCGCGACCTACGCGTTCGGCTCGGTATTCAGCGGGGGCAGCTCGGATCCTCCGACTGACGATCTTCCAGCGACCTGGCGCGCCTTCGTGGAGAGCTTCGAAGCAGAGGCCACGAGCTCCGGCATTCCGCTCCTCTACGGCATCGACGCCGTTCACGGAAACAACAACGTCAGCAACGCCGTCATCTTCCCGCACAACATCGGGCTCGGTGCGACACGGGACTTCGCGCTCGTCACCGAGGTCGCTCACATCACCGCGCTCGAGACGCGAGGCACGAGTATCGACTGGACGTTTGCTCCCGCGATCTCGCCCGCGCAAGACGAGCGCTGGGGGCGCACCGTCGAAAGCTACTCCGAGGTGCCAGCGCTCGCGGCCGAGATGGGCGTCGCCACGCTCAAGGGGTTACAAGGTGACTCGCTTGCCGCACCTGGCTCGGTGCTCGCGTGCGCCAAGCATTTCGCCGGCGACGGAGCGACGCAAGGCGGCGTGGACAAGTCGGACGTCGTGCTCGACGAGGCGGCGTTCCGAACGCTCGGCGTCCAGGTGTATCAGCCCCTCATCAACGCCGGTGTCGCCAGCATCATGGTGTCGTACAGCAGCTACAACGGCGTCAAAATGACGGGGAACGCCCATTGGTTGACCGACGTGCTCAAGGGCGAGATGGGGTTCCGCGGCATCGTCGGCTCCGACTGGGCCGCATCGAGCAAGCTACCGGGCGACGCTGCGACTCAAGTGGCCACGGCGGTGAACGCCGGCGTCGACATGCTCATGGAGCCGTACCAGGCGGCCCAAGACGTCGACCTGCTCGAAGCGGCGCCGGCGGCGAGCGGCTCCGCGCTCATCCCCATGGCGCGCATCGACGACGCCGTGACGCGCATCCTCACCATCAAGTGCGAGCACGGCATGCTCGCGCCAGGCTACGATCCGAGCGGCGACGCGGCGCTGCTCGCAGAGATCGGCTCGCCCGCGCACCGTGACGTCGCGCGCAAAGCGGTCCGCGAGTCGGCGGTCCTCTTGCGGAACGAGAACCACGCGCTCCCCCTCCCCGAGACCGCGCACGTGCACGTGGCCGGCTCCGGCGCCGATTCGCTCCAACGTCAGTGCGGCGGCTGGACCGTCGATTGGCAGGGACTCGGCACCGAGAGCAAGTCGCCCGGTTCGAGCACGGGCACGACCATCCTGAAGGGCGTCGAGGCGATCGCCGGCAGCGCGAACGTCACCTTCTCGCTGGATGGAAGTGCCATTCCCGAGGGCACCACCCACGTGATCGTCGTGCTCAGCGAGGCTCCCTACGCCGAAGAGCTCGGCGACGTGACGGATCTCGATCTGGCCACGAGAACGTCCGACGTACCCGTGCTGCAAGCCGCGCGGAGCTCGGGCCTACCGGTGATCGCCGTGCTCTTGAGCGGTCGACCGCTCATCATCGAGCCGTATCTCGACCAGGCGGACGCCTGGGTGGCGGCATGGTTCCCGGGGTCGGAGGCCGACGCGCTCGCCGACGTCCTCTTCGGGCGACATCCCCCCACGGGAAAGCTCGGTCACACCTGGCCGCGAACCATGGCGCAGATCCCCGTCAATTTCGGTGACGTGGATTACGAGACCGACCCGCCGCTTTTCCCTTTTGGCCACGGCCTCTCATACTAAGCGTGACGTCACCCAGGAGCCCCGCAATGCTGCGACATGCGCACTTTTTCTTCCTAGCGGTCGCCCCGGCTGTGCTCGCGGCCTGCTCGTCGGACGAGCCGGGCGGTATGGCGGGCGCAGGCACGGGCTCGGGCTCGGGTGATCAGGGCGCGAGCGGCGGCATGGCGAATGCGGGCGCCGGCACCGGCGGTGGCACGGGAGGTCGCGCGCAGGCCGGCAGCACCTCCATGGGCGGCACGTCCGCGGGCAAGAGCGCGGGTGGCCAGGCGTCAACCGGTGGCGACACGATGAAGGGCGGCGCGAGCGGTACCGGCGCCGCGGGCCGCATGTCGTCAGCGGGTGGCGGGAGCGGCGGCAGCTCCGGCGCGGCGGGCCGTTCCTCCGGTGGCGCGTCCACGAGCGGTGGTACTGGCGGCGCCAGCGGCGAGGCCGCGATGGGCGGCGCGGCGAGCAACGCGGGAAGCGCGACCGGCGGCATGGCAGGCACGGCTGGAAGCGCGGGCACCGCCACGGGCGCTCGGTGTCCGGACGCTGCGTGGAAGCTTTCTTGGGGTGACGACTTCGAAGGGGCCTCAGGCTCCGCCGTCGACTCGAGCAAGTGGGCGTACGACACGGGGCCGAACTGGTACAACGGCGAGCTTCAGGACTACACGTCCGGCAACACGAACGCTTCCCTCGACGGCAACGGCAACCTCGTCATCGAAGCGCGGAAGGAGTCGCGCGAAGGTCGCGAGTACACGTCGGCGCGCCTCAAGACCGAGGGCAAGAAGACGTTCACGTACGGCCGCTTCGAGGGGCGCATGAAGATGCCCTACGGGCAAGGCATGTGGCCGGCGTTCTGGATGCTCGGAGGCAACTCGTGGCCGAACACGGGCGAGATCGACATCGTCGAGAACCTGGGACGAGAGCCCTCGATCGCGCACGGCACCATGCATGGGCCGAGCTACTCGGGCAGCGCGGGGCCCACCGGCATGTACACCCTTCCGGGTGATGCCAAGCTTTCGGACGACTTCCACGTGTATGCCATCGAGTGGGAGGCCAACGCCATTCGCTGGTACGTCGACGACACCCTCTATTCGACGAAGACACCGGCCGACATCAGCGGCAAGACGTGGGTCTTCGATCACGGCTTCTTCTTCATCTTGAACTTGGCCGTCGGCGGCGACTGGCCCGGCGATCCCGACGCCACGACCGTCTTCCCGCAAAAGTTCGTGATCGACTACGTCCACGTTTGCCAGAAGTGAGCCAATCCGTCGCGCGTGCGAGCCAACGAAGCAGCACATAGGCCGCTGTGCCTATTGCTCGGATCGCCGCCGTTTCGTACGCCATCGTCATGCGAGCGATCCTTCGAGCGGTGGTGGCAGTCACCGGATCGTGCGGAATGCTCTTCGGCCCGCCATGCGCTCTCGGCGGGTGCGGGTCGGAGCGCGATGGCGGCGGTACCGGCGGCACGGCTGGCTCGACGAGCGGCGTCGCCGGATCGCAGGCGGGCTCGCCTGCGGCCGCGGGTGCACTCTCGGGCGGCAATGCAGGCGTCGGAACCTCCGGTTCATCAGGCACTCACACCTCAGGAGGCGGGATGATCGGCGCGGGCGCCGCCGCTGGCGCCGGCGGGCAGGGAGGCGGAGGATCCGACGGTTTTGGTGGTCGCGCGAGTGGAGGCGTTGCGGGCCAGGTGTCGACGACGGGAGGAATGGCCGGTACGCAGACGACTGTCGGCGGCGCGGGAGCCTCGGCGGGCGGCGGCGGTACTTCAGGTGCGGGCGCTGGAGGAGCCGGCGCGGGTGGCAGCTCCGCGGGCGCGAGCGCGACCAGCACCAAAGACGCAACCATCAAGCCCGACCCCGGCTGGGCGTGCGGCATGAAGGACGGCATTCCAGCGCCGACCAAGGGCAAGCTTGCCTTCACCATCACGCTGAACATCTCGGCGGAGCATGACGTGGGGAAGACGCAGTACGGTCAGCGGCGCCTGCTCGATGTCAGCGGAGGCACCATCGCGGGTGACAAACTGCAGGGGACGGTCGTCACCGGCGGTCTCGAGTACGAGCTCACGCTCGACAACGGCGTCATGGAGTATCAGAGCATCAACGTGCTCGAGACGAGCGCGGGCCGCATCTTCGTACGCAGCTGCGGCGTGGCTCACGACAAGGACGACGCGGGCGCGCGCATCATTCCCGATTTCGAGGCCACGACGAGCGGCGGCAACGCGTTCCTCAACACGGGGAAGTGGGTGGCCACTCGCGAGGTGACGGCCGGAAAGATGAAGCTCGACGTCTACGACATGGCGGGCGTCACGCCGGGCGACCCGGTCGTAACGCTCGCGAAGCCCATGGGCGTGCCCGCCCAGCCGTGGGAGTGCAACATGACGAAGGGCTCTCAAGGGTCGACGGTGTTCACCGAGAACGTGAGCCTCGGAAGCTCGTACGGGATCAACAACGCGAAGTACGGCTCGCGCAACATCATCCCGATCACCGGCGGGACCACCACCGGCAAGGTCGCCGGCAAGATCCTCAACGGCGGTGCCGACTATCAGCTCTCCGGTTCACTCGACGCCTGGTACACCCTCGCTCCGGACAACGGCGAGTTCATCCTGGTGCGGAACTGCGGCGCCACGGGCGGGCTCATCCCGTGGTTCGAAGCGAAGGTCGGCGGCGCCTACGACTTCCTCAACACCCAGGCCTACCTGAGCTCGGCGCCCGGCGTCGGCGGCGGAGGCGTGTCGATCACGTTCTACGACCGCAAGTGAGTCGCCGAGCGGTGAGCGCCGCCTCGCGTGTGGCGCGAGCGGGCGCTTTCCGTCGACCGGTTTCTTTTTGACGGAGCGCGCCGCGCTCGACCACTGCCCCGAGTCCAGGAGATCTCGGAACGGGTGGACGCGGAGCAATCGGAGCACGACGACCGGGCCGGAGCCGAGGCGCGGATCGAGGTCCCTGCGTTCGAGTCGATCTATGCGCAATACGTCGATTTCGTGCGTTTTTCCGCGCGTTATTTCGGAGTCGCACCGGCGGCGATGGACGACATCGTCCAAGAAATCTTCATGGTCATCCACAGGAAGCTCGGCACCTTGCGGCAGCCCGAGTCTCTGCGGAGCTGGATCTACAGCATCGTGCGGCGCACGGTAACGGACCACCGCCGTTCGCAGCGAACCCGGCACGCGACCGATCTGGTGCTTTCCTTCTTCGTCGAGACGCAGCAGGAGACGCAGCCGACGCCGCTCGACCTCACCGAGCAGAGCGAGGCGGCGGAGCTACTCCGGGGTCTACTCGACGAGATCGATCCGCAGAAGCGCGAAGTGCTCGTCCTCGTCGAGGCGCAGGGCATGACGGTGCCGGAGATTTCGCATGGCCTCGAAATCCCCCTCGACACCGTGTACACCCGACTCCGAGCCGCGAGGATTGCGTTCGAAGCGGCGCTCCGCCGGCGCATCGCGCGGGAAAAGGGCCGCGAGCGGTGGTGACGGGGCTCGACTTTCCCGCGTGACGGAAACGATGCTGCGCCCCCACTGCGTCATCAGATGCTCGGCCTGGGAGCCCCACTAAAACGCTTAGCTACGGGCTTGCTGCGATTTTTGGCGGATCGCAGCGGCGGGGATCAACAACTGCGAGCGCGAGGCAAAGGTGCAGGTTGATCTCATCGACAAGGCCAGTGTCGCCGAATTCAAGCGGCGGCTCGCCGAGATGAAGCGCTGAGTGGCTCTCGCGCTTTCGAAGGGCTGGATGAGAAAACGACTGCTCGAATCCCTGGGCGCGGGGTCGCTCGCTCTGACGGCGGCCGCCGCCGGCTGCAGCATCGACTCGGGCGGCGGCGCCGCGAACTCCGCAGGCATGGGCGCCACGGGCGCCACGGGCGGCGGCACTCCCGCGGGCGGCAAGGGTGGCTCTGGAGGCTCGACCGGAAGCGGCGGCGGCTCCGGTTCGAGCGGCGCAACGACTTGCCCGAACGTGACGGCGTGCGGCGGTAGCGTGGTCGGGACGTGGAATGTCACGTCCTCCTGCTTGAAAATTTCGGGCGACATGGATGTGTCCTTGGGCACTCTCGGTTGCAAGACGGTCCCGGCAACCGGCTCGCTCGAGACGACCGGAACCTTCGTGGCCAATGCCGATGGAACCTACATAGACGGCACGACGACGACGGGGTCCGTCACGTTCCCGTTGTCCCCGTCCTGTTTGACGGTTTCGTCGGTCGCCGTGACTTGCGAGAAAGCGGGGACGATTTTCCCGCCGCTCGGGTGGACCACGGGCGCTTGCACGAACACGAACGGAGAGTGCCGCTGCACGTTCACGACGACGCAGCACGGCGGCCCTGGATTCGTTGCGCCGTACACGGAGCTCAAGGCTTCGTACACGACCGAGAACGACGAGCTCCGGGTGGATGCACTCAAGTACTCGTACTGCGCTGCGGCCGACGCGCTGACCGTGACCCCGAAAATGGCCGCCCTCACGGGGACCGTCGTCTTCCAACGCGACGGGTCCGGCGGCTCGGCGGGTGCGGGCGGCGGAGCTCCTGCCGGCGGCGCAGGCGGAACGCTAGGCGCGGGCGGGATGAGCGGAACCGGCGGGAACGCGACGGGCGGAGCAGCAGGGAGTGCAGCGGGTGGCGCCGCGGGCGCAACGCTGGGCGGTGCGGGCGGGACGACCGGTGGCAAAGCGGGCAACGGCGGCGCCGCGGGCGCAGTGGCCGGGGCGAGCGGCGCGGCAGGAAGCACCGGTAGCGGTCCGTGCGACATCTATGCGACCGGCAGCACTCCGTGCGTTGCGGCGCACAGCACCATTCGTGCCCTCTTCGGCGCGTATAGCGGTCCGCTCTATCAGGTCAAGCGTGCGGATGGCACGACGCGCGACATCCCCGTGTCGGCGGCCGGCGGCTTCGCTGATTCGGCGCAGCAGGAGTCATTTTGCAGCGGAACGACCTGTACGATCACCAAGATCTACGACCAATCGGAGCACGGTAACTTCCTCGAAGCCGAGACGCCGGACAGCACGGTGGGCGGCAACACGGGCATGACGGCGGCGAACGCCGCCGCCGAGTCGCTGACCGTGAGCGGACACAAGGTCTATTCGCTCTACACGAAGCCGAGCCAGGCCTACTGGCGGGACGGCTCGAAGTCAGGCATGCCCACCGGTAGCGCTCCGCAGGGGATCTACATGGTCACGAGCGGCACGCACTTCAGCAGCGGCTGCTGTTTTGACTATGGCAACGGAGAGCTCAGCCGCAAGTACGTCGCGGGGCCCTCGATGGACGCCATCTACTTCGGCAACTCCACGACCTGGGGAACCGGAAACGGAGCCGGTCCGTGGATCATGGCCGACATGGAAGACGGCATGGTCGCGCAGGGTGGCAGCGGCAAGAACGACAAGCTCTTGAGCCAGACCTCCACGTACGTCACAGCCATGGAAAAGAACAACGGGACGACGCAGTTCGCGCTGAAGGCTGCGGATGCGACGAAGCTCCCGCTGAACACCTATTACCAAGGCGCCCTGCCACCCGGGAAAAACCCGATGAAGAAGCAGGGCTCGATCGTTCTTGGCAGTGGCGGGGATTGTTGTTTAACCAACAGCAACCTGAGCTACGGCACCTTCTACGAAGGGGCCATCGTCGCCGGCTACCCGTCCGACGCGACAGACGACGCAATCCACGTCAACATCGTGAACGCGGGCTACGGCAAATAGCCCGCCCCGGCTTCAGGTTCTCCCGCCGCAGCGCGCTTCTAGAGGCATTTCCGAGCGACGCTGTCGTTCTTTCAACGGAACGCGCGCCCTGCCGCCACTGCGTGAGAAGGAGACGCCATGAAAACGCAATCGGCTTACCTTGCGGTAGCGGTGACCTGCGGATTGGGCTTCGCTGCGTGCTCGCAGACGGACCCTAACTCGGATGGAACGGGCGGCGGCGCGGGCACCGGCATGGGTGGCAGCGTCGGGGCGAAGGGCGGCACGGGAGGCTCCGTGGGCGGCGCGACCGGCGGTGGCGGGTCGTCCGGCGGCGCCAGCGGCAGCTCGTCCGGAGCCGGGTCTACCGGCACCTGCCCGGACGTGACGGCTTGCGGCGGGAACGTCCTCGGAACGTGGAACGTCAGCGCGTCCTGTCTCACGATGAGCGGGCAGCTCGACCTCCCGACGGCGGGCCTCGATCCGCGGAGCTGCACGAGCGCTCCGCTCACCGGCCACCTCAGCGTGACGGGAAGCATCACCTACAACGCCGACGAGACTTACGCGGATCACACGGTCACGACGGGTAGCGCGCACGTGGATCTCGCAGCCGGTTGCTTGCTGATCTCCGGCACCAAGATCGACTGCAAGGGCGCGGCCACCGCGCTCGAGGCCGCAGGGCTCAGGCCGGCGACCTGCACGGTCGCGCCGACGGGCGGCGGTTGCTCGTGCGACGGCACCGTCAATCAGATGGGCGGAATCGGCCAGCCCACGCCGATCCCCGGCACGAGCGGCAACTACCTCGCCTCGAACAACGTGCTCACGCTGACAACGGACTCGGGGAACCCGACTCAGGCGTATTGTGCTTCCGGCACGACGCTCACGGTCACTCCGCAGTCGACGACCTCGACCAAGATCTCGGGCACCATCACCCTGACCCAAGGCGGAAGCAGCGGCGCGGGCGGCGCCGGCAACGGCGGCAGCGGCGGCGCGGGCGCAACGGGCGGCGGCGCCGGCATGGGCACGGGAGGCGTGAGCCCGATGGGCGGCGCCGGCGGTATGTCGGGCGCAGGCGGCGGGCAGGGTGGCTCGACCGCGGGTGCGAATCCAGGCGGCGCGGCAGGCGCTTCGGGATCGGCGGGAGCCTCGGGTACCGACGGCCCCTGCGACATCTACGGCGCGACCACTCCGTGCGTCGCGGCCTACAGCACGATCCGACGCCTCTCGAAGACGTACACCGGGCCGCTCCTCCAGGTGCGGAGCGGCAGCTCGGCCAAGAACACCGGCACGGGCGGCATGACGAAAGACTTCTTCCCGCTTGCCGACGGCTACGTCGACACCGCGGGGATCGACGCGTACTGCATGGGAACGACCTGCACGGTCTCGCTCCTCTACGATCAATCGGGCAACAAGAACGATCTCCCGGTTGCGAAGAAGGGCAACACGGCCGGCGGCGCCACCGGCGGCGAAGATGACTACGAGTCGAGCGCCACCAAGGGCGCGGTCATGGCGGGCGGGCACAAGGTCTACCCGCTCTACATGGCGGCCCACGAGGGGTACCGCATCGCCAAGGCCGGCACGAAGATGCCGCGTGGGACGGAGTCACAGGGCATCTACGAGATCGCGGACGGCACCCATTGGGGCTCCGCGTGCTGCTGGGACTTCGGCAACGTCACGACGGACCCGACGAAGTACGGCGTCATGAACACGCTCTTCTTCGGCAAGGCCTACTGGGGCAACGGTGCCGGAACGTCGGGCCCGTGGATGATGGCCGACTTCGAGGCCGGCGTTTGGGCAGGTGGCTCCAAGATCGGCGACCCGGGTTGGGGCGGACTCGACGACGCGCATCCGCAGAACCCGAAGAACCCGGCGCTGGCCGTGCCGTTCGCCATGGGCATTCTCAAGACGGCAGGCGTCTATGGTCAGTCGTCGAGCAAATGGGCCCTGCGCTCGGCGGACGTCAAGGCTGCGACGGATCTCACCACGTCGTACGAAGGCGCGCTGCCCAAGGCGATGGACAATCTGGGCGCCGTCGTCCTCGGTGTCGGTGGTGACAACAGCAACAACTCGTACGGCACCTTCTACGAAGGGGCCATCGTCGCCGGGTACCCCACACCAGAAGTGGACCTGCAGGTACTCAAGAACGTCCAGGCCGTCGGCTACTCCAAATAGCGGGTGCGCACGACAGGCCTGAGTGCGGTAGCGGCTTTGTGCACGCGGTCCCCCACCGCACGGGGACCGCGCTGCGAATGGACGGTTTGACTCGATGAGAATCAGCGTTTCTTGGACGGTCGCGTTACTGCCGATCGTGGGCGCGAGCGCCTGCACCCTCACCTCGGAAACCCCGGTAACCCCGGGCCCGCCCGCCTCGGGCATCACGGCCCTTTGCGCCGCCACCGCCATCACGCCAGCGCCCGCCCCGCCAGCTGCGGGAGTACCGCTCGGGCCGTGCGACATCTACGCGGCGGACGGCGGACCGTGCGTCGCCGCCCACAGCACTGCGCGCGCCCTCTACGGCACGTTCAATGGCTCGCTCTACCAGGTCAAGAAACTCGACGGCAGCACCAAGGAGATCACTCCGATCGCACCGGGTGGCTTTGCCAACGCGGCGCTGCAGGACGAGTTCTGCGGCACCGGCGCGTGCACGATCTCGATCATCTACGACCAGTCGGGGCAGGGTAATCACCTCACCAAGGCGCCTCCGGGTGGTGCCAAGCCGTCGGAGGGCAACGAGGCCAACGCGAAGGCCATCTCCATCACGCTCAAGGGCAACAAGGTCTACGGCGTGCACATCGTGGCGGGCGTCGGGTATCGCAACAACACGCCGTGCGGGACCGTGACGGGCGACGGCGCCGAGACCGAATACATGATCGTCGCCGGCGACTTCTACAACAGCGGCTGTTGCTTCGATTACGGCAACATGGAGACGAACAGCCACGACAACGGCGAAGGCACGATGGAAGCCGTGTATTTTGGAACGTGCACCACGTGGGGCAAAGGCGCGGGTGACGGCCCCTGGTTGATGGGCGATCTCGAGAACGGGCTCTGGGCCGGCGACTACAGCCCGTACTTGGCAAGCCCGCCCATCACCTACCCGTTCATCACGGGGATGGTGAAGGGCGATGCGCCCGGCAAGGATCACTGGACCATCAAGGCCGGCAACGCTCAGACGGGCACCCTTACCCAGCTGTTCGACGGTAAGCGTCCGAACCCACGCTACGTCCCAATGCGTAAGGAAGGCGCCGTCGGTTTGGGCACGGGCGGCGACAACAGCAACGTCGCGCAAGGAAACTGGTTCGAGGGCATCATGACGGCCCACTACTCGTCGAGCACAGCCGACGACGCGGTGCAGGCCAATATCGTCGCCACCTATGGCAACTGACGCTCCCTCCAAGCGCGCAAGAGCACCGCACTTCGTGCGAAGAGCTCGTCAGCAAGCAGTTCTCGGCCTTTGCTCACTGGCAACGGCCTTTGCGGCCACGCCAGCGTTCGCCCAGGCGGCGGCGGACGAAGAAGCCGCGCCTGCGGGAGACGCCGCGCCAGCCCAAGCCCAAGAGAAGACCGAGGCTCACGTCGCTGCGGAGCCGTCCTTGCCGACGGAGAAACCGTCGGGGCCGCCGGCGATCCCGCCCACGGAAAAAACAGCCAAGCCCGAGGCGCAGGTCGCCAAGCCCAAGGTCGGCGACATCAGCGTGAGCGGCTATTTCCGAGGCGGCTTCGGGGCCACCATCCCACGGAAGGGACCGGACACCGTCGATCAGACGACGGGCGAAAAGGTGCCTGGCCCGCACGTGGGCGGTCGTATGACCTGCTTCTCGCTCGCGAACCCCGCGGGGCTCGTCTCCAAGTACCGGCTCGGCAACGAGTGCGAAGTCTGGTCCGAGACGCACTTCAAGATGGTGACGTATGCGGGCAGCGACGGCGTCGTCGCCAACCTGCACTTCATGCCCACCGTCTACATCCCGACCACGTACATCGGCTATTCGCCGACGGGCCTCACCTCGGCGCCCGATCAGCAAATGACGTCGACGGGCGCCACCGTGTCGTTCCCGAACCTCTACCTCGACATAGAGAACATTCCGTGGCTGGGCGGCGGCACGGCGTGGGCGGGGACCCGCTATTACAAGCGCGAATCGGTCTACATCAGCGACTTCTTCTACTGGAACCCCTCCGGCGTGGGCGCTGGTGTCGAGGACATCCACCTCGGTAAGGACCTCCGGCTAAGCGTTGCGGTGTTCGCCACCGACGGCGAGCCGACTTCGGCCGGAGCCAACGCGCCAGCCTTGCCGTCGCAGATCGACTTCGGCTTCCGCAACGATCTGCAGCTCAGGGGCATCAAGCTCTGGAAAACCGGCGAGTTCCGAGTCGGACTGCAGGGCATCGTCGACTACAGCGACCACAAGGATGCGACCGGAAAATCGGTCACCCACAGCGGCTGGGGCGGTACGCTCCAGTTCGTTCAAGAGCTCCTCGGCGGGGACAACAAGCTCACCTTGCAGTACGGCCGGGCCGGCGGCACGGGCTTCGGAACGCTGGCGCGCTTCTACTACCCGGACTTCTCCGTCTATCACGGCGCAGCCGAGCTCCGGTTCCGCGTGGTCGACGTGGTCACGGTTCAGCCCGTCGAATGGCTCGGTGGACAAGCCGCCTTCGTTTACCAGCACGACGATCTCGGAACCAAAAACTCGCAGTCGGACTGGATCTCGGCCGGAGCACGTGTGGCCGTGGCGCCGCTCAAGTACTTCAAGGTCCTGGGTGAGGTCGGGTACGACCACGTGACGAAGGAGAATGGCACCGACCCGATGCAGTTGACCAAGTTCACCATCGCGCCGGCGCTCACCACGGACCGTGGGTTCATGGCGCGTCCCGAGATCCGCCTCTTCTACACCTATGCGATGTGGAACGACGCGGCTCGCAACCTGAGGGTCGACTCCGGCAACATCTACCTCACCACGAACTTCCTGAGTGGGCAGACCTTCGGCCTCCAAGGCGAGACCTGGTTTTGAAATATTTGTGAGCGTGCACACCCTTGGGTGTGAGGCGCGCGGTGCTTGCTGCGTAGCGCTCAGCGACCCCGCAGCGGCCCTGTCGAGGCGCGCACGACGAGCGCCGGGGCCACGACAGCGTGCGACGGAGTCCGCTCCCCCTCGATGCGTGCGAGCAGAAGGTGGAGACAGCGCCGGCCTAGCTCGCCGAAGTCCTGCCTCACCGTCGTCAGCGGCGGCGTGAAGTAGGCCGACTCCGGAATATCGTCGAAGCCCACGACGCTCAAGTCACGAGGAACCTGCAGGCCCGCCTCGTGCACGCGCCGGAGGAGACCGAGCGCCATCTGGTCGTTCGCCGCGAGGACGGCAGTGAGCCCTTCGACCTTCAGCAGATCTTCGCCGAGCTCGTAGCCCGAGCGCGCGGTCCAGTCGCCGCGCACGAGGTCGGGGATCGGGGCGTCGGCGGCGCGAAGCACGGAGCGCCAGCCCTCGATGCGCTGCTCCGCCTCTTTCCACTCTGCGGGCCCGGCCAGGTGCCAAACCGTCTTGTGGCCCAAATCCAAGAGGTGTCGCGTGGCCGCCGCGGCCCCCGCCGCCTGGTCGACGCCGGCGACGGGAATTGCCGCGCTCGGTGCCGCCGCCACCGCCACGACCGCGAAGTCGGGCGTCACGTGACGGAGCGCTTCGACCCCGGTCTCCACGGGTGCGATGACTGCAACGCCGTCCGCGCCCTGGTCGCGCAAGCGTTGAATGGCGGCCAGCACGGTGAGCCGATTGAGCGAGCGAAGGCTCGAGATAATCACGGCGTAGCCGGCGTCGTGCGCGGCCTGCTCGATGCCGTGGAGCGTCGTCGCCGGCCCGTACAAGGTGGTGTCGAAGGTGACGACGCCGAGCGTGTTGGAGCGCCCCGTCACGAGCGCCCGCGCCGTCGAGTTCGGCCGGTAGTCGAGCTGGCGAATCGCGGCGAGCACCCGTTCGCGCGTCGCGTCGCGCACGTTCGGGCTGTCGTTGAGCACGCGCGAGACCGTCTGGTACGAGACCCCCGCGAGCTCCGCTACGTCGGTCATCACCGCAGGACGAGCTTTGTCCGGCTTGGTGGGCGGAGGCGACACGCCGTGACATCTTACCAGCCTTGACAGCGCCCATGTGAACGTTCACAATTTGCGTGTGCAGACCAAACAGCGCCGGGAGATCTGGTTCCTCACCGGCAGCCAGCAACTCTACGGGGACGAAACACTCGCCCAGGTCGCTCGCAACTCACGGCAAATCGTCGAGTCTCTCGACGGCTCCGGGAAGGTCCCGGCCAACGTCGTCTGGAAGCCGACGCTCACGACGCCTGACGCCATCGAGAGGGTGTGCCTCGAGGCGAGCGCTTCTCCGGAGTGCGCGGGCGTCATCACCTGGATGCACACGTTCTCACCCGCGAAGATGTGGATCGCCGGGCTGACGCGGCTGCAAAAGCCACTCGCCCACCTCCACACTCAGTTCAATCGCGAGCTGCCGTGGGCCGAGATCGACATGGATTTCATGAACCTGAACCAGTCGGCCCACGGCGACCGGGAGTACGGGTTCATCGGCGCGCGCCTGCGTCTCGACCGCAAGATCGTCGTCGGGCACTTCCAGGATCCCGACGTGGTGGACGAGCTCGCCGCCTGGGCGCGCTCCGCCCTCGCCATGGCCCACTCGCGCGAGCTCAAAATCGCCCGCTTCGGTGGCATGAACATGCGCGAGGTGGCGGTCACGGGCGGCGATCGCGTGGAGGCGCAGATCAAGCTCGGCTGGTCCGTCAACGGCTACGCCATGGGCGATCTCGTGGGTCCGCTCGCGGACATCTCCGAGACGGCCGTGAACGAGCTCGTGCAGGAGTACGAGGAGACGTACGCGCTCGCGGCGCCGGTGCGCAAAGGCGGGCCGAAGCACGACAGCGTGCGCTACGCCGCGCGCCAGGAGCTCGCGCTCGGCGCCTTCCTCGAGGAAGGCGGGTTCGGCGCGTTCACGACGACGTTCGAGGATCTGCACGGCATGAAGCAGCTCCCCGGACTCGCGTGCCAAAGGCTCATGGCCAAAGGCTTCGGCTTCGGCGCCGAGGGCGATTGGAAGACGGCAGCGCTCGTCCGTCTCGGCAACGTCATGACGGCAGGCCGACCTGGCGGCGTGTCGTTCATCGAGGACTACACGTACCACCTCGTCCCGGGGAAGGAGCGCGTGCTCGGCGCGCACATGCTCGAGGTCTCGCCGTCCATCGCCGACGGTAAGCCTGCGCTCGAGGTGCACGAGCTCTCCATCGGCGGCAAGAGCGCCCCGGCGCGTCTCGTCTTCGATGCGAAGCCGGGACCGGCCGTGAATACGACGCTCGTGGACATGGGCGGCCGCATGCGCATGATCGTCGCGGAGCTCGAGGTGGTGAAGCCGGACGCACCGATGCCCAAGCTACCCACGGCGCGCGCCGTCTGGATCCCGCGCCCGGACTTCAAGCGCGGTTGCCAGGCGTGGATCGAGGCGGGCGGCGCCCATCACGCGGCGTTCTGTCAGGCCGTCACCAGCACGGAGTGGGAACAGTTCGCGCACATGGCCGGGGTGGAGGTCGTTCGCATCGATCGCGAGCTCGACCTCCGCACGCTCCGGAACGAGCTTCGCTGGAACGATCTCGCTTTCAAGCTCGGGGCGTGAGCCATGCCGTCGCCGTACCAGGAGCTGAAGGAACGCGCCTGGGCTGCCAACCAGGAGATCCCGAAGCAGGGATTGGCCATCTACACTTTCGGCAACGTGTCGGCGCTCGATGCCGCGCGCGGCGTGATGGCCATCAAGCCGAGCGGCGTGCCTTACGACCGGCTCGCCGTCGACGACCTCGTCGTCATGGACCTGTCGGGCAAGCTTGTCGAAGGCAAGCTACGCCCATCCTCCGACACGCCCACCCATCTGGTCCTCTATCGAGCGTGGCAAGGCATCGGCGGGATTGTCCACACCCATTCGAGCTACGCGACCGGTTGGGCCCAGGCACGCCTGCCGATTCCCCTCTACGGAACGACGCACGCCGACCACCTCGCCGATGACGTACCCTGTACCAGCATGATGTCGGACGAGGCGGTCGAACGGGACTACGAGGTCGAAACGGGCAAGCAGATCCTCGACTGCTTCGAGCGTCGCGATCCGCGCAACACTCCCATGGTGCTCGTCGCGGGCCATGGGGCCTTCGCCTGGGGCGATACGGCCGAGAAGGCGGTCTACAACGCTGCCGTGCTCGAGGAGCTCGCGCGCATGGCTTTCGTCACACGCACGCTCGCTCCGGACGCGGCGCGACTGCCCGAGCGCGTCATCCGCAAGCACTTCGAGCGCAAGCACGGGAAGAACGCGTACTACGGGCAGAAGTGAGCACCGTGAGCCATCCCCACGAGAACCAAGTCGAGCTGATCCGATCCGGTGCCGCCATTCTGGGCATCGAGTTTGGCTCCACGCGCATCAAGGCATCCCTCATCGCGCCCGACACCGCGCCGCTCGCCACGGGCACGCACGCCTGGGAAAGTCGGCTCGAGGAGGGCGTCTGGACCTACGACGAGGACGCCGTGTGGCAGGGACTAGCCGCTTGCTACGCCATGCTCGTCGAGGAGGTGCGTTCGCGCTACGGGGTCCAGCTGAAAAATGTCGCGGCGCTCGGCATCAGCGGCATGATGCACGGGTATTTGCCGCTCGACCGCGACGGGAACCTCCTCGTCCCCTTCCGTACCTGGCGGAACAACATCACGGCCAGGGCGTGCGCCGAGCTCACGCCGCGCCTCGATTTCGCGGTCCCTCAGCGCTGGAGCGTCGCTCATCTCTATCAGTCGATCCTGGAGGAGCAGCCGCACGTACCGCGCATCGCGCGCCTGACGACGCTCGCCGGCTACGTGCATCGCGTGCTCAGCGGCGAGCACGTGCTCGGCGTGGGCGAAGCCTCCGGCATGTTCCCCGTCGATCCTCGCACGGGTGATTGGGACGCCGCCCGCGTCGCCACCTTCGACGCGCTGATCGCCGAGCACAAGCTTCGCTGGACGTTGCGCGACATCCTCCCGAAAGTGCTCCGTGCGGGACAGCGCGCTGGACGGCTCATGCCGGAAGGCGCGGCGCTCCTCGATCCCACGGGTCGGCTCGTCAACGGAATTCCCTTGTGCCCGCCGGAGGGCGACGCGGGCACGGGCATGGTCGCGACCAACGCCGTGCGCCCGCGCTCCGGCAACGTGTCGGCCGGAACCTCGGTGTTCGCGATGATCGTGCTCGAAAAGAGCCTCTCGCGCATGCACGAGGAGATCGACATCGTGCTCACACCCGACGGCGCCCCCGTCGCCATGGCGCACGCCAACAACGGATCCGCCGACCTCGACGCGTGGCTCAAGCTCTTTGGCCAGGTCGCGGAGACGCTCGGCGGCGACGGCTCGCCGAGCGCCCTCTACGAGCGCCTCGCCCCCCTCGCGGTGTCGGGAGATCCGGACGCGGGCGGCCTCCTCTCCGTCAACTACGTGTCCGGCGAGCACATTACCGGATTCACGGAAGGGCGGCCGCTGTTCGTCCGCAACCAAGACGACCAGTTCACGCTTCCGAACTTCATGCGCTCGCTGTACTTCGCCGCGCTCTGCGCATTGCGCACCGGCATGAACGTGCTCACCGAACAGGAGGGCGTCGTCATCACCGAGATCCGCGGCCACGGCGGCTTCTTCAAGGGCGGCGAAACCGGGCAGCGCATGCTGGCCGCCGCGCTCGGCGTGCCCGTCAGCATTCCGAAAACAGCCGGCGAAGGGGGCGCCTGGGGTATGGCCGTGCTCGCCGCCTACATGCTGTGCGCATCGACCGAGCCATCGCTCGCCGACTACCTCGACGCACGGATCGCCAAGAGCATCGGCAACCCCGTCATGCCGAACGCGCGCGACGTCCGGGGTTTTGCCGAATATTTCGCGCGGCACACGCAGGGACTCGCCATCGAACGCGAGGCAGTGAAGGCGCTCCGTTAGCGCCGCACGAAGGTCCAGCGCTCGATGTCGCCAGTAGCGGCGTGGCGTCTCACGCTCGGGCTCGCCGGGTTCCTCGCGCTCGCCCGACCGCTGCGCGCCGAAGCGAATGCACCCGTAAGTATTTCGGTCGATGCCACCGCGCGCGGAGCGCCGCTCGAGCGCGTCTGGTCGTTCCACGGCTACGATGAAATCAACTACACGACCGTGCCCGAAGGCCGAGCGCTGCTCGGCACGCTGGCCGCGCTTCACACGGCGCCCACCTACGTACGCAGTCACTTCCTATTCAACACGGGTGACGGCAGTCCGGCGCAGAAGTGGGGCTCGACCAACGTCTACACCGAGGACGCCGCCGGAAACCCCGTCTACGACTTCACGTTCACCGACGCGATCTTCGACACGCTCAGCGCGGCCCCGGCGTTTCCTTTCGTGGAGCTCGGCTTCATGCCCGAGGCGCTCTCCACGCATCCAACACCCTATCGCAATACCGCCACGAGGAGCCTCGACGGCGGGTGCTTCTACCCCCCGACCGACTATGGAAAATGGGCGGGGCTCATCCGGGAATGGGCAGGGCATGCAGCCCGGCGTTACCCCGACGTGGCGGATCGCTGGCTCTGGGAGCTCTGGAACGAGCCCGATTTTGCCTATTTTCAGGGAACCGCCGACGAGTTCGAAAAGCTCTACGATTACACCGAAGCCGCCCTGCACGACGTGATGCCTGGCGCGCCACTCGGCGGCCCGGCGGTGGCTCTCGCCGAGAGCCCGCTGTTCCAGCAATTTTTGGAGCACTGCGCGTCCGGGACGAACGCCGTGAGCGGCGGAACGGGAACGCGTCTGGATCTCGTCACGTTCCACGCGAAAGGCGGCGTTGCCCAGACCGACGGGCACATCCAGCTCGACCTCGGCCGCCAGCTCGACCTTCATCGCACCGGGTTCGAGACGGTCGCCGCGTTTCCCGAGTTCAAGGGCAAGCCCATCTACATCACGGAGGCGGACCCCGACGGCTGCGCCGCTTGCCTGCCGAGTACCTTCCCGGAAGACGCGTATCGAACCTCCCCCGCGTACGGCGCCTACGAGGTCGCGATGATGAAGCGCTCGCTCGAGCTCTCGGACGCGCTCGGGGTGGACCTGCGCGGCGTGCTCACGTGGGCGTTCACTTTTCCGGGTACGCCGTACTTCGCGGGGTACCGCGTGCTCGCGACGAACGGCATCGGATTGCCGGTGCTCGGCGCCTTCAAGCTCCTCGGGCGACTGTCGGGAGCGCGCGTTCCGGTGGCGAGCAGCGGCGCCTTACCGCTCGACGATGTGCTTGCTTCGGGCGTGCGCCTCGAGCCGGACATCGACGGCATGGCAGCGCTCGACGGCAACGCGCTGCGAGTGCTCGTCTGGAACTATCATGATTTCATCGTGCCCGTCGCAGCCGCGCCCGTGCACTTGACGGTGAAGGTGCCGCCGAGCTTCGGCGCGAGCGTGAACGTCTCGCACCTGCGCGTCGACGAACGACACGGCGACGCGTACACCGTTTGGGTGTCACAGGGCATGCCGGACAATCCCTCGGCAGACGAGCTCCTCGCGCTGACCCAGGCGATGGAGCCCTCGCCACTCGTGCCGGAGACGACGCTGCCCGTGGCGCTTGGCTCCGTCACGATGGATTTCGATTTGCCTCGCTTCGGCATCTCCTTGATCACGCTGTCGGCCACCGCTCGGAGCAACGCCGGCACCGACGAGACGCCCCAAGGTTGCGCGTGTCGCAGTGGCGCTCGCGGAAGCAACGAAGGGAGCTCAGTAGGATTCTTCGGTATGGCGTGCGCGCTGCTGTTTTCTTTTCGCCGCCGCACGCGGCTCACTTGCGCCTACATCAGCGCCAAAAATCTCGAGCGATCCTGAGGCGCCGAATTTTCCGTTGAGCACCCAAAGCCGCGATCTCGCAACGGAAACCGGTGCCAGAGGCCACTGCGGAAACGAGGCCCATGGTGCACTTGGCTGGCAGCAGCAGGTTCTTCGTTATCGCGGCTCCTGTACTCGCCGCCGTTCTCGGCTGCACGGCGACTATCACTGGTCAGGGTGATGGCACCGGAAATCCAGGCGCGTCGAACGGTGGCAGCTCGGGTGCAAGCGGCACCACGGGGAAAGGCGGCTCGAGCGGAAGCGCCGGGACGGGCAAGAGCACGGGCGGATCCGGGGCAGTCGCCAGCGGCGGCGCTTCTGGTTCGGCGGGCAGCGGCACGGGCGGCACGGAGGAGCCGACCGAGGGTCCGCGACCTGTAAGCCTCAAGGGTGAACCGATCTACAGCCGCATGCTGCGCCTGACGAACGACCAGTGGGAGAACAGCGTGCACGACATTCTGCACCTGAGCGGCCCCACCGGCGTCTCGCAAGATTTCGTGCGCGCCGTCGGCGCCACGACCGACTTCGACAACAACGAGACGGTCGTCTTCGTCGACAACACGTCGTGGGCCGATTTCCAGCGCGGCGCCGAGACGGTGGCCGACCAGGTCACGGCGACGGACGCCGCGCTCCAGAACGTCCTCGCCACGACCGACGCGACGACCTTCATCAAGACCTTCGGGCGCCGCGCGTTCCGGCGCGACCTCGCCGCCGACGAAGTCACGGCCTACAAGGCCCTCTACGATGAGGGCGCGCTCGTGACCGAAGGGAGCCAGAGCGCATTCACCAAGGGCGCCCGCTACGTGATCGCGACGATGCTCCAGTCTCCCTACTTCCTGTACCGGAGCGAGCTCGGCGACGCGGGCGCGCCGCTCAGCGGCAACGAGATGGCGTCCAAGCTGTCGTTCTGGTTGCGAGACACGACGCCGAGCGACGCGATGCTCGACGCAGCCAGCTCCTTCGCTACCGCCGACGGCGCGGTCGACAAAGCGACGCAGATGCTCCAAGACGCGACCGCCACCGCCGTGATGCGGAAGGTTCACGGCGCGCTCCACAAGTTCGCGCTCTACGATTCGATCGCGAAGCCGGGTGTTGCCGGCTACACGGACGCGATGAACGCGGAATTCTCGCAGGCCTCGTACCTGTTCTTCGATCGCATCTTCACGCAGAACCTGGGCGTGCGGGATATCCTCACCTCGACCGTCGCCTTTGCCGGGCCCGCGATGGCTTCCATCTACGGGATCACGGTCGCGGGCAGCGGCGTGCAGCAGGTGACGTTGAGCGACCGCCTCGGCTACTTCATGCAGGCGCCGTTCCTAGCGCTCTGGGCGCGCAACAACGACCCGGATTCGATCCACCGCGGCGCGCGACTGAACCTCGACACGCTCTGCGCCGATCCGGGCCTACCGAGCCAGGAGCTTCCGATGATCCCTCCGGCGAAGGAGAACCAGACCAACCGCATGGTGATCACGGCGCTCACCTCCGGCTGCGGCGCGAGCTGCCACGGAGAAATCATCAATCCCGTCGGCTTCGCCTTCGAGAACTTCGACGGCCTCGGCCGCACGCGCACGATGGACAACGGGCAGCCCGTCGATACGACGGGCACGTATCCGTTCCAGGAGGGCTACCTCACCTTCGCGGGCGCGGCCGAGCTGATGCAAGACATGGCCAACGGGATGCAAGCCCACCAGTGCTGGGCGAAGAAAATGGCGAGCTACGCGCTCGAGCGTGATCTCGTCGAAGCGGATCGGCCCATGGTCGAGGCGCTCGGAGCCGTGAGCCAGGCTTCAGGCTCGTCGCTCAAGCAAGTGATGCTCGCGCTCGTCAAGCACGACGCGTTCCGCACTCGTGCCGGAGGTGCCCAGTGAGTCGCCCGAAGGTTTTCAAGCGCCACGTCGTCAATCGCCGCGCGTTCCTGTACGGAGCCGGCGGCATCGCCATCGGGCTCCCCTTCCTCGAGGGGCTTCCGGAGCGTTCCGCCTGGGCGGCGGATGCCGAGCCGATCTTCACGTTCTTCATGTGCGCGGCGTGCGGCGTCGAGCCCAAACGCTTCTGGCCGAGCGGCTTCGGCGACCTCGCCACCGTGCTCGCGTCGGGCGACAAGGCGGTGAACGAGCTGAAGGCTCACGCCGCGAACCTGCTCATCATCAAGAACATCGATTTCCCGCAGAGCGGGCCGTCCGGCTGCGGCCACGCGGAGGGACTCTGCCAGGCGCTCACGGGAACAGCCCCCGCGAGCAACGGTAGCCGAGCGACGGCGAAGGGTCCGTCCGTGGACGTCGTGATCTCGAAAGCCGTCAATGCGGCCGGCACGGATCCGCTGACGCTCTATGCCGGTAACTTGAACAACGGCTTCATCGAAGAGCGGCTCTCCTTCGACACGAGCGGCAAGGTGCGCGCAGCCACCGACAGCCCCTACAAGCTCTACCAGAGCCTCATGGGAGTCGCGGCACCGGCCGGCTCGGGCGGCGGCATGACGGGAACGGGCGGGACGGGCAGCACGCCGCCCCCTCCGACGATGACCGATTGGCTCCTTTCGCGGCGCAAGAGCGCCAACGACCAGGTGCGCGCCGAGCTCAACACGCTCATGGCGAACAAGAAGCTCAGCGCCGCGGACGTGCAGCGCCTGAAGCAGCACTTCGACGCGATCCGCGAGGTCGAGGTGACCATGATGGATCCGACCTCGCCCTCGGCCATGTACGGCTGCTCGCTCGACGGCCTCGACACGGCGGGGCTCGAAGCGGTGAAGTCCTACCGCTACCAAAAGCAGAACGTGGCGGTCGGCGGCATGGAGAACATCGTGCAGCTCCACATGCAGCTCGTGGCGCTCGCGTTCGCGTGCAACTACAACCGCACGGCGACGCTCCAGTGGGGCGACGGCACGGACGCGACCATCTACGACGTGCCGTCGAACAAGTCGCTCAGCAATTGGGGCCTCCACTACATCAGCCACCGGACCGCATCGGACGGCGCGCTCGGAACGAACGCCACGGCCGAGGCGGCCCACGCCGAGATCGACGTCCTGCGCATGCAGACGGTCGCCGCGGGCCTCAACCACTTCCGCGACCGCGGTCTCGCCGACAAGGCCGTCGTGCTCTGGACGAACCACGTCGCCGAAGGCAACCACACGATGCGCAGCGTCCCGCAGATCATCTGGGGCAGCGGCGGCGGCTACTTCAAGCAGGGCCAGTACATCGACGGCGCAAAGGCGCAGAACGGCAAGCTCCACAACATGATCATCACGGCCGCCACCGGGAATGCGTCGCCCAACTTCGGGTCGAGCGGCGGCGGCGAGATTGCGGCTGCCAAGGCTTGACCGACGCCGAAGCATGGCGAAGAAGTAGCGGCATGGCGCCGCTCGCCCGTTCGTCGATCCTCGGGGTGGCTCTCGCGAGCGTTTGCGTGCTCGCGGCGCCGCCGGCGCGCGCGGATTACCCCATCGCGGCGCACCGCTACCTCGCGGATCCCGGCGCGCTCGTTTTCGACGGCCGCGTCTACCTCTACAACTCGAACGACGACGACAACGCCGTCGAGGGCGGCTACGCGATGCGCTCGATCGTGTGCGTCTCGAGCGCCGATCTGAAGAATTGGACGGACCACGGCATCGTGTTCCAGGTCCCCCAGAATGCATCGTGGGCGAACTACTCGTGGGCGCCCTACCCGCTCTTGCGCGACGGCACGATCTACCTCTACTTCGGCAACAACGCGAACGGCGTCGGCGTTGCGACGAGCAAGGACCCCGTCGGGCCTTTCAAGGATCCGAAGGGCAGCGCCCTCGTCACTTCGAGCACCCCGGGCGCTTCCGGCACGGACATCTGGCTCTTCGATCCCGGAGCGCTCATCGACGACGACGGGCAGGCGTACCTCTCGTTCGGCGGCAATGGGGAGAACAACGCACGCATCATCAAGCTCGGGAGCGACCTCACGAGCGTTTCGGGCTCGGCAGCCGCGCTCTCACCGCAAGGCTTCTTCGAGGCCTCGTTCATGTTCAAACGCAACGGCAACTACTACTTCGCGTATTCGAGCGACTCCGCGCACGGCCTCCGCATCGACTACCTGATGAGCAAGAGCCCCATGTCGGGCTACACGTACAAAGGTGTCATCGCCGATCAGCCGCCGACGAACAACAACAACAACCACGCCTCCGAGTTCCAGTTCGGCGACAAGTGGTACCACGCGTATCACAACCGCTCGGTAGCGACGGCGGCCGGAATTTCGACGACGTACCGCCGGAACCTCGGGCTCGAGGTGCTGAACTTCAAGTCCGACGACAGCATCGAGGAAGTCACGTACACGACGGACGGCGTGCCGCAGCTCGGGCACCTCGATCCCTACGCGCGGGTCGAAGCCGAAACGACGAACGCACAGAGCGGCATCGAGACGGAGCCGTGCATGGCGGGCGGCATGGACGTGACGTCCATCGACGACGGCGACTGGGTCAAGGTGCGTGGCGCCGACTTCGGCATGGCGGGCGCGAAGACGTTCACCGCACGCGTCGCGAGCACGGCGGCGGGCGGCAAGATCGAGATCCGCCTCGGCGGCGGGACGGGCATGCTGGTCGGCACGTGCGACGTCCCGGCGACGGGCGGCGCGCAGACGTGGATGACGACGACCTGCGACGTGACGGGCGCGACGGGCGTGAGCGACCTGACGCTGAAGTTCACGGGCGGCAAATTCAACGTCGATTCGTGGCAATTCACGGGCGGCGATCCCGGCATGGGCAGCGGCGGCGCGGGCATGGGCGGCGCGAGCGGCGCGGCGGGAGCCGGCAGCGGAGGAATTGGCGGCTCGGCCGCGGGAACCGGTGCGGCGGGCGGCGTCGCTGGGAGCGCGGGCACGTTGTCGGGCGCAGGCGCGGGTGGCACCTCGCCGGCGGCGGGCAACGGCATGGGCGGAACGACCACTCCGGGCGGCGGGGCCGGGATGACTGCTACTTCAGGCAACGGCGGTCGACCGGGCACGAGCGGTGCTCCGGCAGGCGGCGCGGGTGGCAGCAGCGGCGGCGGCGGCACGGCGACGGGTGCAGGTGCTCCCGCGGCCGGCGGCAGTGAGACGCCGCCCCCGGCTCCGTCCGACACGAGTAGCGGCTGCGGGTGCAAGGTGGCGGGCGACGCGAGCGACCGCGGCGCCCTCCTTGCGATGACGCTCGGTGTGCTCGGAGTCGCGAGCGCGAGGCGGCGCCGAGCGCTCCGCCGTCAGAACTGATTGAAGAAGTCCCAGACGGGCTGATAGACCCAGCTGCTGCCGCCCTGTCCGTTGTCCGGATCCGGCGTGTGATCGCCGTTGAAGGAGCAGAACTCGACGGGGTAGCCGCTCATGCACCCCATCTCGCTGGTGCACACGTGGGCACCGCTGCTGACCTGCGTGGGAGTGGCCCAGGTACAACCGTTGGCCTTGGCGAAGTTCTGCGCCAGACCCACACCGTTGCTGTAGTTCAGCACCGAATCGTGGGTTCCGTGCGACGCGAAGTAGGCGACGGGCTTGGTCGGCGTGCAGTTGCCGCTGAGCTGAGAGCCCGAGTACACCGCAATCGCACGCACGAACCCGTTCGAGCCTCCGAGTGGCCGCTCGCAAGCAGTCTTGTACGACATGCTTCCGCCGTAGCTCCACCCGGTCGCGAAGATGCGGTTGGTATCGACGCAGAAGTTGTCCTCGATCTCTTTGACGACGGCGTCGGCGAGCGCGAGATCGGAGTTGTTCGGGTTCGGCCAGCCGCAGCCGGAGGCGTCGCTGCAGCTTGCATTGTTCTTCTGGCCGTTCGGCGCGACGAAGATGGCCTTGTCCTGCGACAGCGGGAGTAGGTGGTAGTACTTGTTCTTGTACATCTCGTCGTCATTGCCGTTGAGCTCGTGGTAGGCAATGATGAGCTTGTAAGGGTGGGTGTTGTCGTAGTTGGCCGGCACGTTGAGGATGTACCGGCGCTGCATGCTGGCGGCCGTGATCGAAATGTGCTGGCCGTTGTTGTACATGCCGCTCGCGATGCCCGGCGCCTTGCCGCACCCGGCGGACTTGCCGTCGCCGGAGCCACCGCCCGCCGCGCCTGCCGCGCCCGCAGCGCCAGCGCCCGACATGCCCGCGCTCGCACCGGCCATTCCAGCGCCGGCCCCGCCGCTACCCATACGCCCACCGGCGCCTGCCCCGGCTCCACCCGAGCCCATCCTCCCTGCCGCCCCGGACGAGCTCCCCGCGCTACCCGCAGTGCCGCTCATTCCACCCGCACCGGCCGTGAGCGTCCCGGCGGATCCGCCCGCGCCCGCGCCTGCACCACCACCGCTTCCACTCGAGCCGCTCGAACCTCCCGAGCCGCCAGTGCCTCCCATGCTCGTCGTGCCGGCGCCCCCGGCCGACTTGCCGCTCGAGCCTCCAGCGGTCGAGCCGCCGGAACCGCCGTGACCGGTGCCTCCGGTGCCGCCCGTTCCGGTGTCGTCCGGGGCGGGGGAAGCGCAGCCGTAGGCGAGCACAGCAGCGGTGGACCACGAAGCGAGACGAAAGAACGATGTCGCGTGCGTCATTGCAAACTCGAGCCCGGTCGGGAAAAAAGACTCGGGCTTATTGCAGTGGCGTGCCTGCTCCCGTTCCGTCGACCGGCCTGTCTTTTTTTTGGTCCGTCTAGTGGGGCCACGCGGCACTGCGTGCGGGGCGTCCCGTCGACAGAATGCCCATGACAGCGCGAACGGATCGCGACGCAGCAATAGGCTGCATCGCGCGCTCGGTGCAACGTTTGCGGTGACTAGGCCGATCGGCCTATGCGCACTTTAGTTGGACGTGACTGCGAAGCTCTTCGTCACGTACGCGCCGGTGCCGCTGTCGGAGCTGATCTCGGTTCCGAACTGAACTTGGTCGAGCGTGTAGCTATCGGTGAAGACGGCATAGCTCGAGTGGTTGTTGGCGATGAGCCACGACAAGATCGCTTTGATGTCCACGCTGCCCGAGCTCGTGATGCTCGTGCGCACGAACGATGCGACGTCGTTCGCGCCATTGGAACCGTAGAACACGTTCCACGTGTGCCCGCCCACGGTGACGTTCTTCGCGTCGGCCACGGCTCCCGAG
Organism: Polyangiaceae bacterium; assembly: GCA_035558375.1. Taxonomy (GTDB): domain Bacteria; phylum Myxococcota_A; class Polyangia; order Polyangiales; family Polyangiaceae; genus PMG-095. The sequence goes on from DATMCL010000227.1 coordinate 26,929, forward strand.
GCGTCGTACGACTTGGCAATCGGCTGCACCCCGCCTTGGAAGGTCACCCACAGCATGATCTCGATGCGTGCGGAGGTCGTGCCTTTGACCCACAAGTCGTACGCAGTGTCGTACGCGCCGCCGGTCGGCATGATCACGTCGAAGCTGCTCGTGTACGTGTTGATGCTGGAGATGGCCTTCTGCGGCGACAGCGAGACATTGGGATACGACTTGATGCCGCTCGTGTTCGGGTGCTTCGCGGCGACGCCCCACATGCCGCCGTCCGCGAGCCAGATGCATTGCGGTCCGGGACCCGAGCCCCAGATGTTGTTGTAGTAGGTGATGCTGCCGCTCGCCTTCTCGCCCCACTGCTCGCAGGAGCACCAGCTCGAGGTCACGCCGGCGGGGACCGCGCCCGGGCACGCCGTGGTCACGTTCGTCGTGTCGATCGTGCTGCCACCGCCCGCCGCGCCAGCCGCATTTCCGCCCACTCCACCCGCGCCTGCTGCGCCACCACGCCCGGCGCTCGACACGCCCGCGTCACCGCCGGCACCGGACACTCCGCCTTTGCCGCCTTGTGCTTCGCCGCTCGCCGCCGCGGTACCTGCGTTCGCGGCGTCGCCTTGGCCGCTCGAGCCGCCCCGCCCTCCCGAGGACGTCGTGCCTGCACCGCCCACCGTCGAACCGCCGTTCTGTGACGTCCCCGCGTTCGAAGTGGTTCCGCCGCTCCCTGCGCCGCCGCCGACTGCGCTCCCCGCCGACGAGCCACCCCGCCCCGAGCCGGCGCCGTTTCCGCCGCTGCCGCCCGAAGACGTCGCACCGGCGAGCGCTGCGGTGCCGCCGCCACTCGTGCCGCCGTCTTCTGTCCCTGGCGTCACGGGCGTGCCACCGGTGTCGCTGCATCCGAGCGCAAGGCCGAGGCCGAGTAGAGGCCATGCTCTCATTGAGCCGCTTCCAATTCGAATGAAAGAACCTTGACGGAGCCACCGAGCGACTGCGTCGCGTAGTTGAAAATCCCGAAGCGGTAGCCCATGAAAAATTCCCAGGCGTTCTTCATCGTGAAACCGCTGCCGAGCTCCTTGAAGGTCGTGCCATCGACGCTGTAGTAGAAGCGGCCCTTGCTGTTCGCCCCAGGGCGAATGTCGGCGGTGATGCGCAGCCAGAGTGTAGCACCGGTCGCGTCGGCGCTCGCGACCTCCGTCCCCTTGCCCGTGGTGTTCCAGCTCCCGTCCATGGTGAGCCCATTGACCATCGCGACCTTGGAGCTGCCGGCGGCGCGCTTCACGCCAATCCACGCGGACGAATCGCGCAGCAGCGCCAAGCCGGCACTATCGCCGTCCTTCATGGTGCTCGTATCGAGCTCGATCGTGGCGGTGGACGTCGGACCCAAGATCCGATGCGTCAGCGTGTTCCGCGCCGCGTAGAGATCGTCGGTGACGGTCGCCGTCTGTAGCGTCAGCCCAGCCCCCGACGACCACTTCGTGTTGTCCGGATTGTGGTTCCATTCCCACTCCGGCCCGAGCGCCGCCGTCGCGAAGGTGTCCGTCCCCGTAAGCGGCTTCACCCGTCCGGCGCCGCAGGGCAGGTTCGGGAACGGATAGCTCGCCCCCCAACCGCCGTCGCTCAGCGTCAGCACGGGCCAGCCGTCCTTCCAGGTGACGGGCGCGAGCGAGGGAATGCGTCCGCCGGGATACGCGTCGAGGAACGACCCATAATACCAGTCTCCGTTCTGCGTCTGGATCAGGCCGCCTTGATGCGGATAGCCGGCGCCGGAGAGGGGCGTTTTGACCTGCGCCGCGAACGGCTGGAGCGTGTAGGGACCGAAAGGGCCGCTCGTCGAGCGCAGCACGTACTCCCCGTTCGCGTACTGCGTCGTCAAGATATAGTAATTTCCGTCAACTTTGTAGAAGCGCGAGCCCTCGAGCGGACCCAGGTCGGACGGCGACGTGAACACCTGCTGATTCTTCACCTGACTGAAGCCGTCGGCGCTGAGCTCCGCGACGCTGATCGTCGTGTTGCCGTACGCGACGTACATGGTGTCGTCCTCGTCGATCAGCAGACCCATGTCGTAGTAGCAGCCGCTCGACTTGTGCTTCGTCCAAGGACCTTCCGGCGCCGTCGCGGTGTAGACGTAGCCGCCGCCGACGTTGTGCATGCAGCCCATCCAGTAGAAGGTCTTGTTGCTCTTCCGATACTGGAGGGTCGACGCCCAAATTCCATTGATGTAGGCGTGCCCGCCGTTCAGGTCGTAGGACTTGTCGAAATCGAGCGCCGGCACGGAGTGCCCGACGTACTCCCAATTGACCAGATCGTACGATCTCAGAATCGGGGCACCGGGCGAGAAGTGCATGGTCGACGCCGTGTAGTAGTAGGTGTCGTCGACGCGGATGAGCTCGAGGTCCGCGAGATCCTCCCAGAGCAGCGGGTTCTTGAACGTCGAAGGGCACACCGCGGGAGCGCCGGCACTCGAGCCCGCTGATCCTGCGACACCGCCAGCTCCCGCTGGAGCAACGCCGCCCGCGCCGCCGGCAGGGCTGCCGCCTTCGCCCGTGCCGCCGTTCGCTGACTGACCTCCCGCGCCGAGGCCACCGGCACCCGCGCTCGAAACATTGCCGGCGCCGGCGGTCGCGCCGCTCGATGCAATACCCCCGGCCGCCGCTCCGCCGGTCGACGAGGTGCCCCCCATGCCCGTGCTTCCGCCGCTGCCCGAAGCCGAAGCGCCGCCCGTCCCGCTGGTTCCCGCCGTCGACGCGCGACCAGCAGCGCCGGCGCCCCCGGTACCGGCGCCGTCTCGCGCGGCGCGCGCGCCGACGTCGCCCGCGTTCGAGTCGGAGCAAGCGGCAACGAAAGCGCTCGCCATGCAGGCGAGCGCCGCCGTGACCGACCCTGCGCGCACCGCGAGGCGTTGAGGACGTCGGACGCAACGGATCACTTGGAGTGCAGTGGGGAACTGGTTCCGTTTCCGTCACCACCGACGAAACTTCCGCTCGACCTGCACACCCCGAGCTCGCTCGGGTCGATGGAACAAGAGAGCACCGTCAGACAGATCTCGGCGTAGACCAGTGAATTTTTCGGGTCTCGAGCGAAGCGGGCCCGAAAAATTCGCGATCGATAGAGCGGTCTGCGGTGCAGTGCCGCTCGATGCGAACCCTTGTCGCATGCGATTTCTTGAAAGGACTTCGCGCGCTCGCGCTACTGCACACCGGATGAGAACCTCCTCGCTCGTCGTGCTCTCCCTGTGGGCGCTGGCCGCGTGCGGTAACGGCGACGTGGCCCCAACCGGCGCGGCAGGCCACGCCGCGACTGGCGGATCCCAGGGGGGCACCGGAGGCTCGACCGGCAGCGCCGGCCAAGGCGGAAGCAGCGCGAGTGGGGGAGGAGCTTCCGGGAACGGATCGGCAGGAGCTTTTTCCGGCGCTGGTGGCGCGGCAAGCGGCGCCGGCGCCTCAGGTGCTAGCCAGGCTGGCGCCGGTGGCGCCGCAGGTGCGCTGTCATCGGGCGGCACGTCCCCGCAAGCAGGAACGGCCGGCACTCAACCGGGAGGCGGCAAGAGCAACGCTGGCGGTGCCGGCGGCGCCATGTCGGGCGGCGCTGCGGGCTCGGGCGGCAAGGCGAACGGCGGCATGTCCGGAAGCGGAGGAGCAGCGGGCGCCGCCGGAAACGCTGGTGCCGGCGGCGCGGGTAGCGTGACCGGGCCCTGCGACATCTACGCGACCGGCAACACGCCGTGCGTCGCGGCGCACAGCACGGTGCGCGCCCTCTACGGCGCGTACACGGGCAACCTCTACCAGGTGAAGCGCACGTCCGACAAAACCACGAAGGACATCCCCGTGCTCGCAGCGGGCGGCTTCGCGGACGCCGCCGTGCAGGACGCGTTCTGCATGGGCACGACGTGCACCATCTCCATCATTTACGATCAATCGCCGAAGGCCAATCACCTCACGAGCGCGCCGGGCGGCGGCGCGAAGCCCGAGGCCGACAAGGAGGCAAGCGCGACGGCGCTCAAGCTCACGGTCGGCGGCCACAGCGTCTACGGCATCTCCATCGCCACCGGCATGGGCTACCGGAACAACAAGACGATGGGCATCGCGACGGGCGACCAGCCCGAAGGCGAGTACATGGTCACGAGCGGCAAGCACTACAACGACGGCTGCTGCTTCGACTACGGCAACGCCGAGACGACCAACAACGACGACGGCAACGGCACGATGGAGGCGATCTACTTCGGCAATTGCACCTTCTGGGGCAAAGGCCAAGGCAACGGCCCCTGGGTGATGGCCGATCTCGAGAATGGCCTCTTCGCCGGGCAGAGCCTGTCGGCGAACAACGCCAACACGCCGCTCACGAGCGAGTACGTGACCGCGGTCGTGAAGGGCAAAGCCGGAGGCTTCGCGATCAAGGGCGGCAACGCGCAGTCCGGCGCCCTGAAGACCATGTACGACGGCGGGCGCCCGACGACGCAGGGCTACAACCCCATGAAGAAGCAGGGCGCCATCATCCTCGGCATCGGCGGCGACAACAGCAACGGCGCCATCGGCAGCTTCTTCGAGGGGGTCATGACCTCGGGCTATCCGTCGGACGAGGCGGACGACGCGGTGCAAGCGAACATCGTGGCCGCGGGCTACGGGAAGTGATGTCCGGCAGCAACCGGGCACGCGGCGTTCGCGTCACACAAACCGTACTAATCGGTATGGTTCCGGGTCAAGCCGGCTCGGGAGCCTCCTTGCAGCGCGCAGGCAGCAAACGGTCGCACAAAAGCTCCGTCAGGCGATCGGCGTCTGCCTGAGTCGAAAGAGGGCGGCTCATGAGGAGCGGATAGACGCCAACGAGCGTCACCACCGCGAGCTCGCCCGCGCGTGCCGCCTCGGGCGCGCTCATGCCCGTGGCCAGGTAGAGCACGGAGAGTCCATTGAGTCGTCGCTGCATGACACGCGTGTAGACGGGCCGGACGATCGGGTGCCATTCCGCCATGGCTGCCATCACGGCCTCGACCCGGTAACGCAACCGCCGCTCCGGCTCGTCGATTCCCACGGTGTGCGAAATAATCCGACGAATTACAGCGCAGGGACTGCCGAGCTGAAGGAGGTCGCCGAGCACCCGATCGACGGCGAGCTCCTCCCAATGGGCCACCACGGCGCCAAGCAGGTCCTCGGAATCGCGAAAGTGCCAATAGAAGCTCCCCTTGGTGACACCGAGTCGTTGCGCGAGCGCGTCCACCGTGATGGCGGAGATGCCTCGATCGCCGAGCGCCTCGTACGCGCCATGTATCCAATCCGTGCGCGAGAGTCGCGGCTTCGCGGGCGCTGCCTTCGACCTCGTCCCCCGCGGGGCCTTCTTGGGGCGTCTCGGGCCGCTGCGCTTCGAGGGCACGACGACAATCCTACTACGAACGGGCTTGACGCGCGTCGAAACTGGGACCATACGACGCCGTATGGGAAAGCAATACCGTTGGGGAACGGCGGCCGGGGCCCTTTTCTTCGTGCTCGGGGCCGCCGGCTGCAGCAGCTCGGAAGAGACGAAACCCGGCGCGACGCCGCCGACACCCACCTATTCAGAGGACGTGGCGCCGCTTCTCGACGCCCACTGCACGACCTGCCACCAGGAGGGCGGCATCGCGCCCGTGGCATTCACCGATTACGCGACCGTCAAGAAGTACGCGGGCGACATCGCCGACAAGACGACCGCCCGCGAGATGCCACCAATGCCGGTCAACAACGATGGCTCGTGCAACACGTACTCGAACGCGCGCTGGCTCACGTCGGAGGAGATCCAGACGTTCGCTGCGTGGGCCAAAGGGGGCGCACCCGCGGGTGACGCGGACGTCGAGCGGCAGCCGCCGGATCCGCCGCCGACCCTCGAGGATCCCGATGCGATCGTGGACATCGGCACCGACTACACGCCCGACGCGAGCCTCGGCCAAGACGACTACCGCTGCTTCGTCGTCGACGCACCGACCGACGAGGCCGAGTTCGTCACCGAGTACCAGATGATCCCCGGCGATTCGCGCGTGGTGCACCACGTGATCGTCTATCAGCCGGCAACCGAGCAAGCCGTCACCGACGCGGAAGCGCTCGACGCCGCCACCGACGGCGCCGGCTACACGTGCTTCGGAAGCGCGGGCGTCGAGGCGAGTCCGCTCGCGTTGTGGGCGCCCGGTGCCGGCAGCATCGCGTTTCCGAAAGGCACGGGCGTGAAGCTCGCAGCCGGGCGCAAGCTCATCGTGCAGATCCACTACAACCTCGAGAACGGCGTGTATCCCGACCGCACGCGCGTTGCGCTCCGCTACGCGAAGGAGCCGGTGATCACCGGGCAGTACTGGGCCGCCGTCAACGACCAGTTCGTCGTTCCTCCCGGCCGCGAGCACGTCGAAGCGTCCGCCACGAACGGGTTCGACCAGCCCGCGAGCTTCAAGGTCCACGGCGCCCTCCCCCACATGCACACGCTCGGCCGTACCCTGCACGTCTCGGCCGAGGGCAAGACGAGCCAATGCCTCGTCGACGTCGACCGTTGGGATTTCCATTGGCAAAACGCCTGGTGGTACGACACGCCCCTCGCGCTGAAAGACGTCGCTGCGCTCAACATCACGTGCGGATTCGACACGCGCTCGCGCACGGAGAGCGTGCGCTGGGGCGACAGCACCACCGACGAGATGTGCATCAGCTACTTCTACGTGACGACGAGCGACATGCCCGATCCGGTGGTGTCGTGCGACGACACGGAGAATCCGCTCTTCGGCTCGTGCTTCGAGGACTTCCTCGCGGGCTGCTACGAGCCCGATCTCGGCGGCATGTGCAGTGTCTCCGGCGGCACGACGCTCGAGTGGTCGGACGGCTCGAAGATCATGCTGGCAGGCGACGCGGTCGGCTTCTACGGCCCCGGCGACGAAGAGCCGTGCATCGGCATCGCCGGAGACCAAACCGGCGTAACGCTCACGCGCGGCGACGACGCCCTCACCTACGCGCAGATGGGTGAGCAAATCGTCGTCGGATGCCCCGACGGCAGCACGGTGAACGCCACCGGCTTCCAGCTCCAAGAGTACGGCATCTGCCGCGGACTCGCCTGCCCGCAGTAGCGGGTGAGGCGATGCCCCCGCCTCCGTACGGCGCCGTACGGAGGCGCTACGCCTGGCCGGGGGCGCTCGTGCTTCCGGCCTCGCTCAAGAGCCCCTGCTTCACGATGAAGTCGATGACGGAAGCGAGGCCGTCGCCCGTCTTGAGGTTGGTGAAGACGAAGGGGCGCTCGCCGCGCATTTTGGCGGCGTCGCGGCGCATGACGTCGAGCGAGGCGCCGACGTGGGGAGCGAGATCGGTCTTGTTGATGATCAGGAGATCGCTCTTCGTGATGCCGGGGCCGCCCTTGCGCGGGATCTTGTCGCCGGCCGCGACGTCGATGACGTAGAGCGTGAGATCGGAGAGCTCGGGGCTGAAGGTGGCTGCGAGGTTGTCGCCGCCGCTCTCGATGATGACGAGATCGAGGGGCGCGTGCCGCGTCAGGAGTAGCTCGACGGCCTCGAGATTGATGGACGCGTCCTCGCGAATGGCGGTGTGGGGGCAGCCGCCGGTTTCGACCCCGAGGACGCGGTCCTCGCTGAGAGCGCCGCTCCGGACCAGGAAATCCGCATCCTCGCGCGTGTAGATGTCGTTGGTGACGACGGCCATGCGAAAGCGGGCGCGCATCGCCTTGCAGAGAGCGTCGACGAGCGCGGTCTTGCCGGAGCCGACGGGGCCGCCCACGCCGACGCGCAGGGTTTCTTCGGAACGAGTGCTCATGGTTTCCTCACGATCGGAACAGGCGACTGTATTGGGTTTCGTGCCAGGCGCTGGCCAGCGCGAGGCCGGGGAGCGTCGCACCGAGCTCGGCGTCGGAAAGGCCCTGCGCGAGCTCGACGGCGGACGGGATCCGCGTGGCAACCGCGGAGAGCACGCGCTGCGCCGCGAGCTGGCCGAGCGGAACGAGCCGGGTGAGCGCGCTCACTTGGCTTTCGAGCCAGCTGAACGCGAAACCCGAGACGAGCGCGTGCTCCGGAACATCGAAGCGGGCGCCGGCGAGCGCGAAGAGCGCTGCGTGCGTCACGACCTCGGAGCTGCACCAGGGCTCGGCGTCCTTCACGCCCTGATCGACGAGGAGCCGCGCGAGCGAGCGACCGAGATGCTGGTCCTCGAGCCGCCGCTCGGCCGTCTCGCGCGACGCGAAGAGCTCGGCCGACCAGCGCTCCGCGGCCATGGCGTCGCCGGCCGAGAAAGCCCGATACAAGCGCAGGAGGTACGGGAGCTCGAGGCGCGCCACGCCGTCCGCCAGGACTCCGGCGAGAAAGTCCGCGGCCGTCGCCTCGTCGCGGATCGTCCGCTGCTCGACGACGGCTTCGAGCCCCTGCGAGTAGGCGAAGGCGCCGATCGGAAGCGCGGGGCTCGCGAGCTGCAGGAGCCGAAGCAAGCCCGGCAGCGGCGGCATCACGATTTCTTCACGCCGGGCGTGTGCTCGTGGATGCGCGGGTGCCCGTGGCTGTGCCCGTGGCTGTGATCGTGCCCGTGGTCGTGCGTGCCGGCGTGGCTGCCGTAGGCGCCGCTCTCCGGGCGGAACGGCGCCGAGCGAAAGCTCACCGGGGCGCCGAGCCTTCGCACCATGTCGTCGAGCACGTGGTCGTGGAGGTAGCTGACGCGACCGGGCTCGATCTGCAGCGCCACGTGCCGATTGCCGAGGTGGTAGGCGACGCGCGTCAGCAGCAAGGTGTCGGACGACTCGGCGACGCTTTGTTCTTCGTCGGCGGCGCGCACGAGGATCGTCTCGCCGTCGTCCGTGCGAAGCAGGTCGCCGTCGGCGAGGAGCGTGCCGCGCGGGAGGTGCACGCCAAGCTCGCGCCCGTCGCTGAGGGTCGCGAGAAAGCGGTGTTTTTGGCGGTGCTCGAAATCGAGCACGACCGTACCGGTCGGTGCGGGGGGCGCTTCGCGGGTGACGCTCCGTGCGGTTTTCATGGCTAGAAGAGGAAGTAGCGCTGCGCGAGCGGCAGCACCGAAAGCGGCTCGCAGCGGAGGAGCTCTCCGTCGGCGCGCACCTCGTACGTCTCCGGATCGACCTCGATCCTCGGCAACAGCGCGTTGTGGACCATGTCGCGCTTGGTGATGCGCCGCGTGCCCTTCACGACCACGGGACGCTTCTGAAGGCCGAGCCGCTGCGGAAGATCCGCCTCGAGCGCGGCGGCGGGGAGAAAGGTGACGCTCGTCACCGCGACCGCCGGTCCGACGGCGCCGAACATCGGGCGGTAGTGCACCGGCTGCGGCGTGGGGATCGACGCGTTGGGATCGCCCATGGGCGCCGCGACGATGCTGCCGGCCTTGATGATCAGCGCGGGCTTCACGCCGAAGAACGCGGGCGCGAAGAGCACGATGTCGGCGAGCTTGCCTATTTCGAGCGACCCGACCTCGTGCGCAACGCCGTGCGCGATGGCCGGATTGATCGTGTACTTGGCGATGTAGCGGCGCGCGCGGAAGTTGTCGTGCTCCGCCGGATCCTCGGGCAAGGAGCCGCGCTGGAGCTTCATCTTGTGCGCGGTTTGCCAGGTGCGGATGCCGACCTCGCCGACGCGGCCCATGGCCTGCGAATCCGACGAGATCATGCTGAACGCGCCGAGATCGTGGAGGATGTCCTCCGCGGCGATCGTCTCGCGGCGGATGCGCGACTCGGCGAAGGCGATGTCCTCCGGAATGCTCGGATCGAGGTGGTGACACACCATGAGCATGTCGAGGTGCTCGTCGATGGTGTTCACCGTGTACGGGCGCGTCGGGTTCGTCGACGACGGGAGCACGTTCGGCTCGCCGCAGGCGCGGATGATGTCCGGCGCGTGGCCGCCGCCGGCGCCCTCCGTATGGTAGGCGTGGATGGTGCGGCCCTTGAACGCCGCGAACGTGTCCTCGACGAAGCCGGACTCGTTCAGCGTGTCCGTGTGAATCGCGACCTGGATGTCGAAGCGCTCGGCGACGCCGAGGCAGCAGTCGATGGCGGCCGGGGTCGTGCCCCAATCCTCGTGCAGCTTGAGGCCCATGGCGCCGGCCCGAATTTGCTCGTCGAGCGCGGCCGGCAAGCTCGCATTGCCTTTGCCGAGGAAGCCGAGATTCATCGGCAAGCCGTCCGCGGCCTTCAACATGCGGGCGAGGTGAAACGGACCCGGTGTGCAGGTCGTGGCGTTGGTGCCGGCGGCCGGGCCCGTGCCGCCGCCGATCATGGTCGTGACGCCGCTCATCAGGGCGTCTTCGATCTGCTGCGGGCAGATGAAGTGGATGTGCGCGTCGATACCGCCTGGTACGGCGATGAGTCCCTCCCCCGCGATGACCTCGGTGCCGGGCCCGATCACGATGTTCACGCCGGGCTGCACGTCCGGGTTGCCGCTTTTTCCGATGCCCTGGATGCGCCCGTTCTTGATGCCGATGTCGGCTTTGACGATGCCCCAGTGGTCGAGGATGAGCGCGTTCGTGATGATGGTGTCGACGGCTTCCGCATCGCCGCGCTGGCTTTGGCCCATGCCGTCGCGGATCACCTTGCCGCCGCCGAACTTCACTTCTTCGCCGTAGATGGTGCGGTCCTGCTCCACCTGAATCACGAGCGAGGTGTCGCCGAGGCGCACGCGGTCCCCGACGGTGGGGCCGTACATCGCGGCGTAGGCATCACGACCGATGCGCGTCACGAGCCGCCTCCGAGCGGGCCCATCACGCGGCCCTGAAAGCCGAACACCTTGCGCTCGCCGGCGAACGCGACGAGCTCGACCTCGCGCTCTTGGCCGGGCTCGAAGCGCACGGCCGTGCCCGCGGCGACGTTCAGGCGATAACCGCGGGTCGCTTCGCGGTCGAACGCGAGCGCGCGATTCGTCTCGTAGAAGTGGTAGTGCGAGCCGACCTGAATCGGCCGATCGCCCGTGTTCGACACGCGGACGCGCAGCGTCGGACGCCCCGCATTGAGCTCGAGCTCGCCTTCGGCCGTCATGATTTCACCGGGGATCACGGGACCTCTCAGGGAATGGGGTGGTGGACGGTCACGAGCTTCGTGCCGTCGGGAAACGTGGCCTCGACCTGCACCTCGAGGATCATCTCGGGCACGCCCTCCATCACGTCGGCGCGCGTGAGCAGCGTCGCGCCGTAGCTCATGAGCTCGGCGACCGTGCGCCCGTCGCGCGCCCCCTCGAGGATGGCGGCCGTGATGAACGCGATCGATTCGGGATAGTTGAGCTTGACCCCACGCGCCTTGCGACGCTCCGCGAGCAGCGCGGCGGTGAAGATCAAGAGCTTGTCTTTTTCGCGGGGCGAGAGCTCCATGCTGTCCTCAGGTGGTCCAGATACGCGGCGCCGCCGCGGGCTTACCGAGCAGGTGGCGGCGGATGATGTCCCAGGCGCCGCCCAAACACGAGCGCGCCTCGCCGGCGTGCGCGCCGAGGTAGCGGCAGAGCGTCACCTCGCCGAGGGTCGTGACGCCGAAGCGATCGGCCTGGAAAGCAGGGTGAATGCGCTCGCGGAGCTCGCTCGTGAGCGCGCTCGACGCCGTGGTCGCGAGCAAGACCCCGTGAACGCTGCGCTCCGCCCAACCCCAGGCGCCGCGGCGGAGCGCTCCCTCGGCCTCGAGCAGCATGCGCTCGAGCACCAGCGGCCGCGTCCCGCGCGTGAGCTCGAAGCGCTGGTCGAGCCGGCCTGTCGCGAACCCATCCCCGGATGCGGGCCGTCCGAGGCACGTGATCTCCCAGCCGAGGAAGTGCGCCCCCGGCTCGAGCTCGACGCGCGTCACGAGGCTCGCGCGCGCGCCGCCGAACGCGATGGTCTCGCCGGGGAGCCACTCGAGCACGCCGCCCTCGCGCACCCGGAGCTCGTTACGAACGACGGAGCCGCGCTCGGGGCAACGATAGAGCTTGGTGGCGGCTGGGGTCGTCGCGAGGGCGCGCGCACCCGGCCCCACGGCGAGCTCGACCGAGAGCTCGTCCCCGCCGACCACGCCACCGGGCGGGTGAAGGACGTACACGTGGCAGGTGCCGTCGGGCTCCGGATAGAAGGGCCGCTGGGCGTAGAGGGGGCCGACGTGGGAGCGGCGGCAGAGGGAGGTGCGCGCGCCTTGCACCGCGAATTCCAGCGCCAAGTGACCACGCCAGCCGACCGGCTCGGGTGCACGAGGGGTCGCCGCCAGCATGGGAGACCGGCTTACGACGGCGAATGTTTCCGGCGTGCGTCGACGGGCGCCGAATCGGGCGCACCGGCGAGCGGCGTTCTAGGACGCGCTATTGCTCGCCGACGGACGACGGGAGGAGCAGCGAGAAATTCCCAGCGCCGTCCGAGTGCGTTTCGGCAACCTGAATGGCGATCGACTCTGGCGTCGGCGTGGGCGTGAGCGTTCCATCGCGCGTGATGTAGGCAAACGCGCGGATCA
>DATMCL010000228.1:0-6672 GCA_035558375.1 Polyangiaceae bacterium
GCGCCAAGAGAAAACATGCCTCCGAGACGACCGCCTCGCAGGTGAAGACCGGCGGTTCGAGCGTATCGAGCACCTCGCGCACCCATCGGTGCTGAGGATCACGTCGATTGAGGAGTGCGACGATCGGACCAGTATCGATGACGATGCGCGTCACCGGCCATACCGGGCCATGTACTTCGGATTCGTCGAGAGATCCGCCGGGGCTTCGACGGCGCCGACGAGCTCGTCGACGGCAGCGGTAACGGAATGTCGCCTGCCCTTCGCGAGCGCTTCGAGCGCTTCCCGCACGAGTGCCGAGCGACTGGACTTCCGCCGTCGCGCCAACGCATCCAACGCCTCGTCGAGGCGTTCAGGCAACTTGAAGGATACCGTACGCATTGCACCCGCCATGTATTACCTTCCTTACAGGAGTGTAATACGCAGGGTCACCCGCGTCAATTCGGCCTAATACGCGATCTCGCTCCGCGGCCCCGCGAGCTCCACGTCGATCGCGAGTGGCTTCTGCCCCGTGAGCGCGACGCTGCGGGCGTCGGGTTGGCTGCCGCCGACGAAGATGCGGTGGGTGCCGGGCTCGAGGATACGGCGGCCGGCGTCGTCGATCAGCGAGAGGTCGCGTGCCGTGAGCGTGAATGACAGCGTGCGCGACTCACCGGGCGCGAGCGTGATGCGCTCGAAGGCGCGGAGCTCGTGGTGCGGCACGGTCGTCGAGGCTTCGAGATCCTTCACGTAAAGCTCGACGACTTCGTCTCCCGCGCGCGAGCCCGCGTTCGTCACCGTGGCGGTCACTTCGACGATGTCGCCCGCACCGAGCGTCGGTTTCGAGACGGCGAGGCCCGAGTACTCGAAGCGCGTGTACGAGAGTCCGTAGCCGAACGGGTAGAGCGGCTCCTTCTCGAGGTAGCGATAGGTGCGGCCGCGCATCGCGTAGCTTGCGAAATCGGGCACGTCGGCGAGTGAGCGCGGGAAAGTGACCGGCAGGCGTCCCGCGGGGTTGTAGCTGCCGAAGAGCGCGTCGGCGAGCGCGGTGCCGGCGGCTTGGCCTGGATACCAAGCCTGCATGATCGCGCCCACGCGCTCGTCGGCCCAACCGACGGAGAGCGCGCTGCCGGAGAGGATCACGAGCACGGTCGGCTTGCCGACGGCGACGACCTCTTCGAGCAAACGCTGCTGGAGGCCCGGCAGCGCGAGCGTCACCTTGTCTCCCGCGGCTTCGGAGTTGCCGGCGTCAGCCTGCTCGCCCTCGATCTCCGCGTCGAGACCGAGGCACAGCACGACGACCTCCGCGCGCTCGGCCATGCTGCGCGCCTCCGACAGAATCGCCGAGCGACCGAGCCCCTCCGTCTTGTCGCCCGTGCGCTTGCAGCCCTCTGCGTACCAAACCTTGGTGCCACGCGACACGGCGGCGCGGATCCCCGCGAGCGGCGTCACCGATTGCGACGGCATGCCGTGGTAGTTGCCCACCAAGACCAGCGGATCGTCGGCGTTCGGACCGATCACGGCGATGCTCTTCAGATCCCGCGACAAGGGCAGCGTGCCGTCGCGGTTCTTGAGCAGCACGAGCGATTCGCGCGCGGCCACGAGCGCGAGCTCGGCGTGAAGCTCGCAGTCGTTCACCTCGAACGGGATCGACGCGAACGGGACGCGCTCCGGCGGATCGAACATCCCGAGCCTAAAACGCGCGCGAAAAAGCCGCTCGAGGCACACGTCGAGGTCGGCTTCGCGGAGCAAGCCTTGCTTTACCGCCGAAGGAATGTGCTCGTAGGTGCAGCCGCAATTGAGGTCGCAGCCGGCCTTGACGGCCATCGCCGCGGACTCCTCCCACGTCTTCGTGACGTGGTGGTGCTCGTGAAAGTCGCGGATCGCCCAGCAGTCGCTGACGACGAAGCCCTCGAACTTCCACTCGCCGCGTAAGAGCGTGACGAGCAACGCTTGGCTCCCGCAGCACGGCTCGCCGTTCGTGCGGTTGTACGCGCCCATGATGCTCTCGGCCTTCGCTTCCATGATCGTGGCGTGGAAGGCGGGCAGGTACGTCTCGCGCAGATCCTTCGGCGAAACGACGGCGTCGAAGGCGTGGCGCAGCGCTTCGGGGCCGCTATGCACGGCGAAGTGCTTCGGGGTCGCGACGAGCTTCAGGTACTTCGGATCGTCGCCCTGCAGTCCACGCACGAACGTGACACCGAGACGCGCCGTGAGGTGCGGACACTCGCCGTACGTTTCGTGACCGCGGCCCCAGCGCGGGTCACGGAAGATGTTGATGTTCGGGCTCCAGTAGGTGAGGCCCGTGTAGTAGCCGCGGTCGTCGTGACGCAAAAACTCGTGGTGCTTCGCGCGCGCTTCGTCGCTGATCGCGACGGCGATCTCGTTCAGGCGCCGGACGTTCCACATCGCAGCGAGCCCAATCGCCTGCGGGAACACCGTCGCAATGCCGGCGCGTGCCACGCCGTGGAGCCCCTCGTTCCACCAGTTGTAGGCGGGCACGCCGAGGCGCGGCACTGCCGGCGCTTCGTGCAGCATCTGACCCGCTTTCTCTTCGAGCGTGAAGCGCGACACCAGATCGCGAACGCGCTCGTCGAGCGGCAGCTCCGGATTCATGAACGGCAGGCTCGCGGGCTCGGTCATGCGGGGTTCGGGAGGCTACCGTCGGCTGAGCGACAAGGCTAGGCGCGTTCGCCGCGCGCGGTGACGGTTCGCAGCCTCGACAACCTGCTGGCGACCGCCAAGACCCAGCTCTCGCTGGACGGCGTGTCGTTCGCTCTTTAGCCATCGCGCTCTGCCTCAGTTGATGCCGAGGCACTCGGCGATGAAATCGCGCGGGCAGCAGAATTGCGGCAGCGGGGTGCCTTGGCCCGTGCTCGGGCAATTCGCGCTGATGAACTCGTAGTCGCCGCTCACGCCCGCGTGGCAGGTCCAGAGCGCGTCCTCGCCGACCGTGCAGGGGCCGTCCTCGGACGCGTACAGGCCGTAGCAATCCGTCGTGGGACACCAGCCGCCGTCGAGGGTCATTCGCGTCCCGCCACCGCCCGCCTGCCCGCTCCCACTCATGCCACCGGAGCCGGCATCGTGCGAGCCGCCACCACCGGCCGTTTCGGTACCACCACTGCCTCCGGCCGTGTCCATGCCGCCGTGGCTCGTGCCGCCTGCACCAGCGCTCGTGCCTCCGGCGCCTGCGTGCTCGTTCGAGATGCCACCACCCCCGGCGTGCGAGCTGTCGGTCCCACCGCCCCCGCCCGCGGCAGAGCCGCCGCCCCCGAAGACTTCGCCCGTGCCACCGGTCCCCGCGTGGCTCTCCCCCGAACCACCGCTGCCGGCGTGGCTGGCGGCGGATCCGCCGCTACCGGCGTGACTCGAGCTCGTCCCACCTCCGCCGGCTTGGCTCGAGCCGTCGGTGCCGCTCGAGCCACCGTGACCCATCCCCGCCGCGTCGTGAGAGCCCACGATCTCCTGCTGTCCCGAGCAGCCCGCAACTCCACCCGCCCCAGCGCCCACCGCCACCAGAATCCATCCCAGCTTGTTCATGCCCGATCTGTTGCGTGAGCCTGCCATCCCGGACCTTTCCGCGCCGACAATGGTCCGTTTTTGGGGCCCAAGCTACGTTGATTGAGCGTGCTGCGACTGCTTCGCTTCCCTCGCTCGGCGGCCGCGCCGGGGCCCCAGGTGACGCCCGCCGTCGACCCGCTCGGGGCGCTCGCCCGGCTCGCGGTGGAGGGCGACCGGGAAGCGCAGCGTACGCTCCTCGTGACCCTCGGCCCGTCGCTCTTGCGCGCGGTGCGTGGAGTGCTCGGCGCCGCGCATCCGGATGTCGACGACGTGCTGCAAGAAGCGATGACTGCCGTGTACTCCGCGCTGCCGAGCTTCCGCGGAGAGTGCCGGCTCCTGCATTTCGCGAGCCGGGTCGCCGTACAGACGGCGCTGGCCGCGCGCCGGCGTGCCGGCTACCGGCGACGCTACACGCCGCTCGCGGCGCCGGACGAGCTCGTCGAGCTGCCGAGCCGCGACGCTTCGCCGAGCGAGGCGCACGTTGCCGCCCAGCGCCGCCACGCGCTGCGCGAGCTCCTCGACCGCCTCCCGGAAGCACAAGCCGAAGCGCTCGTCCTGCACACGCTGCTCGGCTACTCCGTCGACGAGACTGCGGAGGCCCAACGCGTGCCACTCAACACGGCACGCAGCCGCCTGCGCACGGCGCTCGCGAGCCTGCGCGAGAGTGTGAGCGCCGATCCACGCCTCCTTGCTCTCCTCGGGCCGAAGCCATGACGAGCGCGAAGCCCCTCGAGCTCACCGATGCGCTGGATCTCTCGATCCGCGCGCGCCGCGGCACCTTGCGCGCCGAAGAGCAGCGCGCCCTCGAGCAGGCCATCGAAGCGAGCGCCCTCGTGCGCACGGCTCACGACGTGGGCCAAAGCTTCGACGCAGCGACCGTCGTGCGCCCGGGCGACGATGCGCTCATTGCGCGCGCCGCAGCCGCTCTGCTCGAGACGGCTCCGGTCCGGCGGCGTCCCCTGCGCGCGCGCTTCGTCCTTGCGATCGCCGCCTCGCTCGCCGTCGCATCGGTCGCGGCGGCGACGGGCGTCGTTGCCGTGCGACGGGCGCGGAGCCTCGAGCTCGAGCGCGGGCTCGCGAGCGCCACCGCCCACACCGCGGCGCGCTCGGCGGCACCGGCACGACGCACCGCGACCGAGCCCCCCTCGGCCTCGCTCGGCACGTCCGCGGCGACCGCAGCGCCAGCGCCCGTCGAATCCGCGGCTTCGCCAACCCCCGGCGAATCCCCGGCGCGAGCGCACAGCGAGCCCGCCGCACCGACGCCGGCCGCCGCACCAAGCCACGGAGCCCCCGCCGAGAAGACGGCGGCGAGCCTCTTCCGCGACGCGAGCGCCGCGCGCCGCTCGGGCGATCTCACGACCGCCAGGGCGCTATTCTCCGAGCTCTCGACGCGCTTCCCCGGCACGAACGAAGCGCGCGTGTCGCAGGTCTCGCTCGGCAAGCTCTTGCTCGGTGCCGGGCGCGCGCGCGAAGCCGAAGCCGCATTCAACTCGTACCTCAAGGGAGGCGCGGGTGATCTCACGGAAGAAGCGCTGGTGGGGCGAGCGAGCGCGCTGTCGGCGCAGGGTAGGGCTGCCGACGAGCGGCGCGCCTGGGCCGAGCTCGTGGCGCGCTACGGCAACAGCGTGTACCGCACCCGCGCGGAAGCCCGCATCGATGCGCTCGACGCGGCTGCTCATGCTTCCGAACCAAACCCGTAAGCGGCTCCGCCGCGGTTGGGCACTCGCCGTCGCCTTGACGCTTTGCACGGCGCGACCGCGCCCGGCGCACGCGGGGGACACGGCCGCCGATGCCGCAAGCAACGTGGCGAGCGACCATCAACGTGCGCGCGTCGTGCTCGTCGCGGACGTGGGCGCCGATCCCGAGCTTCCGGCGCTCATCGAGGAGCTCCTCGAACGACAGCAGGTGGAGGCCCAGATCGAGCGCACGCCCCGCTTCGATCCCGATGCGCTCTTCGAAGAGCAAACGAAGGGCACGCTCGGCGTCTTCATCGCGCTGCGGTCCGCACGCGAAGCGCGCCTTTACTTCCGCGCGCCCGGCGGCGAGCGCTACCTCGTGCGCAAGCTCACGCTTCCGAGCGGTCTCGACGCCGTCGGCCGAGAGCTCGTGGGTCAAGTCGTCGCCTCCTCCGCCGAAGCGCTGCTCGGCGAAGCCGAAGCGCTCAGCCGCGAGCAAGCCAGTGCCGAGATCGCGAGCGAGACGCCGCCCGCCGGCGCGCTTCCCCCACCCACGCCGTCTCCCGAGCCGGCGCCGCCTCCGCCTCGCAACGCCGACGACCGCGGAGCCGCGTGGGATCTCCGCCTTCTCGCGCGCTACTCCGCACTCTGGATCGGCGCGGACTTCGGCCTCCGTCACGGACCGGGCCTCTCGCTCGGCGCCCGCTTCGGCCGCAGCGTGCTCATCGGCACCGAGCTCGGCGGCGAGCTCCACTTCGAGCAATCGTTCACCACGCCGGAAGCCACCGGCAACCTCCGCACGACCGAGCTTCACGCCTTCTTCGAGGCCGGCCTACGCCTCGGCACGACGAGCAGCGCGACCCTCGGTGCGGGCCCCCGCCTGGAGCTCTCCGACTTCCGCCTCGAATCCACCGATCCCACCGTCACGCCCGGCAGCCCGAGCCACCGCGTGAGACCGGGTCTCCGCCTCGAGGCGCGCTACGAGTGGACCGCGGGCCACATCATCGTCGGCCTCGCCGCCACGCTCGACCTCGCCTTCGCCCGCACTCACTACGATCTCTCGCTGCCGAACGGCGGTGACGAACAGCTCGCCTCCATCTGGCCCGCCCGCCCAGGGGCGATCGTGTCACTCGGCATCCACTGACCTCCCATGCCGACCCCCCGCCCGTGACCTTGACCCTGCCCCTGACCTCGACCCTGATGCTGCCAGCATCCGACGCGGGAGCTTACGCGTTTATCGCGAAAAGGCGCCGCAAAACGGCGTGCGGCGCCACGCCGTGCGCCACCGTGGATGTGCCTTTGCGCTCAGCGGCGGCGTGCCGGACGGCCATCAGGCCCCGGTCGTGTTTCGTCCTGCCAGATGCGGCGAGCGCGCGCGGCGCGCGTCCGGCGAGCGCCGAGGTGCTCGCGAGGCGTCGTGCCGAGGAGCTTCCTGTAAACCCGAAAGAACTGCGCGTAG
>DATMCL010000229.1:0-10191 GCA_035558375.1 Polyangiaceae bacterium
ACGAGACCCTCGCGGCCGACGGCACCACCACCAGCATCGTCGTCGACAAGGGCGGGAGCCGAACGACGACGTCCCCCGACGGCACGAAGGTCACCGAGACGTTCGCCGTCCAGCCGGGGCTCGGCATTCTGGTGATGTACCCGAGCCTTTCGACGACGACGTTGCCGAGCGGCTTGGTCCGCCAGACGACGACGGCCGTCAACGAGGGCGCCGGTATTCGAACGCTGTCGAGAACCACCGCCGGGTTTACGAGCGTGCACACGGATCGCGTCCTGCCGGGCGGATTCCTCGAACGCAGGATCGTTACGGCCGAGGGGCGACAGCGCACTACGGTCCTCGATGCGGCGGGAGCGGTGAGGCGTGAGGAGTTTCCGGGACAGCTTCCCGTGGAATACAACTACGACGCACGGGGACGCCTCACGTCGATGCTGCAAGGCGATCGTGAGACGCGCATGACTTATGTCGAAGAGGAGGTGGCCGAGAAAGGGCTCGTCCGAACCCTCACGAACGCACTCGGCGAGGTGACCCAATTCACGTGGGACGAACCCGGGCGAAAGCTCTCGCTCGCTGATGCCGAAGGCGGGACGAGCTTGCTCCAAAAGGACGCGGCCGGAAATCTCGTCGACGTGACGACGCCGAACGGTAGAACCCACACGCAGGCCTATGGGGTCACCGATCTTCTCGACAGCTACACGGCGCCCAATGTCGGAGGGCCGAGCACCACCGCGTACGCGTACGACGCCGACAACAGGGTCACGAGTGTGGGCTATCCGGACGGGAGCAGCGTCACGCTCGACTATGACGCAGCGGGTCGCACGACGAACATCGTGCTGCCGACCGGTGCGCTTCACTACACGTATTACGGAGTAAACCCTTGCGCCGGGTGCGCTCCGGGGCAGCGTTCGTCGTTGAGCGGTCCGGAGGGGGCCGTGCTCGGCTTCGAGTACGACGGAAGGCTGCCCAAAGCGGCGACATTCTCGGGTCCCGTAAACGGTCGCGTCGAGTGGCAGTACGACACGCAATTCCTGCCGGCGACCGAGACCGTCACCGCGGCGGGCGTCACCAGCACCCTTGCCTACGACCGCGACGGCGACGGCCACGTGAGAGGCCTCGGACCGAGCACCGTACCGGCGGCCGATCGCCTGAAGATCATCCGCAACGTCAGTGCGTCCCCAACGCGCTGGACGCTCGGTGGCGCGAGCGTCGAGGCTTCGTATAACCCATTCGGCGAGGAGGCCGGGCTCGACGTGCGGTTCGGTAGCACTTCCGTTCGCTCTGAGGTCGTGCTGACTCGTGATCAGCTCGGACGCGTCTCTCATCGTGACGAGACGCGCGCGGGAGCGGGCACCTCGTACGACTACGCCTACGACCCGACGGGCAATCTCACCGAAGTGCGCGAAGACGGAGTCCTGCGTCGGGCCTATGACTACGACCCGAACGGCAATCGTTTGGCGCTCACCGAAGACGGTGACGTGCGCCATTACACCTACGACGCGCAGGACCGGTTGAGCTCGGACGGGCGCTTCACGTACGCCTATTCCGCGACCGGTGCGCTCGCGTCGCGAACGAACCTCACGACCTCCGCGGTGACCGGGTTCACCTACGATGCTCTCGGTAACCTCCTCGAGGTTGCGCTGCCCGACGGCACCGCCATCGAGTACCAGGTCGACGGGAAGGGGCGCAGGCTGGGTCGCTCGGTCAACGGCGTGCAGACACAAGGGTTCCTCTACGGCCAGGGGAAGGCCGTGGCCGCGGAGCTCGACGGCACCGGCCAAGTGCGCAGTCGGTTCGCCTATGCCGACATCGACAGCGCCCCGGACCTGATGCTGCGCGCTGGCCGGCGCTACCTGTTCGGCAAAGACAGGCTTGGCAGCGTGCGCGAGGTCATCGACGCCGACAGCGGCGCCGTCGTACAAACGCTGCGTTATGACGAGTTCGGTGTCGTTCTAGCGGACACGAATCCGGGCTTCCAACCCTTCGGCTTTGCCGGCGGCTTGTACGATGCGGCGACCGGCCTCGTGCACTTCGGTGCGCGCGACTACGACGCGTCGATCGGGCGCTGGCTCAGCAGGGATCCCATTCGCTTCCGCTCGAACAGCACGAATTTCTACGCTTACGTCCACAACGATCCGGTAAATCTGGTCGATCCGTCGGGCCTCAAGATCTACTTCTCGAGTGATGAGGCACTGGAGAAGTTCCTTCCGATCCTCGACGAGCTCTACCAGCACAGCCCGACGGCGCGCTGCCGCCTCGACCAACTGTTCAACTCCAAGGACGAATTCACCTTCCACGACGACTACTCCGACGACTTCGCTCGTCCGCACGTCAGTGAGGATGGGAAGGATCTCTACTTCGATCCCGATACCTATCCAGGCACCTACAAGTCCATTTGCGGCCCAGCGTCATTCTCTCCCGAGCGGGTGCTCGCCCACGAGATGGGGCACTTCGAGGGCGACGGCGTCCCAACCACCGACGATGGCCCCTCCCAGAGTAAGATGGAGAACATCAAAAAGAACGAGAACCCGATCATGCTCGAGCTCGGCGATCTGTGCGCCCGGACTAGCCACATGAAGCCCTCGATGTACCCGTTCGATTGAAGCCCTGCGGCACCTAGCTCACGCTCTCGCGGGTTCCGGCGGGAGCAGCGGCAGGCGCACCACGAACGTCGAGCCACGGGCGGGCTCCGAAAATCAGAAAGGACAGTCGGTCTGCTGCGACGTGAACTTCGGATTGTCGGCGGCCTGCAGCCAATCGATGAACCAGATGCAGCCGTCGCGCATCTGCCCGGAGGGAAGCTTCATGCATGCATCGCGCGCGCACTGCTTCTTGGCCGAGTAGGCGCCGCTGCACCCGCTGAAGAATCCGCCGTATTGAGCGCCGAGATCGCTCGTGCCCCATTGGTTGCTGCAGGCGTTGAACTTGCCGACGCCGCCGCCCGGGATCATCAGGTCGAATTGGTTCGAGGCCACGTCGCCGCCGGTGTTGCTCACCTTGACGATCATCTGCTTGCCCTTGATGAGCTTCGAGCCCGGATCGTTCGCGTTGTCCTTGCCCTCGCCCGTGAACTGGATGCGGTAGCAGCCCCCGCAGTTCGGGTTCGCCTTGGCCATGTAGCCGTAGGAAAGGCAGTCGGAGATGGCGTGCGGCGCCTCGTCGTAGCAGGCAAACGAGCCGCCGCCGTTGCACGCGCTGTTGGTGTCGCCCGTCCGCGAGGTGCCGTCCTTGCTGCAGCGATGGCCGTCGGACTGCCCGCAATGGGTCTGGCAACAATCCCAGTAGCGCGTCGCGAAGCCGTCGCCGCCCGTGACGTTCGGTAGCCCCGCCGTCGAGCAGTCCACGGCGCCGCCTGTTCCTGCGCCGCCTTCGGGGACGCAGCGACCGCAGCTCACGTCGCAATACGGCGCGAACCACTCCGCCGCGCACTCCTTCGTCTGCGTCGCCCAATCCTCGCACATGGCGCCCGGCCATTCCGGATCTGCCGGCGGTTGAACGTCGACGCACGGCTTCGGCGGCTCGGGCATGCCCGCGCCACCGGCGACCGCACCACCAGCAGAGCCTCCTGCGCCGCTGGTTGCCGACATACCGCCCATGCTCATGCCGGCGCTGCCCGCCGAAACACCGCCGCTGCCAGCGCCGCCGGCGCCGCCGGTACCACCCGCGGTGCTCGCGTTGCCCACGCCGCCGCTGCTCATGACCGTGCCGCCCGCGCCCGGTGTTCCGCCCATGGGTGCGCCTCCAGTGCTCGTGGCGCCGCCGGTAGCGATGTTGGTCGCCCCGCTGCTCGAGCCGCTGCTCCCGCTCGAGCCGCTCTTCCCACTCGAGCCACGCGCGGGATGCATGCCGTTTCCGGAGCTGCCGATGCTGCCAGGCCCGAGATCGTCGCTCTGACAGCCGACGATAGGGGGGAGAGCTCCGAGCAATGCCACGAGCGAGGCGGAAAGGACGGATCGAGCAGGACGCGGGTTCGAGCGCCGAGGGAGAGCCTGCATCGCTCCACCCTAACCTCCGAGGGTCGTCCGCGCTGGCCTAAGTGACCGCTCGGCGCTTCGAAAGTCACCGGTGCGTGTGGTCTCAGTAAAGTTTTCTGGAGAGCCTATTCTTGCGGGGCGTCTCGCAGCACCTTTGCGCGCCTTTGGTGCTCGTCGCCGTGCTGCTTCGCGCTGGCGCCGTCTCCCGTCGCTCAGGGCTCGGGGGCCAGGGCGAGCATGAACGAGACGGCGCCGTAGTACCTCTCACCGGCCTTGATGTCCCACACGATCGACGATGCGGGAAACGTCGAGGGCTCTTCCCACGGTCGCTCCGCGAGGTAGATGTTCGCCCAGCCGTTCGGCCACGGAAGGTTCTTGTTCTTCACTTCGAGCGCGTTGGCGAAGCCGTCGGGCCACGTCACGATGACCGGCGAGTCGACGAGCGAGTCGGGTGAGAGCCCGGCAAGCAACAAGCAGTTCGGCACCGTGGTCGTGAGCGCTGGGGTCGGTGTGCTCACGCGTGTGACCCCGTCGGCGCCTTCGTCCGCTGTCCCCGCGATGTCGTAGATATCGACGGGCCTGTCATGGTTCACGCCGCGGTAGACGGTCAGCAACGCCTGCAGACCATAAAGCGCAGGGTTTACGCCGTTGAAGACGATCATGTCCGGCTCGTCCGCCTCTGCGAACTTGGACATGAGGTAGGTGCCCTGGCCGTCCGTCCCCACGCCGCCCTCGGCGACGAGTATCGTCCAATGGTTCGCCTCGAGCGCGGCGCTATCGATGTAGAGCTCGTGATCGACGCCGAAGAACGCCAGCATGAGATCCCCCTCTCGAGTTTCGGGGGGCTTCTCGAAGGTGACGTCCGGAACGCTGCCGTTCGCGTGGTCAGGGTCCGTGGAGGAATCGGAAAACTTCGAGTAGCCGACGCGGACCGGCCCTACCCACGCGGCACCGGCGCCGGCCGACCCGCTCATGCCCGCCGAGGCAGCGTTGCCCGCGGTGCCACCCGCGCTGCCCGGCTCACCACCTTGTCCGGCCACGTCTACGGAATCGCCGCCCGTTCCGGCTGAGGTTCCGCCCCGGCCCGCGCCGCTGCCGCCCACTCCGGCCGAGGTTCCGCCCTTTCCTGCGTCGCTGCCGCTCGTTCCAGCGCCGTCGCTGCCGGCCGCGCCCTCACCGCCGGCACCGGAGTCGCCTGCCGTTCCCGCGGACGTTCCACCCATTGCCGCGGAGCTCCCGCCGAGCCCGGCGGCGCCCCCGAGCGCACCGCTTCCGCCGCTCGTCCCGTGCCGATAGTCGCCGCCGAGCCCCGCGATCTGCGTGCAACCTGGAGCCGCGCCGGCGACGCCACAGCACAACGCGAGGAAGACGAAGCGGGACCCGTTCATGGAGCTCGGATAATACCCGGGCTTCAGTCGCGAGTGTATTTCGACGAGCGACCGGTGGTCGCGTCGGCTTTCACCTTTGCCGGAGCGGGCCTGCTCGCTGGGCTCGGCCGCCGCGCGGGGGGTGGCTTCACGGGTGCGGCGGTTGCGGAAGGCGCGGGTGCAGTGCTCGAAACGCTCGCGACCGACACGCTCGGAGCGGGCGCGACCGCTGCAGCAGGTGTCATATCGGGCGCTGCCGGAGCTGGCTCGGGATTCGGGGCTGCGGCCGGGATAGACGACCGGGTCACGTCGGGGCTCGCGGTCGAAACCGGCTGCGAGCGGAGCGCAAAGACGCCGAACGCGGTGGCTAAAGCCAACCCAACCGCGATCAAGCCGAGCCGTCCCAGCGAGCGGCTGCGCGTCGCTGCGCCTGGAAGCGTGCCCGGCCGGTCGAGCTCCGTGCCGGGGGCCGTTTTGGCAGCGATCGTCTGCGCGTCTGGCAAGACACGAAGCGCCGAGACCGGCGCCTGCCGAGCGGAACCCACCGCCCGCGATCGCGGCAGGGGCGCCATGCCGAACACCAGACCGAGCTCATCCACGAGCTCCGCCGCGGTCGCAAACCGGTCCGCTGGGTCGAGCGCCGTCGCGCGGCGAAACCAGGGGTCGAACGCATCAGGCAGTGCTTGACCCGCATCGCGCGCCCGCTGGATCGCGCTGTCCGTCGTGCCTTTGCTCGTGTGGACGACGAAAGCGATCGCGTTGTCGAAGCGCTGGATCTCCGACTCCCAATACGCGATTCCCACGAGCAGCGTGTACGCAATCAGGCCGAGCGCGTAGAGATCCGTCGGCGGCCCGACGGGGTGCGCGAGGGCCTGCTCCGGCGCCATGTAGAGCGGCGTTCCGATGCCGCGCGTCGCGCGAGCTGTCTGCGGCGCGTCGTTCACGACCTTGGAGATGCCGAAGTCGAGGATCTTGACGCGCGGGGTCCCGTCCTCGCGATGGGTGAGGAACAAGTTCTCGGGCTTGAGGTCGCGGTGCACGATGCCCGCGGCGTGCGTCTTGTCGAGCGCGCCGGCGATCTGGCGCAGGTAGGTGACGGCCCGCTCCGGTGCGAGCGGCCCCTCGCGCTGCAGGATCCGGTGCAGGTCCTGTCCGTTGAGCAGCTCCATCACGAGGAACGGCATGCCCGTGCTGTCGTCGATCCCCGCGTCGAAGACGTCGACGATGTGCTCGCTCTCGACGTTGGCCGTGACGCGCGCCTCGAGCTGGAAACGCTCGCGGAGCTCGTTGTTGTCGAGCAGCTCGGGGAGCATGACCTTCAGCGCGCGCCGGCGCTGTGTCTCGGTGTGCACGACCTCGAACACGGCGCCCATCCCGCCCGCCGCGATGCGCCGCACGATGCGGTAGCGCCCGGCGAAGAGCGACGCTTGAGGAAGATCGACCTCGCCCAGCACGCTCACATCCTAGCGGATCGCAAGCTCGGGGGAAGCTGGCCCTTTGGGACGACTTGCCAAACCCGTCGATCCTTGATCCAATTCGAGACGATGCAGCGACGCTCCCTGGCCCGCGGCCTTTGCGCCTCGATCGCGAGCCTGCTCATCGCCGGCAGCGCCGCCGCAGAGGACGCGGCGACCGCCGGCGCGCTGTTCGAGAAGGGCGTCGCGGACATGGAGGCGAAGCGCTTCGCCAGCGCGTGTCCGGCGATTGAAGAGAGCCAGCGCATCGATCCGCGGCCGGGCACGCTCTTCACGCTGGCCGAGTGCCTGGCGCAATGGGGCAAGGTCGCGAGCGCCGCCGCGCGCTATCAGGAGTACATAGACCTGGTTCCGCTCCTTGCGCCGCAGCAGCAGGCCCGCCATCGCGATCGGGTGGCGACGTCGCGCGACGCGCTCTCGAAGCTCAAGCCCACGGTCCCGACGCTGACGCTCGTCCTCCCCGCGAGCGCGCCCGCGGGCACGACCGTCCTGCGCAACGGGGAGACGCTTGGCAGCGCCGCGCTCGGATTGCCGCTCCCGGTCGATCCCGGGCGCTACGAGATCGTGACGCGCGCGCCAGGTGTCTCGGACCGGAAGACGAGCGTGACGCTCGAGCTCGGCGACGCCAAGCGCCTGGAGCTCGAGCTCGGAACCGCTGCCGCGCAACCGATCGTGCAGGCCGTGCCGCCGCCGCCGCCCC
This sequence comes from Polyangiaceae bacterium, assembly GCA_035558375.1. Taxonomy (GTDB): domain Bacteria; phylum Myxococcota_A; class Polyangia; order Polyangiales; family Polyangiaceae; genus PMG-095. Next base: position 7,511 of record DATMCL010000229.1, read on the forward strand.
CTGAAGGCGCCGACAAGAAAGCCTCCGCCGAGCCGGCGTCCGAAAAGTCGAGCGGCTCCGGCCGGCGCACGGCCGCGTACGTGGCGGGCGGCATCGGCATTGCGGGCGTCGTCGTGGGATCCGTCACGGGGATCCTCGTGCTCGGCAAGAAGCAGACAGTGAACGACAACTGCCCGAACCACGACTGCAACGACCCGGGCTACGAGGCCGCGACGAGCGCCCAGACGCTCGGACTCGTGAGCACGATTAGCTTCGGCGTGGGCATCGCCGGGCTCGCGACGGGCGCCGTGCTCTTGCTGACGGGATCCGAGCCGGCGAAGAGCGCGCGGACCTGGCAGCCGGTGCTGACGGCGAGCGACGGAACGTACGGCGGCGGGCTCGTGGGACGCTGGTAGCGGTCCGCGCTCAGTCGAGGAGCACGGCCTGCTCGCCGAGCGCGGTCGGTGCGCCCCCTGGCTCGCGCGCGTCTTTCGTGGCGCGCCGGCCCGTGACGATGACTTCCTCGCTGCCGTCCTCGGCCACCTGACGCACGAGTCGGTACGTCGTATTGCCGCTGGCGCGGGCGACTTCGGGCGCGGCGATGAGGAGCTGGAGCTCGAGCGTTTCGCAGAGATCGAAGAGCACGCCGAGATTGTCCTGCGAGAGGCGGTTGGCCTCGTCGAGGAACAGGAAGCGCAGGGTTCCGGCGCTTTTCTGGCTGCGGAAGAGGTTTGCGTCGCGCTCCCATTCGGTGAGAACGACCATCATCAACGCCGCGCCGACACCGATCGCTTCGCCCGTCGAGAGACGCGTCGGGCTCACGGGCTCGAACCCCGGCTTGCCCTTGCGCTCGATCTCGACCTCGAGGTCGAGGTACTCGCGGTAGTCGAGGAGCCGCTGTCCTCCGGCTTTCCCGCCGCCGTAACGACGGAAGATCTCCTCGAGCGCCTCTTCGACGGGGAGCGAGCTCTGGAACAGGAGCTCTTGCGCCTGGCCTTCGCGGAGCGCTCGGAGGATCTGGTCCATGCGCTCGAGCCGTCGCACCTCGACGCGAATGCCGGCGATGCTGCCGAAGCTGATGCCCGCGAGGTGCTGGTTCAGACGCCGGACCTGCGACGTCGAGCGCCGGACCTTCACCTCGATACCGCGTGCGACGTCTTCGGAGGCTCCACGCAAGTCGAGATCCTGGCGGCTCAGTCGGCCTTCGAGGATCGACAGGTGCTCGCGCAACCGATCGAGGGCGGCGAGCGGATCCGCCACTTCGGCCACTTGCGAGGGCAGGCGGCGCGCGAGCCAGGCCATCACGTCCTTCCACGCGGCGACGTAGGTCGCGAAGGGCTCTGTGTCGGCCGAAAAGCGTGCGGCAAGCTCCTCGGCGAGGGTCTCGCCTCCGCGCGCCCGGAGCAGCCGATCGACGAGCACCTCGCGGCGACTGCGCGCTTCGGACAGGAGCTCTCGCTCCGTGACGTCGGTGCGATCCCAGGCGGGGTCGCGCCGAGCACCGCTGGCGAGCAACCCCGAGCGGCTCACGTCAAGGACGAGCTCGTTGCGGCGCTGCTCGAGCGGCGCGATGCGCGCCTCTTCGTTCGCGAGCGATTCGGAGCGCTCGGCGAGCGCTTGCTCGGCCTGGCGTTTGCGCTCGCGCAGGGTGCCGAGCTCCTCGGCGACGGTGGCGGCGTCGTTTTCGATCGCGAGGACGCGCTCGAGATCGCGCTCGACCTCGAGCTCGCTCCAGGCGAGCCGCTCGACGGAGAAACCGGGCGCGAGCTCGGTGATTTCGGCCGCGACGCGCTCGGCGTGGGCGGCGGCGGCCGCGCGCCGGGCGTCGACTTCTTGAAAACGGGTCGCGTGGAGCTCCCACTCTGTTTCCGCTCGCGTGAGCTTCTCGTCCAGAGCGCTGACGGCCGCGGTGAGCCCCTCGAGCTCGTGCTCCATGGCGGGGACCAGGCGCGTGCCCTCTTCGAGCGCTGCCTCCGCGCCGACGTAGCCGCGCGCCGTGCGTGTTTCGAGCGCCTGGGAGACGGCCTCACCCGCTCGAAACCAGCGGTCGCGCTCTTGATCGAGCTCGGCGCGCTCGCGCTCGAACCGCTCGAGCTCGGCGTCGGTCGGCGGTGGAACGCGGAGCGCATCGAGCCACTCGGCGAGCTCTGCGCGCGCGTCCTCGGTGCGCGCGAGCTCGGCCTCCGCCGCCCGCGACTCGGCGAGTGCCGCCTCCAGATTCTCGACGCTCTCGCCATCGCGATCGAGCACGTGCGCGTCGGCGAGCACCCCGCGCAGCGCTTCGAGACGCTGCTTGAGCGAGCCGGAACGCTCGACTTCAGCGACGCCCGCGGCCGCGTGCCTCAGAACGAGCTCCGCCGCGACGCGCTCTTCCGCTTCGAGCTTGGTCACGAGCTCGTCCGGATCCGGGCCGAAAGCGCACGCCGGGTCGCGCACGAGCTCGTCCGCGTCGGCCGTCAACGCGTCGAGGCGGCGGGCGTCGGAGCTGGCGCGCTCGACGTCTTCCGCGAGCCGCTCCGCCTGCTCGAGCAGCGCAGCCCGACGGGCTTCCCGCGCGTGACGGCCGAGCGTCGGTCGTTCCGGCAGGCGTGTTACGCGCACGCCGTGCTCGGTCGGCACGGCGAGCAGTCGGGCGCCGAGTGGCTCGCCGTCTTCCGCGGCGACGGTCTCGCCGGCACGCACGAGGTGCACGTCGCTGAACG
>DATMCL010000230.1:0-20809 GCA_035558375.1 Polyangiaceae bacterium
CGGGCGCGGCGTCGAAGAGGCGGGTCGCGACCGTCATGGCGTCGGCAAGGCCCGTCGAGCGGCTCGCGAAGGCCATGACGAGAGGCTTGAGGACGGCAGGATCGGTCGGGTAGCGCTCGGCGAGCGGGAGCAGGCCCTCGACACCGAGGGCGACGGCGTGCGCGAGCTCGTCGGTGGGAGCTCGAGCGCCGGGCGCGTTCGCCGGTGCGGCGCTCGTCGTCGCAGCCGCGCTCGCCGGCGGAGCTTCGTGTCGCGTGGCCGAAGCCGCGCTCGGTGGGGCGGTGAGCGCGCTTGCGGCGGCCATGGCGCGGCCGAGGTCGCGCTTCACCGAAGCCGCGATCGGCGTGTGGCTCCGCCACAAGAAGCCTGCGTAGAGCACGAACAGGCAGACCGCCGTGCCGGCGACCGTGAGGATCGGCGTCACGTGGCGAATCACGCCCGACGAGGCACGGTCAATGCCGATCCGGGCGCCGCTCACGCCCGCCGTGACGAGAGCGATCACGAGGAACAGGAGGTTCCAGCCTGGCCAGGCTTGGCCGGCGCTGTGACCGAGCAGCGAGACCGTGAAGAGGCGGCCGACGACGTCGTCGAGGAAGTGCACGGCGATCGTGGCAAGGCCGTAGCTCAGGACGCCCGCGATCACGCCGCCACGCACGGTATGGAGCAGCGAGATGACGCGCGCGTGGTTGCTCCAGATGGTGCGCCGGATCCGTCGCAGCACGAGCAGCGTCGGCGTGATGAGCGTGCCGAAGACGGCGACGAGGAAGAGCGCGACCTCGGGACGGGTGAAGGTGAACTTGCCGAAGACGAGCTCGAGCGCAGGGAGCGTGCTCGAGATGCCCGCAGTGAGGAGCACGAGCGCGAGCGAGCCGTAGAACAGGAGTCGCGGGCGCGCGGTGCTGACGGCGCGCGCTTCGGCTTGGAGGAACGAGCGCGAGCTCGGCTGGCCTGCGTGCTGGCCGGGGCCAGTGTCGATGATTTCGAGCTCGTCGACGGCCAAAAACGGCTCGAGCGCGTGGCGGAGGTCCGTCATCGTTTGGTAGCGCTCTTCGCGCTTGCGCGACATGGCGCGCTGGATGACAAGCTCGAGGTTTTCGGGGACGACGGAGTTCCTCGTGCGGATGAGCGGCGCTTCCTGCGTGAGGACCGCGAGCACGACGGCTTGGAGCGTGTCGGCTTCGAACGGCGGGCGGCCGCAGAGCGCAGTGAACAGCACGGCGCCGAGGCCGTAGACGTCGGTGCGCGTGTCGATGCCGGTGCCGTCGGCTTGCTCGGGCGCCATGTACGCGGGCGTGCCCATGATCACGCCCGTCTGCGTGAGCTGCGTGCCGGGCGCGTCGACGAAGCGCGAGAGGCCGAAATCGAGGACACGCACGACCGGGCGCTGCGGCACTTCGCCCGTCTCGTCCGCCAAGAGAAAGACGTTGTGCGGCTTGAGATCGCGATGCACGACGCCGCGCGCGTGGGCGGCCTCGAGCGCCTTGCACACCTCGATCGCCACGTGGACGGCCGCCGAAATGCCGAGCCAGCCCGCTTGCGCAATCTCGTCGGCGAGGTCGCGCCCCTTCAGGTACTCGCACACCATGTACGACTGGCCGTCGGCTGCCGTGTCGACGTCGTACACGCCGACGACGTTCGGGTGCGAAATCGAGGACGCCGCCTCGGCCTCGCGCCGGAAGCGCGCGACGACGTCGGGGTTGCGCGTGAACTCCGGCTTGAGCACCTTGATTGCGAATTCCTTGCTCGCAATCCGCGTGTGGCGGGCTCGGTAGACGCGCCCCATCCCGCCTTCGCCGAGGATCCCCTCGACGATATAAGTGCCGTTCAGGGTCTTGCCGACGAGGTCATCGTCCTCGCTCGACAGGTTCTGCGAAGAGGTGAGCTGCGGACGCGTAGGCGCGTCCTTCACGGCCGCGGCAGCGCCGCGCTTGAAGGAGGGGAACCATTTCGGCATCACCGACAAAGCCGTGAGTGAACGAGTCTACCTGGGACCCGGCTCTCAGCCATCCGTGAACGCTCACGCGTCCGGTTCGTAATCCGGCTGTGCGTTCGGATGAGCTGACTGGAATTCGCCGAGCGCATTGCATTCCCCCTCCACGCGAAGAAGCGTCGCATACGGCCCGAGATCCACGTGAAACCGTCGCGCGTTGTAGAGCTGTGGAATCAGGTACATGTCGGCCAAGGTCACACCATCGCGCACCAGGAAGCGTCCCGCCGTGTGGCGCGCCACGCCCTCGAGCGCGTCGAGCCCGCGGATGATGGCCCCTTGCATGAACGGCAACGGATCCACGCGGCCCGCCTCGAACGCGCGCCGGAGGCCGAGGTTCTGCAACGGCTGCGTGCCCGAGTTCACGATCTCGACGAGCTGACGCACGCGCGCCCGGTCCTCGAAGCCGCGCGGAAAGAGTGGGCGCTCCGGGAAGCGCTCCTCCAAGTATTCGAGAATGGCGACGGACTGGGTGAGCCGCAGGATCTGGCCGCCCATCGTCACCTCGAGCACGGGGACCTGGCCGAGCGGGTTCTTCTCGCGAAACTCCGGCTTGTTCTGCTCGCCGCCGTCGCGCGCGAGATTCACGAGCACGAGCTCGTGCGTGAGCCGCTTCCACGCCAAGCCGAGCCGGACCCGCCACGCGGAGCTCGAGCGCCAGTAGCTGTAGAGGCGAATCATCGCACCACCTGATCGATTGCGCCGAACACGCTCCGCCCGCTTGGGTCCAGCATCTCGATACGGACCCGATCGCCCGGTCTTAAGTAGCCGGTCTGGGGAGCGCCGAGCTCGATTGTCTCCCGGGCTCGCCGTTCCACCAAGCACGAAACCCCGCGCTCGGGCGCCGCGTTCGATACCGTACCGCTTCCGAGCACCGTACCGGCCACGAGCGCCCGCGTGCGGGTGACGTGCGAAATCAGGTCGGAAAAGCCGAAATGCATCGCGGGGCCCGCGTCGACGTCGCCGACGAGCGCGCCGTTCAGCAGCGTGCGAAGTCGCAAATGGACCCGCCCGTCGTGGTACGCCGCCCCGAGCTCGTCGGGCGTCACGGCGAAGGGCGAGAACGCCGTCGCCGGCTTCGACTGGAAGAAGCCGAAGCCGCGCGCGAGCTCCGCGGCCACGAGCCCGCGGTACGTCGCGTCGTTGGCAAGCATCAAGAGGCGCACGTGCTCGAGCGCGCGCTCGCGTGGCGTGCCGAGCGGCACGTCGCCGAGCACGACCGCCACCTCGGCTTCGAAGTCGAGGCCCCACGACGCATCGCCCGCAACGAGAGGCGCGGTCGACGCGAGCAAGACGCCCGAGCCGCCCTGGTAGACGAGCGGCGTCTCGAGGAAATCCGCCGGCATCTCGGCGCCCCGCGCTTGCCGGACGAGGCGCACGTGGCTCAGGTACGCGGAGCCGTCGATCCACTCGTAGGCGCGCGGCAGCGGCGCCTCGAGGGCGCTCACGTCGAGCGGCTCGCCGCTCCCCGGGTCGCGCGCGATGGTCTCGGCGAGCGTGCGAAGCCCCGGCTCGCTCGCTTCCCATGTGTCGAGCGCCGCTTGCAGTGTGGGCACCACGCGCGCGGCGCGCACGTAGCGGGTACCGCTCGGGTCGACGACGATGAGCGCGCCGTCGCGCGAGCCGTCACGGAGCGTCCCGAGCCGCATCCCTCCGAGCATACCGAGACTTACCGTTCGGCGCTAAGATCCAAGACAGTGGCCAGCGTCTCGTCGCACGTCCCCCCGCACCTCCGGCGCTTCGTCGTGTCGCAGGAATACGGGCAGTACACGGCGATTGACCAGGCGGTCTGGCGCTTCGTGCTCTTGCAGATGCGCGCGCGCCTCGTCGAAACGGCGCATCCTGCGTACGCGGAGGGGCTCGCCGCCACGGGCATCTCGACCGATCGCATCCCGAGCATCGCGGAGATGAACGACAAGCTCGGTCGCTTCGGCTGGGGCGCCGTGTGCGTCGACGGCTTCATTCCGCCGCGCGCCTTCCAGGAGTTCCAGTCGCGGGGTCTCTTGCCGATCGCGGCCGACATGCGGACGCGCGAGCACATCGCGTACACGCCCGCGCCCGACATCATTCACGAAGGCGCCGGTCACGCGCCGATCCTCGCCGAGCCCGCGTACGCCGCGTACCTGCGCCGCATCGGCGACATAGCCAAGCGCGCCTTCTCGCTGCCGGAGGAGGAGCGCGTGTTCCAGGCGAGCTACCTCCTGAGCGAGGCGAAGGAGGATCCGACCCGCTCGCCCGAGAGCGTGGCGCGCGTCGAGGTGGAGCTCGCGGACGCGCTCGCGAGCGTGCCGGAAGACAGCGAAGCGACCTGGCTTTCGCGGCTTTATTGGTGGACTGCGGAGTACGGCCTCGTCGGGCGCGTCGACGATTACCGCATGTACGGCGCCGGTCTGCTCTCCTCGCTCGGCGAGAGCCATTCGTGTCACGCGCCCGGTGTGCGCAAGCTGCCGCTCGACGCCGCGTGCGTCGAGATCGGCTACGACATCACGCGCCCGCAGCCGCAACTCTTCGTCGCGCGCGATTTCGAGGAGCTCCACGTCGTGCTGGAGCAGGTGTCGCAGAAGCTCGCCGTCACGCGCGGCGGCGCCGTGGCGCTCGAGCGCGCGGCCAAGAGCGGCGAGCTCGCGAGCTTGCGCTTCTCGTCCGGCGCGTGGGCGATGGGTGTGCTGCGCGAGGTGGGCCCGTCGCTCGAGTGCCCGGCGTGGCTCCGTCTCGCCGGTCCGGTGCAGCTTGCTCGCGACGGTGAGATCCACCCCGCGGAGCGTGAGCTCCGTCCGCTCGAGCAATGGTTGCTTCCGGGCGCTTTGCCGGCGGGAATAACGCTCGAAGGCCTCGTGACGCGCGCGCTGGAGACGGGCGATCCGTTGCATCTGGAGCTCAGCTATGGCTCGCGCGTCGAGGGCCGTCTCGGACGAGCCATGCACGACGAGGACGGGCGCATCCTTCACCTGGAGCTCGAGGACGTGCGACTGGATCTCCCCGATCACACGCCCGTGCTCCTCGAGCGCTATGCGTTCGTGCTGCTCGGCAACTTCGTGACGGCCCAAGCTGGCGCCGTCGATCCGACGTTCCACGCCGAGACGAAGTTCTCGAGCATTCGCGTTCCGAAGCCACGCCACCGCGCCGAGCGCGAAGCCGCGCTGGTCGCACTCTACGAGCGCGTGGGCGCGCTGCCGTCCGACGGAGACGCAAGCGAACGGGCAGGCGTGCTCGACGCGGTGCACGCGACGCTCGCGAGGGAGCCACGCGAGTGGCTCCTGCGCTGGAATTTGCTCGAAAAGGCACGCGAAACGCCGGGGGCGCAAGCGCTCGCGCACAAGCTCGCGGCGGAGCTCGAGGCGCTCGAGCTCGCGTACGACAGGCGTGAACCGATCGCGATGGGGCTTCGATTCTTGCGCGAGCGCTGAGCGCGCGCGTCGAGACCGTCGCAACGATGGCTTAGCTGCCCGCCTTCACGAAGCGGTGCGCCTCCTTCGCGAGCTCGAGCCAGGGGGCCTTGCGGTCCGCGATCGAGAGCCACTCCTTCATCTCGCTTCCGTTCTTGCGCGGGTCGAAGCGGACGCCTTTCTTCGCGCTCACGAGCGCGTCGACGCGGGCCTTCGGGAGTTTTACGACGAAGGCGTCCTTCGAGAACATCGCGAAGATCTTGCCGCCCACCTTGAGCCCGAACGCCGACATCATGCGTCCCGCGGTGACGCCTCGCTCGTTGGCGAACGCCTCGGCCACTTCGGCGAACTTCGGATCCATTTCGGCGCGGTCCGAGCTCGACTTCTTGGCCGCAATCTTTGGCCGCGCCTGCGCTGACTTCTTGGCGGTTTTGTTGACGGGCACGGTCTTCTTCACGGTCTTCTTCATCGTCATTCTCCTCGTTTCCGATTCCTTCCCGGCGTGAGCTTCACCGGCTTGTCCACGGCGCGCGTGATCGCGTCGGTGCCGAAGCGCTCCGTGATCGCGTCGAGCGTTTTTCCGAGCGCGCTCTTCTTCGGCGCGAAGAGCTCGAGCTGCGCGGCCTTCTCGAGGTTCGAGAGCGAGACGCCGAGCAGTCGCACCGGCTCGCCGATCTTCGCGTGGTCCCAGAGCTCGACGGCGATGGCGCGGATCGTCGCGCCGTCGTCCGTGGGCCGTGGCAGCGTGCGGCTGCGCGTGATGATCGGGTAGCTCGGCTCCGCGGGACCACCGAGCTCACGCGATTCGCGCCGGCCGCGCGCGCGAGCGAGCTTTGCCTTGAGCGTCACGGTGCGGCCGGCGTAGCCGTCGTGACGCACGCGCCGCGCGACCGCCTCGGCATGCGAGGTGAGCGCCGCCGTCACGCGCTCGCGCTCGGTCACGTCGGTCTCGAAGGTGCTCTCCTCGCCGTACGACTTCGGCGCGCGGTCGGCTTCCACGGGCCGAAAATCCTCGCCGCGTGCCAAGCGCTGGAGCTCGGGCGCGCGGTCGCCGAGCACGCGCGCGAGCGCTTCCGGGTCGTAGCTCGAGAGATCGAGGAACGTCTCGATGCCGAGCGTGGCGAGCTTCGCGCCGAGCACGGGTCCGACGCCCCACAGGCGCCGGATCGGCAACGGGTCGAGCAGCGCACGCACGCTGTCGGGCTCGACCATGCGAAGGCCGTCCGGCTTGCCGAGCGTGCACGCAATCTTTGCGACGAGCTTGCTGGGCGCAACGCCGACGGACACCTTGAGGTCCGTCGCGCGACGCACGGCGCTCTTGAGCTCGCGCGCAAGCTCGTGCGGCGCGCCGAACAAACCGAGCGAGCCCGAGATGTCGAGGAACGCCTCGTCGAGCGCGAGCGGCTCGATCTCGGGCGTGAAGCGCAGGAACACGTCGTGCACCTGGGCGGACACCGCCGCGTAGTGCGCCATGTTCGACGGCAGGTAGATGCCGTCCGGGCAGAGCTCGCGCGCGCGAAAGCCGGGCATCGCCGAGCGCACACCGAATTTTCGCGCTTCGTAGGACGCCGCCGCGACCACGCCGCGCTTCGACGTGGCGCCGACGATCACCGGCTTGCCCCGGTACTCGGGGTGGTCGCGCTGCTCGATGGACGCGTAGAAGGCGTCCATGTCCGCATGCAGGATCCAGCGTTGCCCCGAAGCCACGCGCCGAGCTTACCGGGGTCTCGGGGCGAGCGCTTCCGCGTGGCTTGGCACCCGGGGCCGGCTGATCTAACACCTCGAGGTCATGCAAAACCCTTGGATTCTCGTCACGGGCGCAACGGGCTTGATCGGCGGAACGCTGGTCCGAAAGCTCGTGGAGCGGGGCGAGAAGGTCAAAGCCTTCGTTCGCGCCGGCTCGGATCTGCGCGGGCTCGAAGGCCTCCCGAACGATCGGTGCCAGCTCGCCTTCGGCGACGCGACGATCGAGCACACCGTGTACCGCGCGCTCGCGAGCTGCTCGCAGCTCTATCACGTCGCGGGTCCGTTCCAGTACATGCCGGCGCACCCGCAGCAGCTCATCGACGACGCGCGTTACCAGACGCGCGCGGTGCTCGGCGCGGCGCGGCGCCGCGGCATCGAGAACATCGTCGTCACGAGCAGCACGGCCGTGCTCGGCACGAGCTCCACCGCGGAGCCGATCGACGAGACTCACGGCTATAACCTCGTCGACGCCGAGCCCTACGTGCAGGCCAAGGTTGCGGCGGACGAGGTCGTGCAAGAGCTCGTGGCGGACGGCATGCCGATCGTGAGCGTGCTGCCGGCCGGCGTGTTCGGGCCGCGCGACTACAAGCCCACGCCGAACGGGCAGAGCCTGATCGAGTACCTGAAGCTCCCGCCGAGCTTCTCCGTGCCCGTGTCCGAGGGCGGCATCTCCGTGGTCGACGTGGAAGACGTCGTCAACGGCCACATCCGCGCGATGGAGGTCGGCGACGTGGGCGAGCGCTACATCCTCGGCGGCGAGAACGTCACGTACACGCAGTTCTTCCAGATGCTGGCGGACATCACCGGCCTCGCCGAGCCGAGCGATCCGAAGGGCCCGCTCGCCATCAGCCTGGTCGCCTGGCTCGCCGAGCTCAAGGCCGAGCTCACCGGGTCGCGGCCGGCGCTCACCACGCGCCTCGCGCGCGACTACGCGCACGCTTACGTCTGGGTCACGAGCGAGAAGGCCGAGCAGACGCTCGGCTACCAGCATCGTCCGGCCCGCGAAACGCTCGCCCGGGCGACGCGCTGGCTGCTCGAGCACGGCTACGTGCCGAGCAAAGTCGCAGAGCGCGTTCGGCTCGAGCTCCGGCCGGTGTGAGCGGGCTCGGTCCGCGAAAGCCTCACGCCGGGGCCGCACTGGCGCTCGGCGCCGTGGCGGCAGCCGTCGCAGCGCTGCCCGACGTGAAGCGCGTCGCCGAGGCGGGCGTGAGCCCGGGCGTCGCGTGGGTGGCGCTCGCGGGCTCGACGGCGCTCGTGCTCGGGCCGCTGCTTCTCTTCGCGCGCGCGGCGGCGTCGCGCCTGCGTGGACTCGCTCCGGTACTGATCGGGATCGGTCTCGCGGCGTTCCCGCTCGCGTTCCTCGGGCAGGTACTGAAGGTGCACACGCATCACCGTCCGCTCGGTGCGGCGACGTTCGGTGCCCTTGCGCTCCTGATCGTCGTGTTCTCCATCGCCGTCGGCGCGCGCCTCGCCGCGTGGGCGGAGGAGCCGGTGCTCGCTCGTCGCCTCGTGCTGCGCTTCGTCACGCTGATCGCCATGCTCGGCAGCGCGGCGGTCGTCCTACGTTCGCTCGCTTCGGCGACTGCGCATCACGACGTGATCGACGTCTTTCGGGTGGTCGCGGCGAGCGCGATCGCCTGGATGGGTCTCAAGCAGCCGCGTGTGGAAATGTGGGCGCGCCGCGCCGGCGCACTTGCATGGGTTGCCCTCGTCGTGGCGGGTCTCGTGGCGTCACGGGGGCCCGTTCATGACGCGATCCGGGAGCGCGCCCCGGTTCTCGGCGGTCTCGCGGCCTGGCTTTGACGGACGGCGGGCCGGCAAGTTGACTGGACCCGATCCCGTTCTTAAATTCCTTGGACGGTAGGCGATTCGCGCCTGCTGTGGCCTTCCGGACATGGCTCGCGTCGTCTCGCGCCTCCTCTTGCTCTTCACGCTGCTCCTCGCGGCGGGGGTGCAAGCCGTGGAGCCGGCGGACCACGTCCGAACCGGCACGACCGACGTGAGTCCCCCCGGCCCGGCCGCGCCCGCCCCGCCGCCCGTGGTCGAAGGCGCGACGCACGAGCATCAGCCCCCAGCCGACGCGCCCCGCGTGGGCGGCGAGCAGCGTCCCAAGATCCCGCCGATCGCCGCCGGCTTCAGCACCTACGACGGCGGCTGGATCCGCATCACCTATCACCCGAGCTCGCGCGAGCGCATCGAGCCGCTCATCGCGGCGGCAGACGAAGCGAAGCGCGATCTCGAGGAGTGGCTCGGCGCGACGGTGCTCTCGAAGGTTCGCGTCGACGTCGCGCGCACGCCGGGAGAGATGGCGACGCTCGCGCCGCGCGGTGCGCCGTACCCCGAATACGCATCAGGCGTCGCCTATCCCGAGCTCGGGCTCGTGCTCCTCACGCTCACGCCGCGCTACCCGAACGAATCGTTCGATCTGACGCAGGTTTTCCGGCATGAGCTCGCTCACGTCGCGCTCGAGGACGCCGTGCGTCCGAATGCCGTTCCGCGCTGGTTCAACGAGGGGTTCGCGGTGATGGCGTCCGGCGAGACGTCGTTCGAGCGCATGTGGGTCCTGATGAATGCGACCGTCGCCGACCGGCTGCTGCCGCTCGCGCAGGTGGACCGCACCTTCCCGAGCGACGAGAACAAGGCGAGCATCGCCTACGCGGAGGCGTCGGACGTGGTGCGCTTCCTCGTGCGGCGCCAGGACCGACATCGCTTCCGCTCGCTCGTGCGCGAGCTGCACGCCGGGCGCACGCTCGACCAGGCGGCGCGCGAAGCCTATGGCACCGACCTCGTGAGTCTCGAGCACGAATGGCGCGAGGACGTGGCCAAGCGCTACACGTTCTGGCCCGTGCTGTGCAGCGGCACGGTGGTGTGGATGGGCGTCATCGGCCTCTTCGTGTGGGGGTGGCGAAAGCGCCGCGCGCGCTCGAAGGCGACGCTCGCCCGCTGGGCCCGCGACGAGGCGCGCGAGGACGATTTGCGCCGTTTGGAAGAAAACGCGCGGATCCACATCGTGCTGCAGCGGGCGCCGGGACCCGCGACGACGCCGATGCCCACCGCGCAGCCACCGGAGATCGACGTGCCGCGCGTCCAGCACGACGGCACTTGGCACACGCTGCACTGACGCGCGTGCGTCAGCCGCGCAGTCGCTTTGGGGCGCGACCGAGACGTTGCATCGTGCGCTTCGTGGCCCACGCCGTGAGCCCACGCGGCAGGAGTCGGGCGGCGCCGACCTGCAAGCCGTTGACGACGCCGGGCACGAACAGCCGCTCGCCGCGCGCGTAGGCGGCGAGCGCGAGCTCGACCGTGCGCTGCGCCGAGAGCACGGCGATGGGCAGTCCCGGTCGCTCGATCCCCGCGGCCGCTTGAAAGCCGGTGCGGACCGGGCCCGGACACAGCGCCATCACGCGTACGCCCGAGCCCTCGAGCTCGGTTGCGAGCCCGAGCGTGAAGCTCACGACGAAAGCTTTGGTCGCCGCATACGTGGCCATGTACGGAACCGGCTGGAACGCGACGGTGGACGCAACGTTGAGCACGCCCCCGTCGCCCGCGGCGAGCATTCCCGGGAGCAAAGCGCGCGTGAGCCGGACGATGGCCGCGACGTTCAGCTCGACGAGCGAGCTTTCCCGCGCGGCATCGAGCTCGGCGAATGCTCCCGCGCTGCCGATGCCGGCGTTATTCACGAGGTGCGCGATCGGCACGCCGAGCTCGCGAACGGTACGCGCGAGCGTGGCTGCGCCGTCCGGATCCGCCAGGTCCACGGGGACGACGTGGGTTCGCGTCCCGTTCACGCGCCGCAGATCCTGCGCGAGCTCTTCCAACCGATCGCGCGAGCGAGCCGTGAGCACCAAGTGCGCCCCGTGCTCCGCCATGCGCCGGGCAAGCTCGGCACCGAGCCCCGACGACGCCCCGGTCACGAGCACCCAGCGGTTTTCGAACAGGTTTCTCATCGAGAGTGAGCTTCGCGCGCCAAGGGTTAGCCCGAGCTTGGGCCCCGATGGGTGAACAAAACAATCATAGGTACGCCCCCGAAATGACTGAGCGTCGTCATCGATGTTGGTGAGGAGTCACTCAAAGTTCTTGAGATCGTCACGCAGGAGCAGTTTCGTGCGCGGCCTATGACGAACAGGAAACAGTCTATCCGCCTCACTGCGCCCTCGCTCGGTCTTCTGGTCGGCCTCGCTGCATCGACCTCGTTCGCGCAACCGGCTCCCGCGGCTCCCACCGCGGCGCCTGCGCCTGCCGCAACGCCGGCTCCCGCCGCTGCTCCGGCCCCTGCCGCCGCTGCCGCGCCCACTCCCACTCCCGCTGCGGCTCCCGCGCCTGACCTTGCCCTTGCCCCTGCCCCGCCGCCTCCCCCTGGCGCCTCTGCCGTCATCGCCGCCCTCCCCGCTTCGGCTTCCGCTCCCGCACCCGACGCGGCTCCGCCTCCTTCCAAGCTCGCGGTTGGCAGCGGTGGCAACGGCACCTTCCAGCCGGGCGCGCTGCTCCAGTTCTGGCTCGATTGGTCCCACCAGGACATGAAGCCGAAGGGCGCGACCGTGCCCGTCGGCGACGAGAAGACGTTCTTCTTTCGTCTGCGTCGCGCCGAGCTCCGCGTGAAGGGCGACATCGTGCCGAAGCGCATCGCCTACCAGGTGATGATCGATCCGGCGCGCGCGCTCGAGGTGAACCAGGTGAAGGCCGACAGCGGGACCGGCACCGTCGCCGTGGCGCAGCCGCCGCTGAGCGCCGACGGCAAGTTCAGTCCGCTCACGATCCTTCAGGACTACTTCATCACATTCCAGAGCGATTACGCCGACGTGTCGCTCGGTCAGTTCAAGATCCCGGTCAGCTACGAAGGCTACAATGCCTCCGCGAAGACGCTATTTCCCGAGCGCGCTGCGGTCTCGCGCCTCTACGGCGACAAGCGCGACATCGGCGTCCGCGTCGACAAGAAGATCGGCGACCACTTCTACTACTCGGCGGGCCTTTTCAACGGCTCGGGTCAGAACAAGGCCGACGACGACACCGACAAGGACGGCGCGCTCCGCCTCGAGGGGTATGTCGAGGGTTTGACCGTGGCGGGCGTCGGGTACACGACGATCGGCAAGCGCGAGAAGTCGAGCCGCGATCGCCTGGAAGTCGACGTGAAGTACGACGCGCACAACGTCTACGTGATCGGCGAATACATTCACGGCTGGGACACGAAGGGCGGCGCCAAGGCCGTCGAAGGCCACGGCACGTACGTCCAGGCCGCGTACACGCTGATCGATCATCTGCAACCGATGGTGCGTGTCGGCGACGTCGAGCCGGCGATGCACAAGTCGGGCGACCACTACTGGCAGTACGAGGCCGGTGTGGCCTGGCTCTTCCAGAAGAACGAGGCCAAGGTCACGCTGGCCGGCGCGATCTACGACCCCACGACGCCGAATCCGCCGACGAACCCCAAGCGCACCGAGGTCATCCTGGCTGCGCAGGCCGGGTTCTAGCGGTTTTTCTGCCTCGTCACACAATCGTCACGCCAGCGACCCGGGGTCGCCCCAGCCGTTCGGCACCGCTGAACGTTCGGTCGCGGATGACGGGTCGCCGCCGGTTTCTCTTGCTCACGCTCGGAGCACTCGGGTGCTCGAATGACGGCACCGTTCTGCTCAACGGTGCCGGCGCGACGTTTCCGTACCCGCTCTACTCGAAGTGGATCGCCGAATACAAAGCGGTCGATCCGACCGTCCGCATCAATTACCAGTCGATCGGCTCCGGTGGCGGCGTGCGCCAGATCGTCGCTGGTACGGTCGACTTCGGTGCGAGCGACGTCCCGATCGAGCCGGACGAGGAGCGCGGCGCCGCGGGGCCCGTGCTGCACATTCCGACCGCCGTGGGCTCCGTCGTCGTGAGCTACAACGTGAGCGGGGTCACGGCGCCGCTCAAGCTCACGCCGGAAGCGTTGGCATCGATCTGGCTCGGCGAAACGAAGCGCTGGAACGCGCCCCTGGTCGCCGAGCAGAACCCGGGCGTTCCGCTGCCGGACGCGCCGATCGTGGTCGTGTACCGGACGGACGGGAGCGGAACGACGGCGATCTTCACGCGCTACCTCGCGGCGGTGAATAGCCGTTGGGCCAAGGACGTGGGCGCCGGCAAGAGCGTGCGTTGGCCCGTGGGTATCGGCGCGAAGGGCAACGAAGGCGTGACCGCGCAGCTCCAGTCCACACCCGGCACCATTGGCTACACCGAGCTCGCCTACGTCAGGCAAAATCGGCTGCCGCGTGCCGAGCTCCGCAACACCGCCGGTCGCTTCGTCGGGCCGGGGTCGTCGGCGGCGCAGGCAGCAGCCGAGGCCGTGACGATGCCGACCTCGTTTCAGGTCTCACTCGAGTCCGCGGCAGGCGAAGCGGCCTATCCGCTCGCGGCGTACACCTACCTGCTCGTCTACGAGAATGTCGCCGACGCGCGGCGCGGCGCGGCGCTGGCGCGCTTTTTATGGTGGACGGTTCACGACGGCCAGCGTTTCGCGCGTGCGCTCGACTATTCGCCGCTGCCCGCGTCGGTCGTCACGCAGGTGGAAGTGTCGCTGAAGCGCCTGCGTGCCGGCGGAAAGCCGGCGCTCGAATAGGGCGAACCACGAACCCAGGCTACGCGGAGCCGGAGGAGCTCACGGACACTGGCTCGCGACGTCCCAGTGGTTGTTCGTCGTGCCCGTGCCGGGGGTCTCGGTGTCGCAACCCGACTTGCAGACGAAGATCATCTTCATGTTCGGAATGCAGCCCGCGGTGCTCCCGGCGCACTTGTTGCTGACCTTGTCGCCGGTCATGTACGGGTAGCCGTCGCAGAACGGAGTCGCGGTCGAGCAGGTCGGGTTCGCCACAGGCGGATCGCAGCTGCCCGTGCCGGTCCCCGCCGAACCGCCCGTGCTGCTACCCGCGCCGGACGAGCCCGCGCTCGAGCCCCCGGAGCCGCCCCTCCCGCCGCTCGCGGCCATGCCGCCCATGCCGGCGGAGCCGCCCTTGCCGCCCATGCCTGCCATGCTGCCGGCGCCGCCGCTCGAGCCCGTGCCGGAGCTGCCGCCCAGCGCGGAACCGCCGGTGCCCGTGCCGCCCTTGCCGGCGGACGTTCCGCCGGTGGAGCCGCCCGTGCCGGTGCCGCCGTTTGCGCCGGTCCCGCCCATCGCGGAGCCGCCGCTGCCGGTGCCCCCCTTGCCCGCGCCGCTTCCGCCGCTGCCGCCCAGCGTCGAGCCGCCAGAGGCACCGGACCCGCCGGAACCTCCGGACCCGCCGTTGAGCGAGCCACCGGTGCCGCCCATCGCGGAGCCGCTGCTGCCACCGACGGCACCCGTATCGGTACCGCCCGTCGCGCCGTCACCGCCCGAGCCGCCGTTCGATGTGCTCCCGGAGGTGCCGCCACTCGATTGATTGCCGAAGTTCTCCATATCGGGGATGGGATCCTCGGTTTGAGTGGCACACGCCATAGCCAGCGCTGCCGCGACGCTCGGGAAACGTACGCGCAAAGGCACCTAGTTTCGAACCTAGCACGCACATAGTCATCTCAGGCACCTGCGACCGGTCACAAATATGAAATAGGTGAGCGCTTCCCCTCCGAGGTGCGACGGGTGGTTACACGCTGCTACGCGGGTCGGTCGTTCTCGCATCGGCTTTGCCGATGCTCGCGGCGCAGAGCGACGTTTCGCGGCATTTGCCCGCCTCTTTGGTCTATCGAGTCGCTAGCGTGGGAGTGCGTACTTCTCCGCACATGAGCGCAGCCAGTGGTCGGCGAGCACGAGCGCAATCATCGCTTCCCCCATCGGCACGAAGCGCGGGAGCAGGCAGGGATCGTGGCGGCCGCGCGTGCGGATGGTCGTCGGCGCGCCGGCGGTCGTGACGGTGTCTTGCTCGCGCGAGAGGCTGCTCGTCGGCTTGATCGCGGCGCGGAGGACGATCGGCATGCCGGAAGAGATGCCGCCCAGCATGCCGCCGTGACGATTCGTGTGCGTGGCGATGCTCGCCGCGCCCGCTTGCTCCGAGGCGAAGAAGATGTCGTTGTTTTGGCTGCCGCGCAGCGTCGCGCAGCCGAAGCCGATGCCGTACTCGACGCCGAGCACCGCGGGCAGGCTGAAGAGCGCCTTCGCGAGATCGGCCTTCAGCTTGTCGAACACGGGCTCGCCGAGCCCGGCGGGAACGCCGACGGCGACGAGCTCGCTCACGCCGCCGATCGAGTCCTGATCCTTGCGCACGGCTTCGATCAGCTCGACCATGCGCGGCACTGCGGCCGCGTCCGGGCAGCGCACGATGTTCGGGCTGCCGTCGGGCAGCGTTTCGATCTGCTCGAGCGTGACGGCGGCCGGCTCCGGGACGTTCGCGACGATGTCCCCAATCTGCTTCACGTAGCCGAGCACGCGCCCGCCGAACGCGAGGTGGATGACCTTCTTCGCGATCGCGCCCGCTGCAACGCGCGCCACCGTTTCGCGCGCGCTCGAGCGACCGCCGCCGCGGTAATCGCGCCGGCCGTATTTGCGATCGAACGTGAAGTCGGCGTGGCCGGGCCGGTACTTGTCCTTGATGTCGTCGTAGTCGCGGCTCTTCTGGTCCTGGTTGCGGATCAGGATCGCGATGCTCGTGCCCGTGGTGTGGCCCTCGAAAACCCCGGCGAGGATCTCCGGCTCGTCGGCTTCTTGCCGCTGCGTCACGAGGTGGCTCTGACCGGGGCGGCGCCGCCGCAGATCGACCAGCAAGTCCTCGACGGCGAGCGGGATGCCGGCGGGACAGCCGTCGATGATGACGACGTTGCCCGGGCCGTGCGATTCCCCGGCGGTCGAGACGCGAAAGGCTTGGCCGAAGCTATTGCCGGACATTTCGGGCGGGATCCTCGAAAACTGAGTTTCGCACGCCGGGGGCGCGGTTGCTACTATCCCGCGCTCGCGGAGATCCTGATGACACCACTCACGACGCTGAGCGACGACGAGCGACTCTTCTTCGACACGGTCTCGGGTTTCGCGAACGAGCGACTCGCGCCGAAGGTCGCGGCGATGGACGCGGCGAGCGCGCTCGACCCGAGCGTCCTCCCCGGGCTCTTCGAGCTCGGCGTGATGGGCATCGAGACGCCGAGTCGCTTCGGCGGCGCCGAGTCGAGCTTCTTCAACGCGGTGCTCGCCGTTCAGGCCATCGCGCGCGTCGACCCCGCCGTCGCCGTGCTGGTCGACGTGCAGAACACGCTCGTGAACAACGCGCTCCTGCGCTGGGGGACCGACGCCCAGAAGGAGCGCTACCTGTCGAAGCTCGCCGGAGAATGGGTCGGCTCGTACGCCTTGAGTGAAGCCGGCTCGGGCTCGGACGCCTTCGCGTTGAAGACGCGCGCCGAGCGCAACGGCGACCGCTGGATCTTGAACGGGCAGAAGCTCTGGATCACCAACGCGGGCGAGAGCTCGCTGTTCGTCGTGTTCGCGAACGCCGATCCGAGCCAGGGCTACAAAGGCATCACGGCGTTCCTGGTCGAGCGCGGCTTTCCGGGGTTCTCGGTCGGCAAGCGCGAGCACAAGCTCGGCATTCGCGCGTCGAGCACGTGCGAGCTCGTGCTCGACAACTGCGAGGTCCCCGGCGAGAACGTGCTCGGTGAGCTCGGTCGCGGCTACAAGATCGCGATCCTCACGCTGAACGAGGGTCGCATCGGTATCGGCGCGCAGATGCTCGGGCTTGCCGAGGGCGCGCTCGGCCACGCGCTCGCGCACGTGCAGCAGCGCAAGCAATTCGGAAAAACTCTGATCGAGTTCCAAGCGGTCGAATTCCAGCTCGCGCGGATCGCGATGGAGATCGAGGCGGCGCGGCTGCTGGTCTACAACGCGGCGCGCTTGAAGGACGCGGGCGCGGACTTCGTGAAGGAAGCGGCGATGGCCAAGCTCTACGCGTCCGAGGTGGCGGAGCGCGCGGCCTCGCAGGCGATCGATCTCTTGGGCGGCGTCGGCTTCACCCAGGAGTTTCCGGTCGAGAAGCTCTACCGGGACGCGAAGATCGGCAAAATCTACGAAGGCACGAGCAACATGCAGCTCCAGACGATCGCGCGGAGCATTACGGGGCGCTGAGCCCCGACGGCTGGGCGGGCAGGCTCCGGTGCCGGGCCGAGATTGCCCGGTTTTTTTGAGGGTCCGGGAGCGGCGCGCTACGCTTTCTTGGCGTGCTCACCCAGGCTCAAATCAGCGAATTCTTCGCCGCGGGCTACCTGGTGCTCTCGCGGACCTTCAGTGCGGCCGAGGTTTCGGCCATCGACGCCGGCTTTCGGCGGCTGGAGGAGCGCGCCCAACGGCTCGCGGAGTCGGCGGTCGTCGACGGCGCCTCGTTCGTCATCGAGCGGCGTGCGGGTGGGAAGCTCAGGATCGAGCGCATCGTGTGGTGTGGGGCGGCCGAGCCGGAGCTTTTGCGCCTCGCGCACACGAAGTCGATCGTCGTGCCGGTGGCCGAGCTCCTCGGCGGTCCGGTGATGGACCAGCTCATCAACCAGGCGCACATCAAGAACCCCGGCGACGGCACCACGTTCCACTTCCATCAGGACAGCTACCACCGGCGCTACGGCACCGAGCTCTTCACGGACGTGAACGGGCGCGGCAGCTTCGTGCAGTGCCTGACGGCCGTCGATCCGATGAGCGCCGAGAACGGCGGGCTCTGGGTCGTTCCGGGGAGCCAGCGCCTCGGGCACATTCCGACGACCGACGGACGGCTACCGCCCGGGAGCTTCGACGCGGGGCTCGCCGTGCCGCTGACGCTGGACGCGGGTGACACGGTGCTCTTCGGTCCGTTCACGGTGCACGGGAGTGGCCTCAACACCGGTGCGACACCGCGCCGCGTGCTCATCAACGGCTTTGCCTGCCCCGGCGCGAACCGCCGACTGTACCCGGGCTCCGGCGTGGGCCTGCGCCTGCGGGCCTGGGAAAACGCGGCGTAGCGCGCCGCCGTCCGGCCAGCGGGCTCACTCCCTTCCCAAGCGAGGGGCCATTGGCTATGGTCCGGGCCGCTCATGGAACCCGGACTCGTCACGCTCGCGAAGATCGTCGGAACGCTGCTGTTCGCGATGGGTCTCGTGCCCTTCATCTTCTTGCTGTCGCCGGGTGACTCGAGCGAGCCGCACGACGAAGAGCACTGACCGGCGGGCCCGCACGGGTCCGTAACCGTTCGCGGGTGGGGACGTAGAGAGGGACAACATGCTGCGTGCGATTCGATTCGTTTCGCTCGGTCTCGCCCTCGCGGGTCTCCTCGTCGGCTGCGGGAAGAAGGCGGCGCCTGCCGACCTCGCCGCGGTCTCGAGCGCGTCGCTCGAAGCGCCCAAGGTGGCGACAGCCGGCGCCGTCGCGGTCGTCGTCGACGCGCCGTCGAGCTCGGTGAAGTTCTTGATGGATTCGCCGCTCGAGAAGATCGACGGCGATGCTCCGGGCTCCGCATCGGGCGAGCTTTCCATCGACCTCGGGGATCTCGCGAAGTCGAGCGGGCTCGTGCGGATCGACCTCGACAAGCTCTCGCTCTACCAACAGAAGCGGCCGGACGGTAAGGGCGCGTACGAAGAGCGCGTCAAGAATCCGCTCCAAAACAAGCACGCGCGTGACTGGCTCGAGCTCGTGCCGAAGGACGGCGAGCTGACGGCCGAGCAGGTGGCGCAAAACCGCATCGCGGAGCTGCGCATCGAGAAAGTCGAGCCCTCCGTGCCGAGCGTCGCGGCGCTCTCGGGTTCGGAGCGCAAGGTCACGGCCACGGTGAGCGGAACGCTGCGCCTTCACGGCCGGCAGGAGATGAAGTCCGCCAAGGTCGAGCTCACGTTCCACTACGAGGGCGATAAATTCGCGTCGCTCGGTGTGAAGACCGTCGAGCCATTCGTCGTCAGCCTCGACCGCTTCGAGATCCATCCGCGCGACGGCGCCGGCAAGCTCGTGAAGACGATCACGGAGACGATTGCCACGAATCTCAAGGGCAAGGTGAAGAGCGAAGCCCCCGTCGAGATCGAGCTCACGGCCAAGCCGAAATGAAGCGCTGCGCCGCGCCGCGCGTGAAGCGCGGCAGGGAGCGGTCGCGAAGCGAGCCGCGGGGGGCAAGGCCCCCCTGCTAGCAACCGGCTACTGGCGCACGCTCTCGCGCGGGACACGCAGCGACTCGTGCTTCGCGCCGCGCGTGACCTCGACGACGACGTCCGAACCCGCGCGCCCCGCGAGTCGCCGGCGCGCATCGCCCATGCTCGTCGGGTGCGCGCCGTCGACGCTGACGAGCACGTCGCCCGCGGTGAGCCCCGCGCGCTCGGCTTCGCTCGCCGGAGCGACCTCGACGACGACGACTTCGAGCTCCGAGCCCGAGCCCGAGCCGCGCTCGCCTAGTGTGACCGCGACATTGCCGGCGCCGAGCGCCTCCTCGACGTTTTCGGCTTTGAGCACGATGCGCACTCCGTCTTCGACCCTGCCCGCGCGCACCTCCACGCTTGCCCGACCGCGCCCGGCGACCGCGGAAACGGCTTCGAGCGTCTGCTTTCCCTCGGCGACGCGCTCGAGCTTGAAGTGCCCGCGCCCGTCGGTCTGAGTCATCCCTGGCGGTAGCGCGCCGGTCGGCAGGTACGACGGCGCGGCGCCGACCGAGACGCGCACGCCCGCGACGCCATTGCCGTCCGCGTCCACGACATAGCCCTCGGCGCCGCCCGGCTCGCTCAGGTCGACCGGCGCGAGCTCGAACGGCCGATCGGCGCGGCTGCCGCGCGCTACCGTAGCCTCGAAGCTCTCGCTCGCGAAGTCGGGGTGATTCACGCCCACGTGCACGACGCCCGCCGCGATGTCGGCGAACCGATAGCGTCCTTCCGAATCCGTGCGCGTCGTGCGGCGCGTGCCGTCGGACACGAGGGTCACGAGCGCGCCCGAGACCGCCTGGCGTCCGCGCACGGCGGTCACGCTGCCCTCGACGAGCACGCCTTGGTCCAGCGCCACTCGGACCAGCTCGGCGGCGCGGTCGACGGACAGCGTTTTACGCGGAAAACCGGGCGATTCGACGACGATGCGCAGGTGCAGGCCGCGCGCGTCGGCGATCTCGGCGCCGCCGTCGGAGTCGGTGAAGAGCGTCTCGTGCAGCACCACCGTCGGGTCGAGCGAGAGCACGCTGACGCTCGCGAGCTCGATCGGATTGTCGTCGCTGCCGACGATCTTGAAGCGTACGGCTTCGCGCACGGGCGGCAGCACGAGGTCTATGTTCGTGCGCTGGCTTTCGGGGATCGTGAGCTCGCGTCGCAACGCCACTCGCCGTTCGCCGTCGGGGCGGCGCACGAGGAGCGTGACCTCGGCGGGGAGCCCCGTGAGCTCGAAGGTGCCGTCGCGCGCCGTCTGCGCGGTGCGCGTGAGCGAGGTACGCGTGCTCTGCACCTCGATCGTCGCGTTCTCGACCGGGAAGGAGCGGTCGTCGAGCAAGCGCCCCGTGAGGCTTCCGCCCGCGTGCAGCACGATCTTCACGTGCGCTTCGCCGCCCGGTCCGAGCGTCACGCTCTGGCTCGAGCCCTCGACGTAGTCCGGGTGGCGCGCGACGGCGTGGACTCGGCCGGGCGTGACGGGGCGCGCCGTGAAGGTGCCGTTGCGGTTCGTGACCCAGGCTTCGACGACGGGCGCGGGAACCTCCGCGAGTGTCCACGGATCGGCGCCGGGCGTGAGGCGCGCGCCGGGTGGCGGAATGGGCGGCACGGGACCGGGCACGACGCCGAGCTCCCCGGCCGGGACGAG
>DATMCL010000231.1:0-18905 GCA_035558375.1 Polyangiaceae bacterium
CTTTTTCCTAACATTCGACGAGAACGACGGCCTCTTCGATCACATGATTCCGCCCACGCCGCCCGAGTCGCGCGCGCAGGGGCTCTCGACGGTTCCGACCACGAACGAGATCTATGCGGGCAACGGCGGTAACTACGCGCCTGGTCCTTACGGTCTCGGCGCGCGGGTGCCGATGCTCGTCATCTCGCCGTGGAGCAAGGGCGGCTGGGTGTGCTCGGAGGTCTTCGACCACACCTCGCTCATTCGCTTCATCGAGAAGCGCTTCGAGAAAGAAACGAAGGGCAAGCTCATCGAGCCGAACATCACGCCCTGGCGCCGCGCGATCGCAGGCGATCTCACGGCGTGCTTCGACTTCAAGAAGCCGAGCCCCGGCATCGTCGCGTTGCCGCCCGCGGCAGGCTACGCGCCCCCCGACTTCGACTTCCACCCGGACTACGTGCCGACGCCGCCCGCGACGCAGACGATGCCCACGCAGGAGCCCGGCGTGCGCCCCGCCCGCCCCGTGCCCTACGACCCGGACTGCACGGCCGACGTCGACCTCGAGCACGGCAAGCTGAGGCTCCGCTTCGAAAACACCGGGAAATCAGCCGCCGTCTTTCAGGTGCGTGCCGGCCTGAGCGCAAACGGACCGTGGACGTACACTGTGGAGCCCAAGAAACACCTGAGCGACACCTGGGCCATCAACGGCGCGGGACAGACCAAGTACGATTACTCGGTGTTCGGCCCGAACGGTTTCTTCCGCAGCTTCCGCGGCGGCAACCAAGCGACGAGCGCCAGTCTCGACGTGAAGCTCGATGCGAGCGACGACTGCGGCGTTACGCTCGAGATCAAGAGCGGCTGCGCAAGGGACGCGGAGGTGCGCATCTACGACGCTTACGGCAAGAAGACGATCACGCAGCGCCTCGGACGCGGCCGCTCGCTCGTGTGGCACTTCGACCTCGAGGAGTCGCACGGCTGGTACGATCTCACGCTGACGATCGAAAACGACGCGAGCTTCCTCCAGCGTCTCGCGGGACACGTCGAGAGCGGGAACGACAGCGCGAGCGATCCGGCGTTCGGGGTGTAACGCCGAGCGGCACGGGTGACGCGACACGACGCGCCCAGGCCGTTCGCGTCGGGCTTCTAGTCTTCCTTGCGCTTCTTCTTCGCCTTCGCGCCCTTGGCGAGCGCGGGCACGACCGGCGGCGGAGGCGCCTCACGGGCCGCCTTCGGCTCCGGCGGCTCCGAATCGCCTGACTCTTCGCGAGACTCTTCGCGAGGTTCCGCCTTCGGCGCCGGAGCTGCCGCACGTGCCGGGAACGCGATGGGACGCGCGCCGCCCGTTGCCGGACGTCGCGCCGCTCCGAGCGCCGGCTCGCCGTCGGTGCGCACGAGGCCCTTCACGAGGGCGCCCGTCGCCACGCCGATGCGCGGCGCCGTGAGATCGCCGACCACGCGGGCTCCGCGCTCGAGCAGCACGGCTTCGCTGCCGCGCACGTCGCCTTGAACGGCGCCCGAGCAGGTGATGTGCGAGCCGGAGACGCTGCCGCGAACGGCGCCGTCTTCGCCAATCACGAGCTCACCGTTCACGGACACGTCGCCCTCGACGCGGCCGAGGATCTCCAAGCTGCCGCTGCCGCGCACGTTGCCGCGCACGACCGTGCCTCGACCGATGACGGAGCCGTTCATGCGCTACTCCGTCACACGTCCATGTCGACGTTGCCCTTGAACGAGGCTCCGTCGGCAATCGTCAAACGCGAGGCCTTCACGTCGCCGATCAGGCGTCCGCCGGCCTGGAGGTCGACACGCTCGGCGGCCGTCACGTCGCCGGTCACTTGTCCCGCGATGGTGAGGCTCTGCGCGCTCACGTCCGCTTCGATCACGGCGGAGCTGCCGACCGAGACTGCGTCGGTCGTCGTCAGCTTGCCGCGCAGGTTGCCCTGCACGACCACCTCTTCTTCGCTCGAGAGGTCGCCCTCGATGCTGAGCCCTTCACCAATCACCGTGCCTGCCATGACGTCCTCTTCCCGTTGATGCGCGCGGGCTACCTGCGCCGCGGCGCTCCGAGATCGAGCTCCACCTGCGTGTCGAGGCGCACCGAGACGCGCGACCCGGGCTCGATCGAAATTTCACTGCCGCGGAGGTCACCCCGAACGACGGCGCCCGAGCGCACCGCGATGGGGCCCCGCGTGACGGCGTCGCCGAGCAGGGAGCCCGCGATCTCCAGGCTTTCAGCGTGGACGCTGCCCTCGACGCTCGCCCCTTCGACGATTTCGGCGGTCCCGCTCACGCTGATGTCGCCCTTGATGCCACCTTCCACGCGGAGAGCGCCCTCACCGCTGATCCTCCCGGTGATTCGGGTCGACGGTCCGAGCACGCTGCCTTCGGAACTGTGCCTCATCATGGCGACTCGGCGGGCGACGCTAGCATCAGCGGCCAGAAAGCCCCAGCCAAAAAAAAGGCCGGCCGCGCCCGCACGATACGCTCACAAATCACGCGGTGGGGCGAGCGCCGCGAGGATCTCCTCGGCGCGCGGCACCGACCGGAACAGTCCGACCGCGTACCAGCGCCGCTCTTCCTCCGGAGTGAGGTCACCCGGCCGACCGTCGAGCGCGGCAGCGAGCAGCACCGCGGCGGCGACGCTCAGGTTCAGGCTCTCGACGTAGCCGCGCATCGGAATCCGCACGCTGTCGTCCGCGGCACGGGTCAAGGCTTCGCTGATGCCGTCGTGCTCGTTTCCGAGCACCAAGCACACCCGCTCGATCGAGCGGAGCGACGACGGCGTGAGCGAGCCTTGCGGATGCGTCGCCACGAGTCGAAACGAGCGCTTTCGGAGCGACGCGACCGCTTCCTCGGTCGTCCTGTGCTGCACGACGTCGACCCAGCGCTCGGTGCCCTGCGCCACGCGATGCCCGACCAGAAACCCCTCCTCCCGCAGCACGACGTTCACCTCGGGCACGCCGAACGCGTCGGCGGAACGCACGACCGCCGCGCCGTTGTGCGGGTCGCGCGGCATGTCCATCAGCACCGTCACGCTGCCGACGCGCGCCCGCGTCACTTCGAGAATGCGCGCGCGCCGCCGCTCTTCGGAGAGCGGCTCGAGCACCCGGATGACCGCCTCCGGGTTCCATCCTGGCGGTAGGGTAGGGCGTCCCGCTGTGAGTAACGGCGTATTAAGCGGGGGTTGCTTCATGGGGGGGCGGCATTATCTTGTGTAGCTACTGGAGACGCTGATGGCATCCGAAAAGATCCACCTGTTCAATGACCTCAACTTCGAATCCGAGGTGCTCGGGTCGCAGGTTCCCGTGTTGGTCGACTTCACCGCAACGTGGTGTGGCCCGTGCAAGGCGCTCGCGCCGATCGTCGATCAAATTGCCACCGAGCTCGACGGGAAGGTCAAGGTCGGCAAGCTCGACGTCGACGACTCGCCGCTCACGGCAGGTAAGTACGGCGTCCGCGGCGTGCCGACGGTGATGGTGTTCAAGAACGGCCAGCGCTCGGCGCAACACGTCGGTCTCACCACCAAGCAGAAGCTCCTCGCCCTCGTCGAGGCGTGAGGTCCGCGTCGGCGGGCACCCGATGCTCCTCGCGCGCGGGTGCCCGGCCGTTCTGCTCGCGGCGCTCGTAGCCGGCTGCTCGGGGGCGCGGCCTGTCGCACCACTGCGCGCTCGTCCGCCGGGGTCTCCGGCTTCGGCGGCGAGTTCCGTCGCGTTTCGCTACCACCCGCGCGGCGCGGCGCCGATGCTCGCGAGCGTCGAGCTCGAGGACGGGCGCGTGCTCTTTGCCGGCAAGCGCGGTGAGCGCTGGCTCTACGATCCGTCGTCGAAGAGCCTGGAAGCCGCTCTGCCTGCGGGCGAGGAGCTGCTCGCGATCGCTCGCGACGCCGAACGCGGTCTCTGGTTCGTGGGCAAGAGCGGAACGAGCTACGGCGCCCGCACGCCGCTCGGTCCGTTCGTCGAGGTGAACGTCCCGCTCTCGCCTCTCGCACGCGTTTCGGCGTCGGGCCGCGTCTTGCTCGGCGTCGGACGCGATCAGCGGCTCACGCGGAGCGACGACGACGGGCGCACCTGGAGCCCGGTCGGTCCGGAGGCGACGGCGTTCGTGGACGTTGCGATCGACGGGCGGGGCCACGCGCTTGCCTTGGCGTCTCCGGAGGCGCTCTGGGAAAGCGAGGACCGTGGCGCGCATTTTCGCCCGAGCCAAGCGCCGCCGAGCGGCGTCCTTTCGCTCACCTCGGAGCCGACGGGGGACGGAATTCGCATCGCGAGCGTGCTCGGCTCGCTGCGCTGGGGCGCGGCGGAAGGGGCGTTGCACTCGCCGCTCCCGAGCCTCGAGGAGCTATTTCGGCGCGGCGCCACGGTGCCGCTCGGGGCCGACGCGGGCGCGCTTGCGGCGCACGCCGCGGATTTCGGAGGGCCCGGCTATGTCGAGGTGCGCTCGGTCGGAGAGGGGAAGCGCGAATGGCAGCTCGTTTCGGGCCCGCTCGGTGGCCCGCTCAAGGCCCGACCGCTGCCGGAGGCGAAGGGATGCACGTCGCTCAGCGTCGGCAGCTTCGGTCGCTTCGTCACGTTCGCGTGCTTCACGGCGTCGCCCGCGCTGAGCCAGCGCGCCCAGCTCTTCGCGAGCGAGGATGGGGGCGCGAGCTTCCGCCGTGTTGCGCCGGACTTTTGGGCCAAGCCCGCGCGCTTTCGGCTCGCAGTCGGCATGGGCGGCACGCTGCTCGTCTCCGGCGCCTGTCCGCCGAGCGTCGAAGCGCAGGGGTGCGCGCCCGCAGGCGTTCTGTATCGCCGCGCGGTGCCGGAAAGCGCCGCCAAGGCGAGCGCAAGGCTCGAGCCGAAGAGCGCTCCCTCGCGCTCTAAATCAGCGGGGGAGGCCGCGGCCGAAGCACCCGGAGGTTTCGAGCTCGCCGTGGCCGCGGTGCCTGCGCTCGCCGATAACGCGCCCATCGAGCTCGCGTTCGATACGGAGGGGCAGCGCGCGTTCGCGTTGAGCGGCAGCACGAAAGGCAGCTCGCTCACGCTGTTCGTGTCGGAGGACGGGGGACGGCACTTCGAAGGCCACGACCTCGGCGACGTGACGCGCGAGCAGGAGCTCGAAGCGGGGCTGCCGCTCACGCCGGGTCGCGACGGCACGCTCTCGCTCGTGCTCGGCTCGCGACGTGGCACACCGGGCGTCGTGGTGGTCGACGCGGAAGGGCGCGTGCTGCGCGTGAGCTCGCCGCCGGAGCGCGCGCTGCTCGGCGCGGCCGGGCTCGCCATCATCGCGGTGGGCGCCGAGAGCGGCAACGTGCTCGAGTCGCTCGACGGCGGAGCAACCTGGGAGTCGCGCGGGAAGCTGCCGTTCGCGCCCTGCCCGGCCGATTCCGCCTGCGACGTTCCCGTCCGCTGCTCGAGCGAAGGGTGCGTCGTGGGCGACGAGCTCACGCGCGTCGGCTTCGGTGCGGGCGAGGGGGCGACCGTGGAGGCGTACGCGCCCGTGGAGCCAGGCGGCAACGGCCTCGAGCGACGCCTGCGCACGCCGATCGCGTGCACCCTCGCGCCCACGACGTGGCGCGTGCTGCCCGGCGTTCGCGAGCTACCCGACGCCGATCAGGCCGCGATTGGCGATACGGCGTGGTTTGCCGTGGCCGACGACGCGAAGAGCGGTGAGGTGCGGGCTTTTCACGCCAAAGGCGGCGCGAAGCAGCGCGTGGACAGCCTCGAGCTCTTGCCGCGCCTCGCGAAGCCCGAGCAGGTGGCGCAGCACGTGACCTTGCAGATCGAAGGGGCGGCCGCCGTGCGCTACCGCCTCCCGGAAGCGGGTGCCTCGGGCGCGAAGCTCCGCGACGTCGAGGTCGTATGGGACAATCTGTTCGAGGGGCGCGTGGGCCGGGCCCGCGTGGCGGACGCGGGGCTCTACACGCCCGGGGATTTCGAGCACGGCTCGGGCGGCGTAGAGAGCGCGCGGCCGGATCTCGTGAGCATCGCCGAGCGCGGGATTTACGTGCGTTTGCATGCGCGGACGCGCAGCGACCAGCCGACGCTATTTCTCGACGGCGGGGCCAGCGTGACGCTCCCGAACATCGCGTGGCCGTCGGCGATCCCGCGCGCGGGACACGCGGAGATGGGGCACCTCGGGACCGACCACGTCGGGTTGATGCTGCTCTCCAAGGGCGGAGCCCTCGCTCGCGCGCGGCTCGAGGGAAACGCTTGGACGTTCGACGCAGCGGGGTTCGGCTTACCGGATCCGGAGGCGTTCGGCGTCGTTCAGGTCGTGAACATCACGTATCAGGCGGGCCAGGCGGCGCTGCACGTGGAGGAGCTCGACGAGCGCGGACGCAGCGCGCGCGCTCGGATCTTCCCGTTGCGCGCAGCGGGCGCCGCGATCGGCACGCCGACCGCGGTGCCGACCGAGCTCGATCTTCCGTCGCAGCCCGTCGCGTGCAGCGCCGCGGAGCGCGCGAGCACGGCGCGGTTGGTGGCGCGCGGCTATCCCGGCACGCGACACCCGGTCGTCGTGACGGACGCGATCGAGCCGCCGCGCGCGCTTCTGACCGGCGACGCCGTGCTGTACGGCAGCCGCGCCGCGCCCTGTGCGGCGGCGTTCGAGATCCATCCGGTTCCAGGCGGCGTGCCCGATCCAGGCGTGACGGAAGGCGGCATCGTGCTCATCGACGATCTCGAGCACGCGTGGCTCTTGCGTAAGCCGCGGGACACGGGGGCCGAGGGCCCGCGCATCGAGTACCGAGGTATGAGCTGCCGCTTCGATCCTCTGCTCGAGCTCCCGCAGGAGATCCTCGGCGCGGCCGAAGCGCTTGCGCCGCATCGGTAGCTCTGCCAAGTAGCCCCCGAAAAGTCCCATGATCCCCCGCTACACGCCCAAAGATTTTGCCGAGCTCTGGTCCGACCGCACCCGCTACGACGCGTGGCTCGAGGTGGAGCTTTGCGCCTGTGAGGCGCTCGAGACGGCGGGCCACGTGCCGCGTGGGACGGCGGCTTCGATTCGCGCGCAGAAGCTGACGCTCGATCCGTCGGCGATCGAGCGCATCGAGCAGAAGACGCGCCACGACGTGATCGCGTTCTTGACGCACGTCGAGGAGCTGGCGGGCGACCCGGCGCGCTGGCTGCACCGCGGCATGACGTCGAGCGACGTGCTCGACACGAGCTTTGCGGTCTTGCTCGTGCGCGCGACGGACAAGCTCTTGACGCGCACGGATACGCTGATCGAGAAGCTCACGGCGCGTGCCCAGGAGCACGCGCGGACGCCGATGATCGGCCGCTCGCACGGCATCCACGCCGAGCCGACGACGTTCGGCGTCGCGCTCGCCGGGCACATGGCCGAGATCCGGCGCGGGCGCGTGCGCTTGCAGCGGGCGCGCGAAGAGATCGCTGTCGGCAAGATCGCGGGCGCCGTCGGCACCTACGCGCACCTTTCGCCCGAGATCGAGGCCCAGGCGCTCGGCAAGCTCGGCCTCGTGCCGGAAACGGTGTCCACGCAGGTCGTCGCGCGCGATCGCCACGCAGCCTTTTTCTCGGCGCTCGCGCTGCTCGCCGCCGGTATCGAGCGCCTCGCGACGAACGTGCGCCACTGGCAGCGCACCGAGGTCGGCGAGGCGGAGGAGAAGTTCTCCGCTGGGCAAAAGGGCTCGAGCGCGATGCCCCACAAGCGCAACCCCGTGCTGAGCGAGAACCTCTGCGGGCTCGCGCGCGTCGTGCGGGCCGCGGTGACGCCGGCGCTCGAGAACGTCGCGCTCTGGCACGAGCGCGATATCTCGCACTCCTCCGTCGAGCGCATGCTGGCGCCGGACGCGACCGCGACGCTCGCGTTCATGCTCGATCGCGCCGCCGGGCTCGTCGAAGGGCTCGTCGTGTATGGCGATCGCCTCGGTCAGAACCTGGCGCGCACGGGCGGCCTCTTCTTCAGCGAAGCGATCATGCTTGCACTAGTCGAGAAGGGGCTCGCGCGACAGGCTGCGTACGAGATGGTGCAACGGAGCGCGATGGGTGCCTTCCGTGGCGAAGGCGAATTTCGCGCGCTGCTCGGCGCCGACTCCGACATCTCGAGCCGCCTCACGCCGAGCGAGCTCGACGCCTGCTTCGATCTCGAGCACGCCCTGCGCTACGCGGAGCTGCTCGTCGAGCGCGCGACCCGCGCGTAACGCCGTAGGATCACGCCCAAAATCGACAGGACGTGCCACGGCCGCAGGCCGCTCGCTTCGTCCGCGTAGACGGGACGGACCGGCACCTCGCGCACGCGCATCCCGTGCGCGCCGAGCAAGAGCAAGAGATCGTTCGGGTAGCCGTAGCGCGGCCAGAGCTCGCCGAGCGGCAGCCGGCGCGCCG
Source organism: Polyangiaceae bacterium (assembly GCA_035558375.1). GTDB lineage: Bacteria > Myxococcota_A > Polyangia > Polyangiales > Polyangiaceae > PMG-095. Next base: position 8,301 of record DATMCL010000231.1, read on the forward strand.
CGTGTGCCGCGAGCGCCGTGTAGCCGCACTGGCTATCGCCGAGGGCGAGCCCGCTGGCTCTCCGCGTCGCGCGCGACAAGAGCTCGCCCCCGACGCGACGGGCGAGGGGCATGCGACGCGCTTCGGCATGCCTGAAACGATTGCCCTTGGCGTAGTCGGCGCCCGCGAGCACCGCCCGGACGAGCGGCTCGAGATCGTCCGGGTGCATCTGATCGTCGCCCGCCATGACGGCGAGCACGTCGTGGCCGTCCGCGAGCGCCCGCTCGTAGCCCGTCACGATGGCGGCACCGACCCCGCGATTGGTTCCGTGCCGGAGCGCGACCACACGCTCGTCGGTCGCGGCGGACGCAACCTCGTGCGTGCGGTCGGGGCTCGCGTCGTCGACCACGTAGATCCCGTCCACGAAGCTCGGCACGCGCGCGAGCATGCGCCCGAGCAGCCGCTCCTCGCGGTGAGCGGGCACGATGACGGCGACGCGGGCGGACTCGAGCAAGGGGCCGAGCCTTAGCGCGCGTGGCGCCTCAACTCAATGCGGCACTTGCGATTCCCGCTTGCAGGCGGAGCTGCAGCCGTCGCCGTTGCGGTTGTTCTTGTCGTCGCACTCCTCGTACGGCTTGTCGACTTTGCCGTCGCCGCAGTGCGCGTCGTAGACGCAGCCGTCCTTGCACATGCCGTAGCCGCCGGCGTTCTCGCCGTCGTCGCATTGCTCGAAGTCGGTCTGCACCACGCCGTCGCCGCAGTGCGGGCCGATCTCGCAGCCGGGGGCGCATTCGCCGTAGCCGCCGTCGTTGTCGCCGTCGTCGCAGTCCTCCCCCGTCTGCTTGATCTTGTCGCCGCACTGCGCGCCGAGGCGGCAGTTGCCGCAGTTCGGGTCATCGGGGTCGTCGCATTCCTCGCCCCAGCTCGTATCGACGTGGCTATCGCCGCAGCGCGGGCCATAGTCCGAGCAGTCGCTCGTGCAGCTCTCGTAGGTGTTGTCGTTGACGCCGTCGTCGCACACCTCGTCACCGTTCTTGACGCCGTCGCCGCAGGAGGGGCCAATTTTGCAGTCCTTCGTGCAGCCGTTGTACCCGTCGGTCGTGTTGCCGGAGCCGAGGTCGCACTCCTCGAACGGCGTGTCGATGTTGCCGTCGCCGCAGGAGGGTGGCGTCTTGCAGCCCGGCGCGCAGCCTGACTGACCGTAGAGGGCGCGGTTGCCGTTCGAGTCGCAGTCCTCCGGGCCGTTCGTCATGTCGTCGCCGCAATAGGGGCCGAGCTGGCAGGTGCCGGCGGTGCATTTTCCGTATTCCGGCGTGGCCGTGTTGCCGTCGCCGTCGTCGCATTCTTCGGGCGGAGTGACCGTGACCGTGTCGTCCGGGTTCTTGCCGCAGATCGGCGTGCACACGGACTTTCGCAGGTTGAAATTCTGGAGCGACAGCCGGTAGTTCGACTCGCAGGTGTTGCGCTCGGCCTGGAACACCACGATCTCGTAGATGCCGTTGTTCGTGAGGTTCAAGTCGGCGACGGACGTCGTCGGGCCACCGATGGGCGGACCCTGAACCGGTCGGGTCACGTCGGCATCGCCGTCGGCACGCAAGGCCACGATGCCTTCCACCGCCGGGTGCGTGCCGCCGAGATCGAGCACGAGCTTGCCCGCGATGAACACCCACACGTCGTCGTCGCCGCGGAAGGTGAGCTTCGGGAGCGAGGCCGTGTCGAACTGGAACCAGTGGTGCACTTCGCTCGTGAAATGGAAATTTGCGTGGGGGCCGTGCCCTGGCCCGAGATGTCGCACTGCCCGAACTTCGTGACACCGGGGGCATCATCGAGGGGCCAGAAGCCCTTGTAGCCGGTGCCGGGGTTGCCGTAGGCCGTGCCGTCGAAGCGGTTGTAGTTGCTGTCGTACACGTAGGTGCCGGCGGCCTGCTGCGATGGATACGTGCACGCGTCGCCGGCCGCGTCGGCGCCCGTGCAGCGATGCATCGGCAGCGAGCGCAAGTAGGTGTTGTTGTACGCGTCGACGTCCGTGTACCAGCGCGAGAAGCTCGTCGCGTTCTGCACCTGGCGCACGCAGTAGACGCCACCCCCGTTGTTGGCGTTTCGAATCAGCGCGCCGAACGGGAGCGGGCACAGGCTGCCGCTCGCTTTGACCTCGCTGTCCGCCCATTTGAAGAGCGGCTTCTTGCTCGCGCTGAGCGTGTCCTGCACGAAGCCGTACTCCATGCCGCCGGTGCCGCCCAGCGTGACGCCCGTTCCGAGGAGGGTGCCGGTCCCGAAAGCGTCACCTGCGCCCGGTAACGTGGGGTAGTTCGTCCAGTTGTCGGCGTTGTTCGCGTCGGGATCGGCGTTGCCGAAGCTGCCCCACTGGAAATCCCCGTCGCCCGTCGAGATGCCGGTGTCGGCGGTCACGGTGTACGGCGCCGACGGCTTGAAATCCCGCAGCATCATCGGCAGGTTCAAGAGGGCAGGGGAAGCGCCGTTCGTCGTGCACGAATACCCCTCTTCGATCGTACACGTCGACGAGCAGCCGTCGCCGTCGGTGTTGTTGCCGTCGTCGCAGGCCTCGCTCGGGAACTTGATGCCGTCGCCGCAGGCCGACGTGCATGCCGCGCCGTTCGCGCAGCTCGGCTCTTTCGCGCAGGTCGGCGTGCAGCCGTCGCCCCAGTCGTGGTTCTGGTCGTCGCACGGCTCGGTGCTCACCTCACCGTTGCCGGCGTCGTTGCCGTTACCGCAGATGGCGGTGTGACAGTCGGATTTTGCGCTCGCGCTCACCGTGCAAACGCTGCCGTCCTCGACGATGCAGCCCGCCGAGCAGCCATCGCCGTCGGCGGTGTTGCCGTCGTCGCACTGCTCTTCCCCGCGCACGTTCTCGTCGCCGCAGAGGGTCAGGCAAGGGTGGCCCGGGCGCGCGCAGGCGTAGCCGTCCTCGATTTCCGTGCAGTCGGCGCTGCAGCCGTCGTCGTCGTCCGTGCCCCCGTCGTCGCACACCTCCGTGCCGCTCACGATGCCGTCGCCGCACTCGACGGTCGAGTGGCAGACGCTCTTTTCGCCCTGCGTCACCGTGCAGTCGAAGTTCGCTTCGATGAAACATTGCGGTGAGCAGCCGTCTCCGCCGTCCGGGTTGCCGTCGTCGCACTGCTCGGTTCCCTCGAGCACGCCGTCGCCGCACACGATGAGCTTCGTGCACGGCTTGTTCGGCTTGCCGCAGGCGTAGCCGTCCTCGCGCTTGCACGTCGCGCTGCAGCCGTCGCCGTCGTCGCCGTTGCCGTCGTCGCAGGTTTCGCTGCCGTTCACGCGGCCGTCCCCGCACTTGTAGAGCAGGATGCAGGGCTCGCCGGGTGTTGGGCAGACGTAGCTCGAGTCCGAGCTCAGACAGTCGCTGCTGCAGCCGTCGTCGTCGTCGTTGTTCCCGTCGTCGCACACCTCGCCCGGATCGCGCTGGCCGTCGCCGCAGCGGATCGTGGATTCGCACGGCATTCCGGGCTCGTCGCAGCGGAAGTACATCTCGACGACGCACACGCCCGAGCAGCCGTCGCCGGGCAGGCTATTGCCGTCGTCGCAGTCCTCGCTGTCTTGATTGATTTCGCCGTCGCCGCACGCCGGGCCCGACGGCATCAAATCGAAGCATTCCGAAGGCGGATTCGGGCCGTCGCAGGGGTCTCCGTCTCCGCCGCCCTCGTTCCCCTGGCCGCCCCCGGGGTTGATGATCGTCGTGCCGCCGGTCGCGCCATTACCGCCGCCCGTTCCGCCGCTGCCTGCGCTGCCACCGGTCCCCACCCCGCCGGGTTTTTGCGTGACTTCGGCGGTCCCGCACCCTGATAGCGCTACCCCCCACACGAATGCATTCAGCACCAATACGGCGCGAGTTCCCACTAGTCGGCGCATGAGCCTCTCTACGGTTCGGTTTGCGTCGGCGGTAAGCACGACGCGAGTCACCGATCTTGTCCGATTCGATGCGCGTGATCCAGCGCGAACGCTCACCTACACGCGGCGATCGACGCATACGATGTGCGCTCGTGTGTGAGCGGGGATGACCACGCCCCCCTCGTCGTGCATACTCGCGCGCCGTGCGCATTCCGTTTGGTCCCTGGACGCGACGCCGTGTCGTGACGAGCCTCCTCGTCGGGCTCGCGGGCGCGTCCGTGCTTTCGCTCGGCGTGGCGCACCTCGCGTACCCGAGCGATCGCACGCCCGCGGGGGCTTACTATCGCGTCGTGATCGCGGTAAACCGCGACGATCCCGCGGGATTCTTCGCCTACCTCGAGACGCAGGCGCAGCACGCCTGCTACACGATTCGCGACTACCGGCGGAGCGCGCGCGCCCGCGTGCTCGCCGCGTATCCGGAGGCCGAACGCGCCGCGCTGCTCGCCCAGCACGTCGAGGAAGCGAACGCTCCGGACGGCTCCGACGTGTTCGCGCTCTATGCTCGTCGCCTCGGCTTCGTCGCTCGGCTCCGCCGTGACCTTTCGGGCGTCGCCCACGTGGAGGTGCGGGGCGAGCGCGCGACGGTCGAGACCGCGCGCGGGACTCGCTATCCGTTTCGCCGCCGTCCCGAGAACGGGATTTGGGGCCTCACGCTGTTCACCGCCGTGCTCCAAGCCGAAGCGGAGCGCGCCGCACGCGATCTCTCGCTCATCGAGCGCGCCGCAGCCGACTACGAGCGCGCCCGCGCAGCGGGAGGCTGAGCTCATGCCGGCGCAGCACGCACGCTTTCGGTTGCTGGTGAGCGCTCTGCTCGGCGCGTTCTCCGTGCTCGCCTGCGCAGCCCCAGTGAAGCTCGTGCCGATCGCCGAGCGCACGTACCAACTCGAGTGCAGACAAGCGCTCGCCACCTGCCTCGTCCGCGTCCAGGAGCTCTGCTCGTCGCACGGCTACGACGTGCTCACCGCCACGGAACGCCGCGAAACCTCCGGCGCGTCCCCGGTCGAGGGCGAATACGTCAAATCCTCCGCGACCGTCCGCTGCCGCGTGGCCGTCCCCGTCTTTGGCCAGGATCCCAATCCCCCTCCACCCCCCATCGCCTCAACCGCGCCCGCTTCGGCGCCTGCCTCCGCGCCTCCCCCAAACCCTGCCTCCGCGCCTCCCCCAAACCTTGCCCCGAGCTCTACCTCTCCCCCTAGCCCGAGCTCGACCTCTGCCCCTGGCTCTGCCCCGTCCGCAGAGCCCCCCATCCTCCCGAACCCTCTCCCGCTCCCTCCGCGCCCCTAACGCTTCCGCTCCTTCACGTCCCCGTAGCTCTTCCCTTCCGGGGCCCCCGTCTCCACCGGTAGCCCTTTCTGCTGCCATCCGGGCGACGGCCGCCCGAACGCATCGCGGGACCCTGCGAACCCGGCGACCATATCGGCGACGGTGGTGAACCCGGCCGACGTGAGCATCGCCGCGGCACGCCGCGAGCGGGCGCCCGTCTTGCAGCCGACGATGAGCTTTTCGTCCTTGGCGAAGGCTTTCTCGATCACGGCCATGAACTCGGAGTTCGGCTCGAAGCCGCCGGGTCCCATGTGTGAAATGGGCAGGTTCACGGCGCCCGCGGGATGGCCTCCCTCGAACTCCGGCTCCGACCGCACATCGACGTACACGTAACCCTCCGCAAGGAGGGCCTGCGCTTCTTCAGGGGTGACCGTGCGAGGCATGCCTCTTCTTCTTAACCACCGCGAAACCCCGGATCAAGCGTGGCCCTCGCGCCCCGCAAATGTCATCGTCGCAGCGTGAGCGGCCCCGCACCCGGCACCGTGCGCCTCGTTCCGCTCGGCGGGCTCGGGCTCATCGGGATGAATTGCCTCGCTATCGAGCAGTCGGACGGCATCGTCGTCGTCGACTGTGGCATCGGGTTCTCGGACGGATCGCTCGGCATCGACGTGCTGCACCCGGATTTCGGCTGGCTCCTCGATCGGGCCGACCAGGTGCGCGGCATTTTCCTCACGCACGGGCACGAAGACCACATCGGCGGCCTCCCCTACCTGCTCGAGGAGCTCGACGTGCCCGTGTGGGGACCGGCGCACGCCCTCGCCATGGCGCGGCGGCGCCTCACCGAGCACGAGTTCACGGACGGCGAGCTCGACCTCCGCCCCGTGCGCGCCGGCGACGTCACGCGCGTCGGCTCGTTCGAGATCGAGCCCGTGCGCGTGACGCACTCGATCGTGGAAGCGAGCGCGCTGCGCATCGCGACGGCCGCCGGTACCATTCTGCACACGGGGGATTTCAACATCGACCCCGACCCCCCCGACGGTGAGCCCACGGACGAGGCGCGTCTCGGCCGCATCGGGGACGAGGGCGTCGCGCTGATGCTGAGCGACAGCACGAATAGCGACGTTCCGGAGCGTGCGGGCACCGAGCGCACCGTCGCGAGCGCCGTCGAGACGCTGGTGCTCGGCGCGCCGAGCCTGGTCGTCATCGCCATGTTCGCGAGCAACGTGCAGCGGCTGATCACGTTCGGGGACATGGCCGTGCGGCTCGGCCGCAAGGTCGTCGTGCTCGGACGCAGCCTCGAGAGCCAAGTGGCGATCGCCACGCAGCTCCGGCGCCTCGCCTGGCCGAGCAACCTGATGGTGAGCGCGGACGGCCTCGCGAGCCTACCGCGCGAACGCGTGCTCGTGCTGGCGGGCGGGACGCAGGCGGAGCCGGGCTCGGCGCTGCGGCGGCTCTCGATCGGACAGCATCCGCTCTTGAAGCTCGAGCGGGGCGACACCGTGCTGCTTTCGAGCCGCGTGATCCCGGGCAACGAGCGACAGGTGTTCGAGATGCAGAACGATCTCCTGCGCCTGGGCGTGACGCTGCACACGCGCGTGACGGCGCCCGGGATCCACACGAGCGGCCACGCCGCGCAGAAGGAGCAGCGCCGCATGCTCGAGCTCGTCCGCCCGCGTTGTTTCCTGCCGGTTCACGGCACCCTCGGCCATCTGCAGCGCCACGCGGAGCTCGCGCGCGAGTTCGGCGTGCGCGAGGTCGAGGTGGTGGAGGACGGGATTCCGATCGTGTGCGACGGCGGCACGCTCGCGACCGAGGCGCGCGTTCAGCACGGGCGCATCGCCGTCTCGCTCGGCGGCGAAGAGCTCGACGACGCTATCTTGAAGGAGCGCGCCGACCTCGGGCGGAGCGGCGTCGTGGTCGTGGCGCTCACGCTCGCGAGGGACGGGCGTGGTGTCGCACCGCCGCGCGTCGTGGCGCGCGGTGTGCCGGCCGTCACCGCCACGCAGGTGCGCGTGCTCGAGCGCGAGATCGCACGCTCGCTCGAGTCGTACCGCGAAGGTCGCGGCCTCACGCTCGAGGATTTCGTCAAGCGCAGCGCGCGGCGAAAGATCGACGAATTCTCCGGGACGCGCCCGCTCGTGGAAGTGCTGACGAGCGTCGTCGACTAGCGGCGCGCTCGCCGCGCGCAGCTGGACGGAGCCCTAGACTTCCTGCGCTCGGTCGCCGAGCTCGGCCCCACACGTGAGGCACTTCTTCGGGACGCGGTCCTTCAGGTAGACCTCGCAGCACTGCGGGCAGAGGCGGGCGTCACGCTCGAACGCGATGGTCTTGCCGCTCGCCGCGCAGCTCTTGCCGGCCACTTGCACGGACTCGACGCTGAGGAGCTCGCCGTCGTCTTCGCGCAGGGCGGGGAGGCCCTCCACGGTCGCGCGCTTCACGTCCATCACTTCGGGGATGCGGCGCGTGCCCTCGGCGAGCAGACGGGCGATCGCTTTGGGATGCGCCGCGACGGTGATGGAGGTCGTGCCCTCCTCGCCGACGAGGAAGAGCTTGCCCTTCTCGACGTAGACGCGCTTGAGATCGCACCACGGCGTGCGCTCGAGATCGTTGCCGCGCTCGACGGCGATGCCGAGATCGCCGACGCGCACCGGCAAGGTGCCGAGGTCGCCGAACATCAGCGCGCCGACCAACAAGAACGTGCCGACTCCAATGAGGATCACCGCGTACGAAGCCGGCTGCTCCGACACCCAGCGTGAATAAACCCCGGCGCCGAGCAACAGGCCGCCGAGCATGCCGACGCCCACCGCCACCTTGGAGGCGTAGGTCTGCTCGCCCACGAAGCGCCGCTCCTTGCGCTGGCGCTTGGCGGACTTTTTCTTCTTCTTCTTCGATTCCTGTGCCTCGGCCATGGCGGACGCCTGCATACCACGCCTCCGTTTGGGTGGAACGGGGCCGAACGACAGCGGCCATGGCATAATTCCTTCACTGGGAGCTCCGTCGGGCGGAGGCCCGACTCGCATGGCGTTCCCGGTTCGGTGGCTGCTTTTTGCGCTACCCGTCGCGACGGTGGCTTTCGTCGCGCTGGCGCTCGTGACGGGGGGAGCGGTGCGACCCTACGCGGTGGCGCGGGTCTGGGGCGGGCCCACGGACGGACGGCACGTGAGCGTACGGGTCGAGGCGCTAAGAGTGCTGGTCGAGCGCGCGGCCGTGGTGGAAACGCCGATGACGGAGGGCAGCGTCGTCGTCGAGCTGCATGCGACCGGCTTCGACGCGCGGCGGACGGTGCCGCTCGACGCGGAGGGCTCGGGCGAGGCCGCCTTCGAGCTGCCGGGCGTGCTCGACGGGCTCGAGCTCAGGGTCACGCGCGGCGAGGAGCTCGCGCGGGGGCGGCTCGCGCTGTCCGCCGAACGTTGGGCCAAGGCCGCCCGGCGTCGCGGCGGATGGGCGGTGGCGCATGCGGGCTCGTTCGACGTGCGGCTCGCGCCGGGCCGCGGGGCGCTCGCCGTGCCATTCGGCGATGCGGTTCTCGTCTCCGTAGAGCGCGGTGGCGCGAACGCCGCGGGGCTGACCCTGCACGCCCGCGGCTCGGGCGTCCGCGTGACACCCGAGGTCACGACGACCGACGCGCGCGGCGCCGCGCGGCTCTTCGTCTCGGCGGAGGAGCACGTCGCAAGCGTCACGCTCGAGCTCGAGGACGGCCCGACGCACGAAAGCGCCACGTTTTCGCTGCCGATCGTGCCCGGTGCGCTCGATGCCCGGCAGAGCGGCGGCTCTCTCACGATCGCGTCACCCGTCCCGCGCGACGTGGCGTACTACGCGTTCGTCACCGAGCACGAGCGGCTCCTCGGCGGGCGTGCGGTGCTGGCTCCGAGCCCGAGCGGCGGTGCGACGGCGACGATTCCGTTTCCCGCGCTCGAGCCGCCGCCGCGCTACGTCGTCGTCTCGAGCGAGCGCGATCTCCGGAGCCCCGCAGCCGTCGGGTGGCCGCTCGATACGGTGGGTGCGGAGCCGCTCAGCACGTTCGACGCCGTGGACGCCTTGTTGGTCGACGGGCGACCGCGGGCGGCGCTGCGCGAAGCGCACCGCGCCGCTCGGGTGCGCTGGGTCGTCGCCGCGTTTTGTGCGGGTGCGCTCGCGCTCGAGCTGCTCCTGCTCGTCGCTTTCACGAAGCGGAGCGACGCGTCGCTCGATCGCCACCTCGAGGGTGCGGGCGTTTCGGCGGAGGATGCCCTGCGGCTCGCCCCCAAGCGCTCGCCGCGCGTGGTGCTGGCGCTCGTCGCCGTGGCGCTCGGGTTCTTCGTCGTGGCGGCCGTCGGCGTGCTGATGGCGCGCTGACGCACGGATCCGCGCCGAGCTTGTTTTTTCGGGCCCTATGACCGCGGATCGGCGAGCGGCGGCTCGCGCAAGATGCGGGTGAGCACGCGCTCCATCACGGCCGCGTCCGCCGAGCCCGCCGTTTCTCGGCACGAATGCATGGCGAGCATCGGATTGCCGATGTCGATGCTGCGGACGCCGAGGCGTGCCGCCGTGATGGGGCCGATCGTGGAGCCGCACGGCTGGTCGTTGCGCGAGACGAAGAGCTGCGGCGTGACGCTCTCCGCGCGGCACGCTTCGACGAAGGCGCCCTGGGCGATGCCGTCCGTCGCGTACGACTGATTGGCGTTCACCTTGACGACGGGGCCGCCGCCGAGCAGCGGCCGGTGGAGCTTGTCGTGCTTGTCGGCGTAGTTCGGGTGCACGGCGTGCGCCATGTCGGCCGATACGAACAGCGAGCGGGCGAGCGCGCGGGGCAGGGCGTCTGCGGGCGCGCCTGGGTGGCCGAGCGTCAGACGCTCGAGCAGGCCTTCGAGCAAGCGCGAGCGCGCGCCGGAAGCGCTCTGGCTGCCGACCTCTTCGTGGTCGTAGAGGGCGACGACCCGGGTCGCCCGACCCGCGGGGCCTGCGCCGACGAGCGCCCGGAAGATCGGGTAGCAGGAGCCGAGGTTGTCGAGGCGTGCCGAGCACAAGAGCTCGCCGTTCGCCCCGCCAAGCGCCGCGCCTTGCGCGTCGAACAGGCACAGGTCGAAGCCGACGATGTCCGCGAGCGTCGCCCCCGCGGATGCAGTGCCGCCGAGCGCTTCCACCACGAGCTCGAGCGCCTGGGTCTTGCCCACACTCTGCTCGAGCGCCCAGAGCGGCGTGAGCTGCGTCTGAGGGTTCACGACGAGGCCGTCTTTGTTCACCTCGCGGTTCAGGTGAATGGCGACGTTCGGGATACGGAACGGTGCGCCCTTCACGCGCACGAGCTCGGTGCGCCCTCCCGTCAGCACGACTCGGCCGGCGAGCGCGAGGTCGCGGTCGAGCCACGTGGAGAGGAGCACCCCGCCGTACACCTCGACGGCGGCCTGGCGGTAGCCGACCTGGGTGAGCTCGGGGGTCGGCTTGAGGCGGAGGTTCGGT
>DATMCL010000232.1:0-5416 GCA_035558375.1 Polyangiaceae bacterium
CTTCACCCGAAAACAGCACGCGCCCGAGGTGCCCGCGCACGACGCTGGGCCCCTCGAGCGGTAACTCGGCGTCGATGAGCTCGAGTGGCGTCGCGTCGGGGCGCTCGAGCACGTCGTGGTGGTCCTGCGCGAAGTACCCGACGTGGGTCTCGTAACCCCAGGCGACCCGCCCGGCGTCGGCCGCGAGGTTTTGGGTGGCGATCTTGAGCAACGTGGACTTGCCGAGGCCGTTCGGTCCGATGATCGCCACGCGTTCGCCGCGCCGCACGGTGAGCGATACCTGACGCAAGACCGTTTTTTGGCCGTACGCCTTCGAGATGCCGGAGAGCTCCAGCACGTCGCGCCCACTCGGACGCTGCGGCGTGAACGAAAACGACGGCGTCCGCCGGTTCGTTTGCGCGAGCTCCTCCACCTCGATGCGCTCGAGCTGCTTCAAGCGGCTCTGCGCCTGGCGGGCCTTGGTCGCCTTGGCTCCGAACCGCTCCACCCAGGCGCGCTTCTCGGCGATGGTCGCCTCCGCGCGCTCCACCTCCGCTTCCTTGCGCGCACGCACCTCCGCCTTCTCGCGCGCGAACGCTGCATAGTTTCCGGTGTAGAGGGTGACCGTGCCGTAGTCGACGTCGAGGATGTGGGTCGCGACCTGGTTCAGGAACTGCTCGTCGTGGGAAATCACGACGGCCGTGCCGCGGTAGCTCGCGAGGAACTGCTCGAGCCAGCGAATCGAGAGGATGTCGAGGTGGTTCGTGGGCTCGTCGAGCAGCACGCGGAGCTTGAATCCCCCCGAGAGTGTCGCCAGCGGCTGGCGGTGCTGTGCCACGGGGATACCGAGACCCTCCAGAATAGCGCTCGCTCGCGCTTCCAGTGTGTACCCGTCGTGCGCGGCGATGCGATCCTCGAGCTCGAGTAGGAGCTCGGCGGCGGCGGCTCCCGTGCTCGTGAGTCGGGCCTGCTCGCGGCGCGCATTCGTCACCACTTCGTCGCCCGCTGTCGCGACCTCCAGGATCGGCTGCGCGTCGTCGAGGAAGCGATCTTGGCGGAGCACCCCCATGCGCACTTCCTTCGGCCGCGTGACGCTGCCGTCGCTCTCCGGCTCATCCCCGGCGAGTATTTTGAGCAGCGTCGTCTTGCCCGAGCCGTTGGCGCCGACGAGCCCGTAGCGGGCCCCCGGCACGAGCTTCAGCGATACGCCCTCGAACAAGGTGCGTGCGCCGAAGGATTTGGCCAGGTTGACGAGCCCGAGCATGAGCGGGGGGCGTCATATAGCGCAAATGAGCAGTGGAGGACGCGCCGGTCTTGTCGCGCGGCGCCACATCACGCCCTCTCAATTCGCTCGGATGCGCGCTGTCGCAGGGCCCTGCGGGCGACGCGCTCGAGGCGTCCCGGCTCGCCGACGAGGGCGAGCTTTTCGGCTCGTGGGAGCTGCTTCACGGCGTACTCGATGCGGAGAGCGAGGCTCTGGTCGCGGCAACGTCGCGTGGCGAGTAGCACGAACGGTCCGCGGCCGCGCGTGTAGCGCGCGCCCTTGCCGGCGGCGTGCTCCGCAATGCGAGCCTGCACGTCTCGCGCGATGCCGCAGTAGAGCGTGCCATCCGCGCAGGCGAGCAGGTAGACGACGTAGCTCAGCGGACGCATCCTCAGGCATTGTGCGCGCAGCGTGGCAGGGTAGTCACCCGGCCATGCGCGCGAGCTCAACGCGGGCCGCCTCGCGCTCGATTGAACCCCCGAGCACGTCTACGGAGCGACGATATTCCTGACGATATTCGTCCCGCTCGGTGCCGTGGGGTCAACGCGAAACGCGACGTCCCCCGCGAGCACCTCGAGCAAGAGCTCGCCGATGACGGCCCGGCGCCACCCGGACAAGACTTCGACGGCGACCTCGCTGGGCCGGCCGTTGAGGTGCCATTCCGATAGCGCCCGAAGCTCCGTCTGACCCGCGAGCAACTCGCCTGCGATGCCTTCCCGGCTAGCGACGAACCTGCGTGCGAGCGTGAGCACCGCGGTGAGGCCCTCGATGAGCGCTTCTTGCTCGCTTCGGGCTGGTCGAGCCGGCTCCGGGTTCGATGCGCCCAGTGCTACGGCTTTCAAGAGCTCGCCCGCCCAGGGTTGGCTGCCGCCCGCTCCCAGGCCTCGGACTCCCTTGAGCGAGCGCAAGTCGGTCGGCGGCTGAAGTGCGAGAGACTTGAGCGCGAGATCGTTTGCCACCGTGGCCGCAGGCTTGTCGAGTGTCTCGGCCACGCGTTCACGCCACTTGGCAAGCTCGCGCAGGATCCCGAGCTGGTTGCCGTTGAGGCGCGACGTCGAGCTGACCCGTCGATAGAGCTTTTCCGGATCCGGTTTCGTGAGCGCGCGGCGGACGGCCTCCAAACATGCTTCCTCGACCCACGCGAGGCGCCCGTTGGTCGCCAGCGTCGTCCGCAGCACCGACGAAAGCTGCGACAGGTACCGGACGTCGTCGAGCGCGTACTCGAGCTGCGCGTCGGACAGCTCTCGCGTCCAGTCGCTCACCTGGAGTGATTTGTCGAGCTCGACTCCGCACGCTTCCGAAACCAGCGTCCCGTAGCCGACGCTCCCGCCATACCCAGCGAAAGCGGCGGCAATTTGCGCGTCGAAGACGCTGCGAAACGCCGTCGTCCCGACAGCCCTCGCCAAAAGCGGTAGGTCCTGCCGACCGTCGTGCAGCACCTTCCGGACGTTTGCCGATTCGAGGACGGGGGCGAGGATCGCGAGGTCGACCCGATGCGCGTCGACGGCCACGCGTTCGGTCCCGAACGCCAGCTGCACGAGGCAAAGGTTCGCATGATAGCGGCCTTCGCCGTGAAACTCGCTGTCGACGCCGAGCTCCTCCGCGTCGGACAGACGTTGGACCACCTCGCGGAAAGCGGCGTCGGAGCGGATGTGGGAAGGGGCCACGTGAACTCGGTAGCGATGCTACCCCGCTGCGAGCCGTGCGCGACGCCGCATTCCGTTTTATCCTAGGAGCTCGCATGGGGAGGTCAATCTCGCGCGGGCCGACGAGCGAATACCTTCGCTTCGCACTGTTGGCGGCCGGCGCGACTGCGCTCGCCTGCAGCAACAGGTCGAGCGAACCCAATCCGGTGCGGGCGAATGGTGGTACCGCGGGGCGCGCAGGCAGCGTCGCGGTGACCGGCGGGAGCGGTTCGTCGGGTGCCGGAGGCAGCGTCCAGCAGACGAGCGGTAACGGGGGCGTTGGCGGCAGCGCCGTCGCCGGCGCCGCGGGTGGTGCAGGGAGCTCCGCAGCGACAGCTGGCATGGGGGGCATGGCAGGCATCGGCGGCGCCACGGTCGCTGATGGGGCCACCTACGACCTGTTGGTCAATCCGTACCACACGAACCCGCTCGTTGCGGTCATCAACCTGCGTGGCACCGACGCGACCAAGGTGGAGCGCTTCGAGGTGGTGGTGACCGGGCAGGACGGTGCGTCGGCTTTCGTCAAGACGTACCTTCCGACGGACGCGGAGCTCCTCAGTAACCTGGACACGTCCGATCTCGACTTTCCGGAGGCGGGCTATCACGTGCCCGTGTACGGGCTCTATGCAGATCACTCAAACACCGTTCGGATTCACGTCGAGCGAATCGGCGCGGCTCCACTCGATCTCACCTTGTCCATCGAGACTCCGCTTTCCGAGCTCGACGAGGACATCTGGGTACCCCGCATCGCGGTCAATACTGCAGTGCCGGAACAGATGGAACCAGGCTGGACCGTCGCGGAGATCAGCATCGAGCCCGTCCCGAGTCCCCCCATCGTCTTCGTCGAATGGACCCGCTACATCGCTTTTGACGAGCGCGGGGCAATCCGCTGGGCCTTGAGGTTCGACGAGCTGCCGAAGGGCGAGACGTTCACCCTGCGGCGTTCAACGAATGGCAATTTCCTTACCGGCTCACTCGATACGCTGATCGAGGTCACGAAGCTCGGCCGTGTCACGCGCACCTCGATGCTGTCCGCGCACACGTTGAACCACGAAATCCTGCAGATCGGCAGCGCGGACCACTCGGAGGGAGCAGCGGAAGTAAAGAGCAAGTACGCGGGGAACCTGCTGGTCCTGGCCTCGAAAAACGGTGCATCGACCGTGCAGGATCACGTTCTCGAGCTGGCTCTGGAGAGCGGTGCCGTCCTCAATGACTGGGACCTTGCGCAGGTCCTCGATCCTACGCGGACGACCTTCGTAGATCCCGAAGAGTGGGCGCCCGGTGCCGGGGACTGGCTTCACGACAACGGACTTGCCTACTCCGCAGCGGACGAATCCATCATCGTGTCGGGCCGTCACCAGGGGGTGGCGAAGATCCGACGCGACGGAAGCCTCGTCTGGCTGCTCTCGCCGCACAAGGGCTGGCAGGAGCCGCAGCTGGCGAAGCTGCTCGACGCGGTGAATGCTTCGGGCGAGCCGTATGACGACGCCGTGCAGTTGGGCGACTCAGCCGCGGGCGACGCGACGGCACCGGAGTTCGACTGGCCTTTTGGCCAGCACTCGCCGGCGCTGCTCCCCAATGGCGACTTGCTTCTCTTCGACAATGGCGTCAGCCGTCATTTTGGCTCGCCCTACGCGAGCTATTCCCGCGCCGTGATCTACCGCATCGACGAGTCTAAGAAGACCGTTCGACAAATGGGGCAGTTCATTCTCAGCAAGCGAGAGTCGTCCTACTTCGTCTCCAACACCGCGCCGCTGCCGGCGACGGGCAATATCTTCATCCAGCCCGGTGGCAGCGCTAGTAACCCGGCCGTCGCCAAGGAGCTCGCCACGGACGTCGCCGACGACGGCACCGTGTCCTTCGGCGCCGTCGTCTTCGATGCGTCGCTCGACTTGAGTTGGGCCGACTCGAGCCGTTGGTACGTCTACTCGTACCGCGGCCACCGTTGGACGTTCTGAGCCCCTGGGTTGCTGCGGTAGGTTCCTCGCGCGGGGGAGCCGCCAACCCCAGCGCATTCTCGGAGCCCGCTCGTCGCTGTTGGCTTCTACCGGAGCGGCGCGGCGCTCCGCACGGCGATGCTTTTCAGCCTCTGCCGCTCGCCGACGTGCGGTGGCAAAAAAACCAAACTACTTCTTCTGGCCTTCGGGGCCCGTCATGTCTTCGGGGCGGACCCACTTGTCGAAGTCGTCGCTCGAGACGAGCTTAAGGGCGAGGCCGCTTCCTTGAGCGTTGTGCCGTCTTTGTGGGCTTTTGGCGATTTTGGCGACGGGATGCACGCTGCCGCAGGGCCCTACGGGCGATGCGCTCGAGGCGTGCCGGCTCGGCCACGAGCGCGAGCTTCTCGGCTCGCGGGAGCTGCTTCACGGCGTACTCGATGCGGAGAGCGAGGCTCTGGTCGCGGCAACGTCGCGTGGCGAGTAGCACGAACGGTCCGCGGCCGCGCGTGTAGCGCGCGCCCTTGCCGGCGGCGTGCTCCGCAATGCGAGCC
>DATMCL010000233.1:0-6500 GCA_035558375.1 Polyangiaceae bacterium
GCGGCACCGGCGGCACCATCATCATCATCGGCGGCGCCGGCGAGAGCGGCCAGGGCGGCATCGGTGGCGAAGGCGCGGCCGCGGGCGCTGGCGCGACGGGCGGCACGAGCGGCACCGGTGGCACGGGCGGCACGGGCGGCACGAGCCTGGGCGGTCAGGCCGGCGAAGAAACTGGCGGCGCAGGTGCCGGCGGCGCGGGCCCCACTCCGCCCCCGAACCTGTATTTCAGTGAATACGTGGAGGGCTCGACCACGGCGATCCGCGCGCTCGAGATCATCAACACGAACGGAGCGAGCGTCAGCCTCGCGGACTGTGTCGTCGACATCTACGCGAGCACGTCCACCACGCCCACGGGGACCATCGCGCTCTCGGGTTCTCTCGCCAACGGTGCCGTGTACGTCCTTTGCGCGGGCACGATCGACGGCGTCACCTGTAACCAGACGACGGCGGCGCTCAATTTCACGGGCAATGATGCAGTCGATCTCAAATGCGACGGGACCACGCTCGACGCGATCGGTCGCATCGGGATCAATTCGATCCCCTGGGGCAACGGCACCAGCACCACCACGCAGAACAACACGCTCCGGCGCCTCTGCTCCGTCACGACGGGCGATGCCGTCGGCGACGACGCCTTCACGCCGGCCAGCCAGTGGGCGGGCCTCGGCGTCGACATTGTCGACGGCCTCGGCAGCTCTGTCTGCGCCCCGTAACGGGCCGCGCGCCGAAGCTCAGCTTCGGTTCTGCTGCGCTTCTTCGATGCGCGCCAGGGTCGCCGCCAAGGCGTCCTTGGCGCGCTCGAGCGCTTGATCGCTCGCGCGGCTCGCGCCGACGAGCTCTCCGACACGCTGCTTTTCGGCTCCAAGGGCGCCTTCCGCGCTCGAAGCGGCCTGGCGTGCGCGCTCGAGCTCCTGCTCGAGACTCGTAATGGCCTTGGCTCGCTGATCGGCCGTGTCGCGGAACGACTCGAGCTCGTTCGAGGCGGCGGCAAACTCGTTGCGCGTGCGCTCGAGCTCGCTCTCGGCGGTGGAGAGCTTGCTGCGCGTGTCGGCGAGCGCGCTCTGGTCGACGACGAGATCCGCTTCGAGCGCGTTGATGCGCTGGGCGCGCTCCTCCGACTCCTTGCGCGCGGCCTCGAGCTCGCTCGACTTCGCTTCGATCTGACGCGCCGTCGACGCCTCGATCTCGGAGAGCGCCTGCCCGTGCTCGGCGCGCACCTTGGCGAGCGCTTCGTCCTGCGCGCGGCTCAGCGCCATCACCTTGGCCTCGTGCTCCTGCTCCGCGGCGGTGCGTGCCTCCGCGCGGGCGGCGTCCGCCGCGGTCTGGCGTTCGGTCGCGGCCTCCGCACGCGCCTTCTCGAGGGCTTCTTCGAGCTGCTTCTTGCCCTGCTCCTCGGTCGTCGCGACGGCGGCTTCGAGTTCGGACTCGCCACGCCGCTTGGCTTCTTCGATGTCGGCGCGCAGGGCCGTTTCGCGTGCGTCGCGCTCGGCGAGCTCGGCGTCCCGGCCCGCACGATCGCTCGCGATTTCCGCGGTCAGAAGCTCGACGTCGCTCTTCAGCTTGTCGGCCTTGCGGCGGAAGTCCTCGGCGCGCTTGGCGGCCTGATCCTTGTCGCTCTTCGCCGCCTCCTCGCGCTTCTGCGCGTCGGCGAGCTTTTGCTCCATCTCCGCGACGCGATCGGCGTAGTCCGCCTTCTCGCGCTCGAGCACGAGCGCGCCGTCCCTGAGCGCGAGCAGCTCCTTGTCACGATGGGTGACTTGGTCGCGTAGCTCGAGCAGCTCCTTGTCCTTCTTGTTGAGCTGCTCGCGAAGATCCAGGAACTCGCGCGCAGAGCCTTGCGCCTTGCCCGACGCGAGCTTCGACTTCACCTCGTCGAGCTCGCGCTGGAGGCGCTGGACCTCGGAGTCGCGCGCCGAGCCGCGCCGAACCGCTTCGTCGAGCTCGTCGGCTCGCGCGAGCGCGGCGCGCTCGCTGTCCTCGACTTCGCGCAGGCGCGACTTCAGGCGATCGATCTCGTCGTGCAGGCGGGCCGCGTCCGGGCTCACCGACGGGCGGCGAGCGGAGGACGGCACGACGGAGGGCGACGGCCGCGGCGGGGGACTCGGCGCTTCCGCGCTGGCCACGAGGTTGGCGACGCTCGCGACGTGAACGCCCGCTACCGTCGGCTCGTCCAGGAGGTCCGGCGGAAGGCTCTGGATCTCGAGGCCCGCCGACAGGCTCTCGGCCGCTTGCGGCACGGGGATGCTCTCGATCTCGAGGCTGGCCGACAGGCTTTCCGGCGCGGCGGGGACGGGGACGCTCTCGATCTCGAGCGGCGCCTCCGACACGTGCACCTCGCCGCCGCTCGGGGGCGCGATGCTTGCTGCTGCGATCAGCACTTCGTCCTCGACGAGCGGCGCGTCCGCCTCGGGCGCGATCGATGCTGGCGCGACGACGTCGAGATCGTCGATCAAAAGGTCATCGTCGCCGACCACCGTAGCCGATGCGGGCTCGGACGGCGCGAAGCCTTCCGTGGCGGCGCCGTTGATGCCAGCGAGCGCGCCCGTGCGCGCGAGGAGTGCGTCGAAGCTGATCGGCTTGTGGATATAATCTTCAGCGCGGCCGCGCAGGCGCCGGTGCTGCTCGAAAGTCTCGTCGGTCGAGTCCTGGCTCAGGATCACGACGGGGACCGCTGCTAACCCGCCGTCGCGCTTGAGCTTGTTGCAGACGGAGAAGCCGTTGCTGCGCGGCAGCTCGACGGCCAGGTAGATGAGGTCGGGCTTCTCTTTCGCGGCGGCCTGTAAGCCCTGCGTCGCGTCGTCCACCACCGCCACCTCGCAGCCGAGCCGAGCGAAGCCCGCCCTTAGCTCGTCCGCGAACGTGGCGTCGCTCTCGAAGATCAGGATTTTCTTAGACATCCTGGGCCGGCCCACCACGATACTCGCCCCCGGCGAGGGGGGTCAAACCGAGCGGGCGCGGCCGCGACTCACGCCTTCTTCGTCACTTCGTTAACTACGTTTCGGGCCGCCTTCTCGGCGTGTCCCGACTGCGCCGTCCGCGCGAGGAGCTTCTCGACCACCGCGCGCAGTGGAACGCCGCGGAACCGGAGTCCGACCAGCGCGTGATAAAGCACGTCGGCCGCCTCGCTCGCGACCCGCTCGTCGCTCTCGGCTTCGATGGCGCGGCGGAGCTCGTCGGCCTCCTCGGTGAGCTTCGCACCGATCTTCTGCGCGCCGCCGTCGAGGAGCGAGCGCGTGTAGCTCTTCTCCGCCGTCGACGCAGCACGCGCCGCGATCGTCTCCTCGAGCTCGAAGAGATAGGGCAGGGCCACGCGCGTCGGCTCGCCGATGCCGGCGGCGCTCACGCGGCGGAAAAAGCAGGTCGGGCGCCCCGTGTGGCACGACGCACCCTCCGGATCGACGAGGAGCAGCAGCGTGTCCGCGTCGCAGTCCGCGACCACTTCCGCGACGCGCAGGCGATGCCCGCTGGTCTCGCCCTTCACCCACAGCTTGCCGCGCGAGCGGCTGAAGAACGTCGCGAGACCCGTCGCGAGCGTCTGGTCGAGCGCCGCTTCGTTCATCCAGGCGACCATGCGCACCTCGCCGGTGGCGCGGTCCTGTGCGATGGCCGTGACGAGGCCCTGCGAATCGAAGGTGATGCCGGGGACAGGCAAGGGACGCGGAGCTTACTCCCGTCAAAGGGGGCCTTGCCCCCGCGGCTCGCTTCGCGACCGCTCCGATTACAGGGGGCCTTGCCCCCGCGGCTCGCTTCGCGACCGCTCCCCCCCGCCTCCGGCGGGCTCGCTCCGCTCGCGGCTCGCGGGGGTTATTCCCCCCGTTGGGGCCCGAAATGGTGGGTCGCGGACCCCACGTCGCTAAGGTAACTCTTCGAAAGTACACGGAACTTCCGTTGGTCCGCAAGCTGCATAGTCGTGGCTGGGCCCTCGGCCGCCGAGGCCCCTAAGGAGTTCCCTCATGGTCCAGAAGCTTCGTAGCTCACTGCCGCTCCTCTCGTTGCTCGGTCTCGTCAACTGCTCGGGCGCGACGCTCACCCCCGACCAGGAGAAGGGCGACGTTTCGAAGATCGTCTACGCGGTGCGCGTGCACACGCTGACGGACGCGGAGGGCAACGCGACGAAGATCGACGTCGCGGGCGGCATGGGCCAGGTCATGGACTACGGCCGCTACGAGCCGGGCGGCAAGCTCGAGATCCTCGACCTTCGCACGGGCGACTACCAAAACATGATCCCCGACCTCAAGGAGGCGGACATCTCGAGCGTCGACGTGAGCCACGACGCGACGCGGGTGCTCTTCACGATGAAGATGAACCCGAACGACCACTACCACGTGTATTGGACGGCGGTGGAGCCGGGCAGCGACGGCTCGTACGAGCGGCACCAGCTCACGTTCGGCGACTACGACGACATCAACGCGGTGTGGGCGGATTCGAGCCGCATCGTGTTCGTGACGAACGAGGCGTACACGCCCATGGGCACGCGCGCCGACGAGTACAACCACTCGCGCGTCGTGACCCAGCTCGGCACGGTGACGACCGACGGCGGCGACGCCGACCGCAAGCTCTGCTCGCAGAATCTGTCGCACATCGTCAATCTGTTCAGCATGTCCGACGGGCGCGTCGGCTTCTCGCGCTGGGAGCACCTCGAGAACGTCAACGACGTGAAGATCTTCGCGATGAACCCGGACTGCACGCAGATGGTCGCCGTCGGCGGCCAGCACGACAAGCCGGGCAACTCGCTCGTGCAGGTGACGGAGACACAGACGCCGAACGTGTTCGTCGGTGTCGTCACGACGCGCGAAGCGACGATTCAGGCTGGCTCGATGTTCCAGTACGACGCGCGCTCGGCGGCCGACCCGTTGCGCATCGACGAGGAAAAGTCGGGCGCATTCCGCGTGCTGACGCCGAACGTGCCGACCGGTGACGCGGCCTCCCCGGTGGGTCGCTACCGCTCGCCGACCGTGCTGCCCGATGGTCGCGTCATGGCCTCGTGGTCGAACGGCTGGGTGAACGACACCAATGAGTTCGATCTCACGCCGCCCGATTACGGCGTGTACGTCGTCGACTACAGCAATCCGTCCAAGGTCAAGAACAACCTCGTCGTGAACCACGAGGGGACGTGGGAGCTCTACGCGAGGGCGATCGTCGCCCGCACGGAGCCGGCGCTCGTTCCTTCGCGTCAGGACACGTCGGACGGCACGGTCCCCGCGCAGATTGGCTCGATCAACGTGCGCCAGACCTCGCTCACCTCGCGTCACGGCGAGCGCGTGAGCGGCGCGCAGTTCGACAACACCTCGATGGACGACGCGCTCGCCGAAGCGACGCGCGTGCGCATCATCGAAGGCTTCTCGACGGAAGCCGCGCCCGACGCGACGATGTTCGGCCTCACGATGGCCGAGGGCGCCGCCATCCTCGGCGAGGCGAAGGTGAACAAGGACGGCTCGTGGCTCGCCGAGGTGCCGCCCTACATCCCGATGCACCTCCAGCCGATCGATCGCTACGACCTCGCGATCCGCAGCCAGACGACCTGGATCCAGGGCATGCCCGGCGAGAGCCGCGTGTGCGGTGGCTGCCACGAGGATCGCACGGGCGCGGTCCGCCCCGCCGATCAGCAGGTGACGACCGCGGCCGGTAATGGTCCGCAGAAGTTCAACATCGCGATCGCCGAGCGCACCGAGTTCCCGTGGGCGTACGCGAACGACGCGCAGAACGTGAACGAGATCCAGGGGCTCCTGAATGCGCGCTGCAAGTCTTGCCACAACAGCGAGATCAACGGCAACGGCCCGCAGGAGTACTACACGATCACCATGGCCGACATGGCGACGGGTGAGGAGACGATGTATCGAATCCCCCGCCTCGATCTCAGCGACACGCCGATCACCGTCAAGTACGACCGTCGCGTGGCGACGTACCCGGCGTCCTACGTCTCGCTCTTCTACCCGGCGGCGCTCTCGATGGAGATGGGCCAGGACGGCGCCATGATCGAAGGCACGGTGCCGCCGCGCTGGGCGATCCCGAGCGACGCCCGCCACAGCAAGATGATCGAGAAGCTGAACGTCACGGCGGAATCGGACGCAACCGACTACGCGTGGGAGCTCGGCACGCCGATCGAGGCCGACGAGAACGGCGGCACGGTCGCGGGCGGCACGCACGTCGATCACGCGGCGGTCGCGCAGATGACGCGCGCCGAGCTCGTGAAGCTGATTCGCACCATCGACATGGGCGGGCAGTTCTACTCGCGCCAGAACACCGCCTTCGTCCCCTTCACGAACGATCCCGTGGGCGGCGGGACGCAGTACTGAGCAGGTCGCTAGAGGAGCACGGAGCCAATCATGACCAAGATGATTCGACGTTTTCTCGTGAGCACGGCGGCACTCGGCCTCGCGGTGGTGACCTCTTCCGCGAGCGCTGATTCTGCGAACCCGGACAACAACGCGGCGACCCATGCGGGTCGGGCCTCGGTGTACAAGAGCGGAGCCTTCGACAACAACAACTCGCTCGAGGAGGTG
>DATMCL010000234.1:0-15156 GCA_035558375.1 Polyangiaceae bacterium
TCGTTCCCCCCCTCGATGCCCACGTACCAGGGCAAGCTCAGCGATCGCCAGCTGAGCGGCATCATCGAGTACATCAAGAGTCTTAAGTAGTCCGTAAGGAGCCGCTCTCCCATGGCATCCCCCAGCACCACCGCCGATCTCGTCGCTCCGCGCCCGTCTCCGGGCAGCGACAATTACCTCACCCACGAGAAGGGCTTCCTCTCCTGGGCGCTCACGCTCGACCACAAGCGCATCGGCGTAATGTACCTCGCGTCCGTGCTGTGCGCGTTCGCGCTCGGTGGCACGTTCGCCCTGATCCTTCGAACCGAGCTCTTGACGCCCGGTAAGACGATCATCGAGCACGACACCTACAACCAGATGTTCACCCTTCACGGCGCGGTGATGGTGTTCCTGGTGATCATCCCAGGTATCCCCGCCGCGCTCGGCAACATCGCGCTCCCGCTCCAGCTCGGCGCGAAGGACGTCGCGTTCCCGCGCCTGAACCTCGCGAGCTACTACCTCTGGCTCCTGGGCGCGGCCTGCATGCTCACGTCGCTCATCATGAACGCGGCCGACACCGGCTGGACGTTCTACGCGCCGTACAGCACGACCACGCAGACGGCCGTCGCGCCCGCCGCCATGGGCGCCTTCATCCTCGGCTTCAGCTCGATCTTCACGGGCCTGAACTTCATCGTCACGATCCACAAGCTCCGCCCGCCGGGCATGGGCTGGTTCCGACTGCCGCTCTTCGTCTGGGCGCTCTACTCGACGGCGCTCATCCAGGTGCTCGCGACGCCCGTGATCGGCATCACCCTGCTGATGCTCATCGTCGAGCGCCTGCTCCACATCGGCATCTTCGACCCCGCGCTCGGCGGCGACCCGGTGCTGTTCCAGCACTTCTTCTGGTTCTACTCGCACCCGGCCGTCTACATCATGGTCGTTCCGGGCTTCGGCGTGATCGGCGACATCATCCCGGTTTTCTCGCGCAAGCGGATCTTCGGCTACAAGTTCATCGCCGTTTCGAGCCTCGCGATCGCGTTCCTCGGCTTCCTCGTGTGGGGTCACCACATGTTCGTGGCCGGGCAGTCGCTGCTCGCCGGCTCGATCTTCAGCGCCATCACGTTCCTGATCGCGATCCCGACCGCCATCAAGGTCTTCAACTGGATCACGACCATGTACAAGGGGCGCATCCACCTCGACACGCCGATGCTGTACGCGCTGGCGTTCCTGTGGGTGTTCACGATCGGCGGGCTCACGGGCGTCTTCCTCGCCGTAATGAGCGTCGACGTGCACCTCCACGACACGTACTTCGTCGTCGCGCACTTCCACTACGTGATGATGGGCGGCGCGATCACGGCGCTCCTCGGCGGCATCCACTACTGGTGGCCGAAGGCCTTCGGCCGCATGTACAACGAGAAGGTCGGCCGCTTCGGCGCCGTCGTCGTGTTCATCGGGATGAACATCACGTTCTTTCCGCAGTTCATCCTCGGCAGCCGCGGTATGCCGCGCCGCTACTACAACTACCTGCCGGAGTTCCAGCCGCTCCACCAGCTCTCGACGCTGGGCGCCTACGTGCTCGGCCTCGGGTTCCTGATGACGGCCGTGTCCCTGGTCCGCAGCCTGATGAAGAAGCCCGACGCGCCCGCGAACCCCTGGGGCTCTCGTACGCTCGAGTGGACCATCAGCTCGCCGCCGCCCTACTACAACTTCAAGACGGCGCCGCTCGTGACGCGGGGCCCCTACGACGACTACGACGGCCTCGTCTACGACGAGAAGATTCACGGTTACGTCGAGAAGGGCGCGTGAGGAAAACACCATGAGCGACGCGACCTCCGAAGCCGCCGAGTCCCCGAAGCCGAAGTCCGCGCCGCCGAAGGCGGAGCACGGGCACGACGACGGGCACGGCAACGGCCATGACCACGGTCACGGCCACGATGACCACGACCCGATTCACGCCGCGAACCCGCACCTCGCGCATCACTTCGACACGCCTCAGCAGCAGTTCGACGCCGGCAAGCTCGGCATCTGGCTGTTCCTGCTGACGGAAGTCTTGTTCTTCGCGGGGCTGTTCTGCGCGTACACCGTCTATCGCTCCTACCGGCCAGAGGTGTTCGTCTACGCGCACTACTTCCTGAACACGAAGCTCGGCGCGCTCAACACCTGCGTGCTCCTGCTCTCGAGCCTCACGGCGGCGTGGTCGGTGCGCAACGCGCAGCTCCGCCAGCACGGGCTTTTGAAGCTCAACATCATCATCACGATCGCGTGCGCCTGCACCTTCATGGTGGTGAAGTACTTCGAGTACGCGCACAAGTTCCACGACGGCCTCTTGCCCGGCCCGCACTTCGCCCCCACCGAGCAAGTGTGGGAGCTCGAGTCGTTCAAGCACAAGCACCCCGAAGCGGCCGAGTACGCGGAGCACCTGATCAAGTCTGCCGAGAAGAAGAAGGCGGCGAGCGAGAAGCCCGCGGCGGTCCCTCCGGCCGCCGCGACGGGCGTTGTCGCCGGCTCCGGCACGGCGGCACCTCCGGCGGGCGGCGCCGAAGCGCAGGCCGAAGCCACGGCGACCGTCGCCAAGGAAGGCGCGCACGCCGAGGAGATCCACGGGCGTCCGACCGAAGAGCAGCTCGAGCCGCTGATCGCGGCAGGCGTGATCGGCCCCAAGGCGGAGACGCGCGACGTTCCGTCCAAGCCGCGCAACGCGCACGTCTTCTTCAGCATCTACTTTTTCATGACGGGCCTACACGGCCTGCACGTGCTGATCGGCATCGGGGTCTGGATCTGGCTCTTGCTCAAGGCGAACAAGAACGTCTTCGGTCCGAATTACTTCGGTCCCATCGACTACGCCGCCCTCTACTGGCACTTGGTCGATCTGATCTGGATCTACCTCTTCCCCCTGCTCTACCTGATTCACTGAGGCACCCAAGATGTCGGAGCACGCACACGATCACGCGCACGGGGCCGAAGGCCACGGCGACGGGCACGACGACCACGGGCTCGCCCACA
Source organism: Polyangiaceae bacterium (assembly GCA_035558375.1). Lineage (GTDB taxonomy): Bacteria > Myxococcota_A > Polyangia > Polyangiales > Polyangiaceae > PMG-095. The sequence goes on from DATMCL010000234.1 coordinate 2,983, forward strand.
CGACGCCAGTTTCGCTGCTCGTCGGCATTCTGGCCGTCCTCCTCGTGCTGACCGTTCTCACGGTCACCGTCACGAGCTTCGACCTCGGCGCGGAAGGCAACCTCGTCGTCGCCATGATCATCGCCACCATCAAGGCGGCCCTGGTCGTGACGTTCTTCATGCACCTCTTCTGGGACAAGAAGTTCCACCTCATCCTGTTCCTCACGAGCGTGCTGTTCGTGATCCTGTTCCTGTCGATGACGATCACCGACCGCGGCGAATACGACCGCGACGTCGAAGCGTTCCGCGCCGCCCAGGCGCAGGCGAACGCGAAGTAGGCGCGCTTTTCCGCGACGCTTCAGCCCGCGACGGCTGGGGCGTCGCCCCAGAGCTCGCGCACGACACCCTCGACGAGGGCGTCCATGTGCTGGCGCGCGGCCGTCAGGCGGCCGTGGAGATTGCTCGCGACGAGCGAGAACGCGACGGCGCGGCGGCGATCGGGCCCGACCGCGTAGCCGCTCAGGGCGACGACGTCCTTCAACGTGCCCGTCTTGGCGAGCACGGCGCGGCGTGCCGCGAGGCCCGAGAAGCGCTCCTTGAGCGTGCCGTCGACGCCGCCGACGGCGAGCTGCGCGACGAAATCGGGCCCGAGCGCCGGGTCACGCCAGCCGTGCGCGAGGAGCCGCGCCAACGTGCGCGGGCTCAGGCGATTCGTGTCGAAGAGCCCCGAGCCATTGGTCACGCGTGTCCCGGCGTCCCAAGCGCCGATCTCCTTGAGCCACGCCGTCGCGACCTCCGCACCTCGAGCGCTCGTGCCCGGCGTTCCGACGATGGCGGCCCCGAGCGCCTTCAACAGCGTTTCGGCGTAGAAATTGTCGCTGTTCTTCCCCAGCTCCGGCAAGAGCTCCGCGAGCCGGCGCGACCGATGCACGACGAGCTCGTTGCGCTCCCCGCTCCCGCCCAGCAAGAGCGCGCCGTCGAGCTTGATCCCAGCCGCCGCGAGCGCCGTGCGCAAGACGTACGCCGGGAGCAAGCGCGGATCCTCGACGCGCTGCCGGTAGCGGAGGGGCGCGCTTCCCTCCGCGACGGCGCCGCCGAGATGCGCCACCAGGTGATCCCCGCGCGGTGCGAGGCCGGCCACGGCGCGCAGCGGCTTTCCCCGCGCGCCCGTCGCGATCTGTCCGTCGCTGTCGACGAACCCTTCCGGGAGGAAGGTCACGCGCGCGGGCGATCCACTCTGCGTCGGCTCGATCGTCACGAGCACGCTGTTCCGATCGACGGCGACCGCGCTCACGGGCGCGCGAAACGCCGCCCACTCGTTCGGCTGTTGCTCGAATCCGGGCGGAACGAAGCGGTCGTCGAAGGCGCTCTGATCGACGAGCAACGCGCCGATCTCCCGCACGCCCCGCTCCTTGAGGCCGACCGCCATCGCGGCCAAATCCGCGCTCGTGAGCGAAGGATCGCCCTCGCCGCGCAAGACCAGCGCCTCGACGCGCCCGTTCACGACACGCCCGTAGAGCCCGGTCGTGAAGGTGCGCTCCGAGCCGAGGTTCCGGAGCAACGCGCCCGCCGTCACGAGCTTCTGATTCGACGCCGGGTTCTCCGCGACCTCGGCGGAGGCAGCCGCGAGCTCGGCGCCCGAAGTGATGTCGATGAAGCAGCCGCCAAGCCGGGCCCCCGCGCTGCGCGCCCAGCGGACCGCCGCGTCGAGCGCCTGAGCGGTGGTCGTTGGCGGCGCGACGAGTGTGATCGGCGCGGGGGCGACCGTCGGGTCAGCGAACGCCGGCCGCTCGAACACCAGCGCGCCGAGTCCCATCAGGAACCCACGCCGGGAGAGCGACATGTGCTCTAGCCGCATTGCCTCGGAGTCTTAGACGGGGATGCGGGCCGGGCCACCTTTCGGCTTGCGCTGCCCCGGGTTCGAGGGGAAAGTGCGCCACCGTGCGTTTCGCCCTGAGATCCTGCCTGGCCGGCGTGCTCGGCCTGCTCGCGCTCGCGGCCCCTCACCTGGCCCAAGCCGAGGAGCCGCTGGCCGACGCCGACGAGCCGACGGCAAGAGCTCAACCGGCCCCCAAGCCGGACCTTCCGCCGCCCTCGACGAAGTTGAACCTCGCGCTGACGGGCGTCGGCGTCACGGCCGGGTTCTACGGCGCCGCCCTCGGCAGCTCGCTCATCTGGCACACGGGACCCTGGGCGGACGAGATGCGCATCCCGATCGTCGGGCCGTGGATGGCGATGCCGTACTTCAAGTGCGGCAACGAGCCGAACTGCGGCACCGCGCTCGTCATCGTGCGCGGCGTCTTGGCGGGGATCGACGCGATCGGACAGACGGGCGGCATTCTCATAGCGCTCGAATCGCTGTTCGTTCCGACGGCAAACGCGACGCGCGCCGCTCGGGTGCATCTTCCCGCGCACGCACGCGTGCGTCCGGTTCCGTTCGTCGCAGGTCGGGACGGCTTCGGCCTCGGCATCGTCGGCGAGCTCTGAAACACGAAACGTGGCACTCGCACGAGCGAGTCCTCGTTGGCGTTCACGGGCGCGGCGTCGCGCGTGAAACGTCCCGTGGAACAAAAAAACGCGCGCGCAAACGTGCGCTAGGTGTCGGTTTTTTCTCGGGGTCGCCACGGCATGCGCGCTTTTGAGTGCAAGACGCTCGAAGGCGTGGTACCTCAATTCTCCGAGATGCCACCGGTGAATCGACGAACCAAGTTCGTCTTCGTCACCGGCGGAGTAGTCTCCTCAATCGGGAAGGGACTCGCCTCCGCGTCGATCGGAGCGCTGATGGAAGCGCGCGGCCTCGCCGTGACGCACATGAAGCTCGATCCGTACATCAACGTGGATCCGGGCACGATGTCCCCGTACCAGCACGGGGAGGTCTACGTCACCGACGACGGCGCCGAGACGGACCTCGATCTCGGCCACTACGAGCGCTTCACCTCCGCTCGGCTCAGCCGCCGCTCGAACGTGACCACCGGTCGCGTCTACGAGGCGGTCATCACGAAAGAGCGCCGCGGCGAGTACCTCGGCGCGACGGTGCAGGTCATCCCGCACATCACGGACGAGATCAAAGCGCGCATCCGTGAAGCGACCGACGACGCCGACGTCGCCATCATCGAGGTTGGCGGCACCGTGGGCGACATCGAGTCGCTCCCGTTCCTCGAAGCGATTCGTCAGCTCAAGCTCGAGGCGGGCGCATCGAACGCCGTCAGCGTGCACGTGACGCTCGTCCCTCACATCGCCTCCGCGGGCGAGCTCAAGACGAAGCCGACGCAGCACTCCGTGCGCGAGATGCGCGAGATCGGCATCCAGCCCGACATCCTGATCTGCCGCTGCGATCGTCCGATCGCGCGCGGCTTGAAGGAGAAGATCGCGCTCTTCTCGAACGTCCCGGTCGAGAGCGTGATCTCCGCCGTCGACGTCTCCTGCATCTACGAGCTCCCGCTCGTGCTGCATGCGGAGGGGCTCGACGCGCACATCGCGGAACGGCTGAACATCTGGTCACGCCAGCCGGAGCTCGGCGGGTGGCAAAGCACGGTCGAGCGCTTCAAGAAGCCCGCCCACGGCAGCGTCCGGATCGGCGTGGTCGGCAAGTACGTCCACTTGAAGGACAGCTACAAATCTCTACATGAAGCGCTCGTCCACGGCGGCATGGCGAACGAAGTCGCGGTGCAGCTCGAGTACATCGACTCCGAGCAGCTCGAGCGGAGCAGCGCGGCCGGCCTCTTGAGCGGCCTCGACGGCGTGCTCGTTCCGGGCGGGTTCGGCGATCGCGGCGTGGAGGGGAAAATCCAGGCGATCGGCTTCGCGCGCGAGAACGGCGTGCCGTTCTTCGGCATCTGCCTCGGCATGCAGCTCGCCGTGATCGAGTACGCGCGCAGCATCTGCGGCTTGAAGGGCGCGAACACGACCGAGGTCCAGAAGGACTGCCCGCATCCCGTCATCGATTTCATGCCCGATCAGCGCGGCGTGAAGGACAAGGGCGGCACGATGCGCCTCGGGGCCTACCCCTGCGTGCTCACCGCCGGCAGCCGCGCCGCGCAGCTCTACGGGCAGGAGAGCATCTCCGAGCGGCACCGCCACCGCTTCGAGTTCAACAACGACTACCGCGAGCAGCTGACGCGCGCCGGCCTCAAGCTGAGCGGCACGAGCCCGGACGAGCGACTGGTCGAGATCGTGGAGCTCGAGTCGCACCCGTTCTTCGTGGGTTGCCAGTTCCATCCCGAGTTCAAGAGCCGCCCGATGGCCGCCCATCCGCTCTTCTCGGGCTTCGTCGCCGCGGCGGTGCACCGCCGCGACACGATCGCGCGGAGCGCTCGCGACGAGCCTCCACCGACCGAGACTCGCAGCAGCGTCAACTGACGGCCTCGACCGTCGCGCGCGTGGGGCGTAGGCTCTCGCTCCTCGTGCCTCGGCTGAGTCTCGGCCTCCTTTTGCTGCTCGTGCCCGCGTGCGCGACGATCCCGACGGTGGACGCCGCGCTGCACCACGACCTCGTGACGCTGCGGCGCTCGATCGCCGCCGAGCAGAGCCACGGCGAGATCGATCGCTCGCGCGCCGGCAAGATCGCCCAGGCGGTGGCCGCGCGCGAGGTCTACTCCGGCGTGGGCCCGGGCGCGGCGGCGCGCATTCGGAGCTTGCGCGCGTGCGCGCCGCCCGTGATCGACGCGCTCGAGGCGCGCTCGTCCCGCCAAGACGAGCCGGCGGCCGAGGCCACGCTCGTTTTGCTCGCCAACGGCCGCCTCGAGCCCGAGCCCCTCGCCTCCCGCTACGAGGACGCCGATAGCGGCGCGTGGCGAGCGGTGGCGGCGCGCGCCTCCCTCACCCCTGAGCGCTTCCTCAAGCGGCGCCACTATTTCGTCGATCCGGACCAACGCGTCCGGCGTGCGGCGCTCGAAGCCGCGCTCGACGCGCCGTCCCCACTCGACAAGGACGCGCTCGCCGAAGCGGCGCGACTCGATCCGGACGCCCAATGCCGGAGCCTCGCCGCGCGCACGCTGGGCACCATCGGCGGCGAAGCCGGGGTGCGCGCGTTGATGGACCTCTGGGAGCACGGCGACGCCGACGATCGCGTCACTCTCGTCGAGGCGCTCGGCAAGAGCGCTGCCCTCGCTGCGGGCGGCCGGGCGGAGCTCTTGCACATCGCCGAATCGGAGCACGGCATGCCGGCGATCGCGGCGGCGGGAACGCTCCTGCGCGTCGATCCCGAGTCGAGTGCCCAAGCCAAAGCGCTGCTGGCTCGCGCCATCACCGACGGCAGCGGTGACGAGCAGACGTTGGCCGTCACGCTCGCCCCGCTCGACCCCGCGCTCGTTCAGGCGATGAAGAAGGCCGAGCCGGCGGCAGATCCAGTGCTCCGCGTCGCCATCCTCGCGCGGCTGCTCCAGGTGCCGGCGGAGCGCACGCGAGCCTTCACGGCGCTGCGCACCGAGGCCAAGGGTCAGGGCGACTCCGTCGAGGCCGCCCGCGAAGCGCTCGCGCGCGCGGGTGACCGCAGCGTTGCACCGCGTTTCGTCGAAGCGCTCGGCGCGAAGGAGTGGCAGATCCGGCAGGGCGCGGGCCTCGCGCTCGTCTCGCTCGGCGACTACGGCCACGCGTCGATGCTGCTCGCCGACGACGACGCGAACGTGCGCGTCGCCGTGGCGTGCAGCATCCTCGGCAGCTGAGCGGCGGAACCGTTACGGATAGTAGCCGCGCGGGCGGATGGGCTCGACGCCGCCGACGCTGGTCATGTAGCTCTGCCAGTCGGCGATGAGCCCCGCGAGGACGTCGGGGTACTGAGCCGAGACGTCCTTCGTCTCGCCCTGGTCCTTCGTGATCTTGAAGAGCTCCCAGTGTCCGTCGAGCGGGCCGAAGGAGGGCTCGAGCCAGCGCGCTTTCCACTTGCCGTCGGCGCTCCACACCGCGACGCGCCCGTACGCCTCGAACGCAAACGGTGTGCTCCAGACCGGGCTCTGCGAGCCGTTCTTGAGCACGTCGACCATGCTGTGGCCCGTCATCGGGTAGACGGCACGACCGTTGTAAAGGACCTTGCCGGCATTCAGGTTCTTGCCGGTGACCGGGTCGATGAGCTCGGGTGCCGGCTCGGTCGGCGGCTGGATGCCGGCCACAGCGAGGAACGTCATCGTGTTGTCGGTCACGTGCGTGAAGCTCGTGTACGGCTTGTCGCCCTTGCACTTCGCCTGCGGCATTTTCACGATCGCGGGCGTGAGGAAGCCGCCTTCGGCCGTGAAGCCCTTCGTCATCGAGAGCGGCGTGGCGCTCACCTCGCTCCAACGCCGGCCGTATTGGAGGCGCGCCGGCAGCGGGGCCGGCGGCGTCGCAGTGCCGAAGTCCGTGCCGAGCCGCTCGTAGACACCGTCCGCGGCGTTGGCCTCGTCGATGATCTTCGGATCGGCGGTCGGCGTCATGGGCCAACCTTCGGCGCCGTTGTCCGATTGGAACATGATGAGGGTGTTGTCGTACTCGCCGATGTCCTTCAGGTGCTGGATCAGACGCCCGATGTTGTCATCGAGGTTCGTGATCATGCCCGCGTAGATCTCCATGTAGCGGGCCTGGGCTTTCTTCTCGAGATCGCTCAGGCTGCTCCAGTCCTTGTCCCAGACACCTTGGTGGTAATCGACGTAGCCGTCGTCGGCGTCGAGCGTCGGAGTGATGTAGAGCGCCGCGGCGGTGCCGTTGTTCGGCGTGCCGGGCACGGGAGAGAGCGCTTCGGGCGAGAGCGATGCGACCGTCTGGTTCTTGCTCAGGATGCCGAGCGACTTGAGCCGGGCAACGCGCGCGTCGCGCACGGCGTTGTAGCCCTGGTCGTATTTGCCCTTGTACATGCTGAGGTACGGCTCGGGCACCTGCAGCGGCCAGTGCGGCGCCGTGTAAGCCGCAAACGCGAAGAACGGCTTTCCGTCGCCGTGATTGCCGTCGATGTAATCGATGATCTTCTGCGTGTAGAAATCGGTCGAGAAGAACACCTCCGGAGTGCCGCCCACGCCACCCGGTTGCCCCGGCTGGCCCGGCTGGCGAAACACGCCGTTCTCCATGTAGTTCTTGGAGTCGGCGGGCTGGTGGCCGAAGTGGTTCGCCGTCGCGCCGCCGACCAGCACGTAGCTCTGCTCGAAGCCCCAGTAGTCCGGGCCGTGGCCGCCCGTGACCGCGGGAACCGCACCCGTCGTACGCGTGGGCCCGAGGTGCCACTTGCCGGAGATGTACGTGTGATAGCCGCCGTCGTGGAGCAGCTGCGCCACGGAAAGCGCGCTGTCGTTCAGGTAGTTCTCGTAGCCCGGCAGCGCGTTGCGCGGATCGCTCGGATCCATGTTCGGCAGGTCCATCGCGCCGAGCCCGACCCGGTGACTGTCGGTGCCGGAAAGCAGCATCGCGCGCATGATCGCGCTCACCGTCGCGGAATGGTGGTTCACGAGCAAGCGCCCGTCGCCCACGAGCGCGTCGAGGTTCGGCGTCGAAATCTCGCTGCCGAGCGCGCCGATGTCGGAGTAGCCGAGGTCGTCGGCAACGAGCAGAAGAATGTTGGGCGGCGGGGCCTTTTTCTTGGCGCCCTCGTCCACGGCGATCGTGCTCGCGTGGTCGCTACTCGTATCGACCGGTACGGAGCTGCAATGGAGCGCCGTCGCGGTGAGAACCAGGCACAGAGCGGTTGCAGGACGTTGCGCGAGTCTCCGCATGATGGATGTCCTCCTCTTTTCAGGAGCGAAGTAACACGGCCCACGTTCGAATCACAATCACCCATCGAATTTCGTGTGGGTGAGACGCACTACCGCTCTTCGAATCCGGTTAATGCACGCAACGACTCGTTCGTTTTCGAACTTGCCGTAGTTATTTCGATCGATGCCAATTCGGCCCGCGAGACGACGCATCGAACTCCCGCTGCATTGCGTACAATTCGTACAAACTGCGGTTTCGTAGTCATTTTTTCAACCCAAGCCGGGCGCTGCCATGAACACTGCGTGTCGCCGTGCGCTGGGCTCCCGTAGGCGCCGATCGCGGGCGCGCGGAAGGTAGGCCGAGCATCCGGGTGAACGCTGCGGCAGGCGTGTTTTTTTCCTCGAAAATGGAAGTGATCGGGGTTTCGGAAGGCGGGGATACCTACGAGATCGGTTTCGCATCCGATCCCCTCGCCTCCTGCGGCGAGACAAGAAAACCTCAATGGCGTCAAAACTTCACTTCGCCGAGTCGCACTTCCTCCGACCCCTCACCCCTCGTCGCGGGACGCTCGGCTGGTGCGCGGCCACCCTCGGCGCTGCGGCCGTCATGGTCGCCTGCGCGCCGAGCACCGTCGAGGAAGACCCGGACGGCACCTCCGGTATGGCCGGCAAGGGCACGGTCAACGGGATGAACAAGGGCGGCTCGGCCGGGACCAGCGCCGGGACGGGAGCGAGCGGTGGGAGCGGCGGGAGCGGCGGGAGCGGTGGATCCTCGGGCGGCAGCGCCGGCAAGACGACCGTCGGCGAGACGGGGGGCTCCGCGGGCAGCAGCGCGGGCAAAGGTGGCGCGGGCGGCGCGGGCGCCGGCGGCATGTCGGGCGGTCGCGGTGGCCAAGCCGGCACGGCAACGATGTCGATGGCCGGCGGCGGGATGTCGATGGGTGGACAGGCCGGCGGGGCCGGCAGCTCCGGCACTGGCGGTACAGCGGGCATGTCGACGGGCGGTAAGGCCGCAGCAGAGCCGAGCGCCGGGTGCGGCAAGGCCAATCCCCAAGTGGGCAGCTCGGGCAGCCCGCTGATGGTGTCGAGCCACCAGTACTACGTGAAGCTGCCGACCAGCTACGACGCGAGCAAGCCGTACCCGGTCATCTTCATGTTCAACCCGACGGGTAATCCGATCAGCTGGGCCGAGCAGAACGCGGGCTTCGAGAAGAACGGCGCCAAGGACGGCGCGATTCGTGTCTACCCGCATCCGCAGAACTCGTCGAACGGCTGGGGCTCGGGGGATGTCGCGTTCTTCGAGCCGCTCTACGAAAAGGTGATCGGCGACTACTGCGTGGACCTTGCGCGCATGTTCGCGGGCGGGGAGAGCTCGGGCGGCGACTTCGTGAGCATTCTCGGTTGTGAGCACGCGGACAAGCTCCGCGCCGTTGCTCCCTGCGCCACCAAGGACGTGGGCGGGTATCCACTCGACGCGACGAAGCGGAAATGCACGGGCGAGGTGACCGCGACGGTCATTCACGGCAAGAACGACAACGTCGTCGGTCCCGAGAACGGACCGAAGACACGTGACTTTTACGTGGCGTTGAACCACTGCATGAACATGTCGACGCCCATCATGGGGTACACCGACGCGATGTCGAACTGCGTCGAGTTCCAGGGGTGCGACCCCGGCTACCCGGTGCAGTGGTGCCAGCACACCGATCCCGAGTACAGCGGCACGAACCACGGGTGGCCGCATTTCGCGGGCGACTACCTGTGGAAGCTCTGGTCTACGTACTGAGCGCGATTTGAGAAGGCGGTGCGGCCGCGGTAGGCTGCGCTTCGTGCGCTTGGTTCTAGTGGCGTTGGTGGTGCTGGCGGTGTCGGCTTGTGGCGGGTCGAGCGGCGACGACGCTGCGGCGTCGGGCGCCGGCGGGCAGGGCGGGAGCGCGGCGAGTGGCGGCAGCGGTAGCGCCGGGAAGCCGGCGGCGGGAGTCGGTGGATCGGAATCGGGGGGAGCGGATTCGGGAGCGGGCGGAGCGGGAGCGGGCGGCTCAGGAGCGGGCGGGAGCTCGGGGACGAGCGGAGCCGCGGGCACGCCGGTGGCGGACTGCACGGGGACGTTCGGGGAGCCGGCGCTCGTGATGGACGGGGCGGGGGAGCGCTTGGGTGGCCTGACGCTCCGCGCCGACGAGCTCGAGCTCATTTACGAAGGCGCCCCGATGGACGATGCGGCGGCGCACCACTTTCGGCGGAGCATGAGGCCGAGCAAGGACGATGTCTTTCCTCCGGGCGAGGAGCTCCGAATGCTCGACGAGGCGTGTCTGACCCCGACGCAAGTTCGCTCGGGCGAGCTCAGCAACGACGGCCTTCGTTTCTACTTTGGGTGTTACCAGGGGCTCACCGACGAGCCGCAACCGATTCGCATCGCCCAACGCACGAAGCTCGACGCGCCGTTCGTGCTCGACTCGGAAGAATTCGGGACGTCGCACACGGGGCTCGCGCTCGATGCTGACGAGCTCATGATCATCACTTCACCCGCCATGAAGGGAGGGCCGCTCTTCGCCCAGACGCGCGCGCTGACGAGCGACGTCTTCGGACCGGAGATCACCCTGGTCGGTCTCGACGGCCTGATCACTCCCGATCTTTCGAGCGACGGCCAACACCTGTTTGCGTCACGGTACACCGACGTGAACCAGAACTCGCTCGTCGCGGCCGACCGCACCGGTCCGCTCACGTTCTCCACCGCATTGACGATCCGCGAGCTCGAGGATCCGGTGAGCGTCGTCGGCTCACCGACCATCTCGGCGGATTGCCGCTCCCTCTACTACGTGAGTGTCACGGCGGACCGGGAATACAGCATGATGGTGATGCGGCGTTAGGATGGCTGAGCCGTCTCACGGCCATGGGGGTACGTGCTGATTCGTGGCTGAGCGACTTCTCGTGGGCGTGATTTCCGGCTTTTTGGTGCTCGCCGCCGCGAGCTGCCAGGGCGACGACGACGCAACCACAGGGATGACCGGAGGCACGGGCAACACAGGGCACGGTGCGGGCACGGCCGGCAAAGGACAGGGCGGCGCGACCGCAGGCCGAAGCGCCGGCGGCAGCGCTGGAGCGGCAACGGCGACGGGCGGTGCCGGCGCGATGGGCGGCAGTGCCGGGAGCGTCGCGGGCTCGGGCGCGACCGGCGGACGCTCGGGCGGTGCCGGCGCCGGAGCGGGAAGCGGCGGCTCGTCCGGCTCGAGCTCGGGTCGAAGCGGCGCGAGCGGTAGCGGTGGTGCGAACGCAGGCCGCGGGACGAGTGGCGGCGAAGGTGGCAACGACACAGGCTCCGGTGGGGTTCCTGCCGGCGGAAGTCCCGGCGGCTCGGACTACGACGCGACGGTGCTCGCCGACGGACCCGTGATGTACCTCGCGATGACCGCGCTCTCGGGCACGGAGCCCGATCTCACCGGTCACGGCCACGACGGCACGTACCACGGCGGAACGACGACGAGCGCGACGCTGCCGAACGGCGATCCCGCGGCGGATTTCGCGGGCAACCCCCAGTACGTGAGTGTTCCGTCGCATGCAGCGCTCTCGATCCCGACCACGAAGAACCTCACGTGGGAAGCGTGGATTCGGCCGGACGTGCTCCAGTTCGACGAAGACAGCAGCGGCTACGTCGACTGGATGGGTAAGTGCGAGGAGTACAGCCCGACCTGCGAGTGGGAGGCGCGCATGTACAACATGACGAACTCGTCCAATCGCTGCAATCGCTTGTCGGCGTACGCGTTCAATCCCACCGCCGATCTCGGCTCGGGCGCCTATTGGGAAGCCGGCACCTGCGGCACGATCAAGGCCGACAACTGGTATCACATCGTCGGTGAGTACACGCTCGAGGAGACACCGAGCGGCTGCGACGACTCGTACCCGGGGCGCGTCGACATCTGGGTGAACGGCGTGCAGTGGAACCAAGCGAGCCACGGCGACACCGGCTGCATGAGCCAGTACTCGGTGAAGCCCGAAGCGAACGACAGCGCGCTCAACATCGGCACCATGGCGAAGGACGCGTGGTTCCAGGGTTCGATCGCCAAGGTCGCGATCTACGACGTGCGACTCTCGAACGAGAAGGTTCGAAGCCACTACCAAGCGATGACCGGCAAAGCGCCCACCGGCAGCTGCCAGAGCACCTGCAGCTTCTAGCCTCCTCAGCAAATCGCCGCCCCACTTCATCCCGGCGTCATGACCGTTCGGGTCGATCCTTGACGCGTGGTGGGGGCGGTCCGCAACCTTAGGGTGTTGGCGTTCCCGCGCGCTCTGCTGACGCTCGTCGTTCTCTCCGCCGGCTGCAGCCAGGCGGCCGGCGACGCTTCGCGCGGAAACCCGGGAGGCGATGCGGGCACGCCCTCGGCGGGCTCGGCTACGGCAGGGAGCGCGGGAATGGCTCGAGCGGGACAAGCTGGCGCACCCCCCGGCGGCGCGGGCGGCACGAGCGCAGCGGGAGACGCGGGCTCGGCAACAACGGGCGGTGCGGGAACCGGCGCGAGCGCGGCTTCGGGGCGCGGCGGCTTGTCGGGCG
>DATMCL010000235.1:0-2986 GCA_035558375.1 Polyangiaceae bacterium
AAGGAGCTCGCGCGCGGCCTCGGCAACGGCCTCGACGACGACGGCAAGCGAGCCCTCGGCGATGCGGAACGCTCGCCCAACCCCGAAGCCCAGCGGAAGCTCGCCGAAGCGCTCGATCGCGCGCTCAAGAAGCTCACGGACGAGGAACGCCGGCAGCTCGCCGAGAACCTCAAACGACAGCTCGCCGCAGGCGGCGACGGTAAATCTCTCGGCAAACAGGACCTCGAAGACCTCGCGAAGCGGCTCGGGCAAAAGGGCTCGGAGCAAGAGCTCGAAGAGCAGCTGCGCGAGCTCGCGCGTCGCGATCCGAGCGACGACGCCCGCCGCGAGCAGGGCCTCGGTGACGCGGATCGCGGCGGCGCCGAGGCGCAGCGCGGGCTCGGCGCGATGCCTACCCCGGGCAGCGGCAACGGCGGGCCGGGCAAGCCGGGCGGCGCGAACGGCCCGCAGCAGGAGCTCGCAAACCCGGGCCAGAGCGGACCGGGCGGCCCCGGCGGCCCCGGCGGCAAGAAGGACGAAGGCCAGGGCAACCACGACGGTAAGACGCAGCCGCTCGACGCGAAGGAGCTGCGCTCGAAAGCGACCACGCAGATCATCCCGGGCGCGCCGATGCACGGAGCCGCGCAGGGTCGCGCCCCGGCTCGAGCCGGCGAGACGGCGAACCAGCTCGGCACCGGCACCCTCGGCAAGGTCGGCCCGGCTGAGGTCGGCGCCGTCGAAGGCGCCGACATCCCGGAAGAGTATCGCGAGCAGGTCGGCCGCTACTTCGAGCCGTAAGCGCGCCGAGCGCGCCGCGCGCTTGTGCCAGGTCGTGCCACGCGCCGCTGGCTCGCCCATTGCAAAGCCTTTCGCCATGAAACGACGCCAGCGTCTCGATCCCTTGCTTCACCTGCTGCTCGGTGCTCTCGGTGTCGCTCCGGCGGCGGCGAGCTGCGGCGGCACGAGCCAGCACCAGGGAGGCGGAGGCGGCACGACCGGGCAAGAGTCGCTCGGAGTCTGCGAAAACGCCGTGTCGATCGGCGACTCGGGCTGGCTGCGCTGTGACAACGGAGTCGTGCACCGCGAGAGCGCCGGACAGTGCGCGATTTCCGCCACGCTTCCCCCCGCGGCCAACTGCGGGGGCTGTCCCGACGTGCCCAACGCCTGGTGCCTCACGACGACCGCGCAGGGCGGCAACAAGTGCGTCCGCGGCTGCGAAACGGACGCCGACTGCGGCTCGGGCGAGGTCTGCTACTGCGACACGCCGGGGGGTCGCTGCGTCGCGGCCGATTGCTCGACGGACGCCGACTGCGACAACGGTTCGCTCTGCGCGACCTACGTCGGCCCGTCGACGCCGGCTTGCGGCTTCTACGTCGACGGCGTCGCGTGTCAGACGGAGGCGGACCGCTGCAGCGGCGACGAATGCAACTGCGCGCTGGTCAACGGCCGGCGCGATTGCGTGATGGGCCTCGGCGGCTGCGGGCGACCCTTCTTGATCGACGGTGCAGCGCGGCGCGCCGACTGCGAGGAGCGCACGGATTGGAGCGCCGCGGATGTCGCGCCCCGGTGCCTCGCCACGCTCGACGCCGGCGAGCGGCGCGCGCTCGCGGCTTATTTCACGGACATCGCGCTCATGGAGCACGCCTCGATCGCCGCGTTCGCGCGCTTCTCGCTCGAGCTCGTCGCGCTCGGCGCGCCCTCCGAGCTCGTGATGGACGCCGCGCTCGCGATGACCGACGAGACTCGCCACGCCGAGCTCGCCTTTGCTCTCGCGAGCGCGTACGCCGGAGCACCGCTCGGACCGACGAAGCTCCCCGTCGACGGGGCTCTCGCCGCGCCGACGCTCGAGAGCGTGCTCGAGAACGTGCTGCTCGAAGGCTGCATCGGCGAGACCGTCGCCGCAGCCGAAGCGCAGGAGCTCGCGCGGAGCGCGCAGGATCCGGTCGTGCGCGGCGTCTTCGCGACCATCGCTCGGGACGAGGCGCGCCATGCAGCCCTGGCGTACCGCTTCGTGAGCTTTGCGATCGGTCACGACCGCGAGCTGTCGGAGCGCGTCGTACGCCGCATCCTCGCGCGCGAGCTCGAGCGCGCCGGCGAGCAGAGCCCGGCGGACGGCTGCGAGCGCGGCGCGGAAGAAGAGCGAAATCTCGCGCTCGGGATCGCCGGCGCCGCGTTCCGCACGACGCTGCGGCGCGACACGCTGCGCGCCGTCGTGGCCCCCTGCCTGAACGCGGTGCTCGGAGCCCGCGCTGCGCCCGCTCGCGCGGCCTAGCTTCGGCCGGCGTGAGCTCGAGCAGCTTGGCACCCGAGCCGAAGGAGACCCTCGGTGAGGCGCCGCGAGGTCTGCGACCTTCTCGCCTCAGTCGGGCGTTGCGCCGCGGGTCGAGTCGCACGGCGTCGTCGCAGAAGGCGACTCCAAACGTCGCTTCCGCGTTTTGCCTTGCTGGGCACGAGATCTGCTTGGCGACGCCTCAGCCGACCGCGCATCAAGGAGGACACGTCATGACCGACACACCGATGGCCGACCCGTTCGTGCCCGAGAAACCGAGAGACGCCATGGGCTCTGGAGGTCACACCGAGCACACCGCGATCGTCAAAGCGTACGCCGGAGCGGCGGCAGACGAGCTGCCCCTCGGCGGCTATGTGGCGTTGATGGCGGTGTTCACCGGCGCTTTCGCAATCCTGGCCGCGGCGGCTCGAGGGCGGGACCGGCTACGAAGAGTCGGCTTGAACGATCTCGCGCTCGCCGGCATCGCCGTGCACAAGCTGTCGCGCACCATCACGCGCGACCGCGTGACGGCGCCCCTTCGAGTCCCTTTCACGCACTACGCAGGCACGGACGGCGCAGGTCAGGTGCACGACGAGCCGCGGGGTCACGGCCTGCAACGCGCGCTCGGAAGCCTCTTGACCTGCCAGTATTGCACCGGCCCCTGGCTGGCAATGGGGGTGACGGCCGGCTTGTTGTTCGCGCCGCGCGTCACGCGTCTGGCGAGCACCGTGCTCTCCA
>DATMCL010000236.1:0-5456 GCA_035558375.1 Polyangiaceae bacterium
CCCAACGCGGTTCGCGCGGCCGGTTCCACCGGGGCGCCATCCATCAATAAATCTCAACCTTTCAATAGGTTGAGTGCGGAGTTCAAGAGCCTTATCGCGGCGCTGCGGGGCGCGCCCGGTGCACCGAGCGGCCGGTGGGCCGACGCCGCGACTGCACTGCTCGGGCCCGGGCAGTTGGACGTGCCTGCCGCAGGCGCCTTGGGTCGGCGGGCTCCCGGCGGCGGGCCAGAGCTCGTGGGGGAGGTGCTCGATCCGCTGTGTCGGAGCCTTGCTGCCGCTCTGGGCCCGTCGCTGCTTGCGCCGGAAGCGCCGAGCGCTGTACGGCCCAGCGCCTCGGGTCCCGGCTCGCTCGGCGTTGCCGAGCTCGCGGCCGTCGAGGAGGCGGTGCGGCGCGTCGCGTGGGGCGGCGACCGGCGAGCGGGTGTCGCGCGCATCGAGCTCGGTGGCGCGCATCTCGGCACCTCCATCGTCGTGCGGGGCACCGGGCGCACGGTCGCGCTCAGCATCGAGGTCGGGCGCGGCACGGATGCGGGCTCGCTTCCCGAGCGGCTCGTCGAGCGCCTTCGGGCGCGCGGGCTCGCCGTCACGGACGTCGAAGTGCTCTGACGGAGCCCACCGCGTCGCTACGTGCCGGGGCGACGCTCGGGCGCGCGCGTCCCGAAGCCACGCAGCACGCGATACGCGTCGTCGCGCCGCTGTCCCACGGCGTAGAGCTCGTCCGCAGCGAACCAGGCGTGCGGGCCGTCGTGCTCCGGCGCCTGCACGAAATGCTCGGCGGCGAGCGTCTTGCCGAGCCACGCCCGCTCGGCACCTTCCGCGGTGAGCGTCACGCTCGGCAAGCAGCGCCGAGCCACCACGCCGAGCGGCAACGCGGCGGCGCCCTCGGGGAGCGGCCACGGGAGCGCCTCCTCGAGGGTGAACGCGCCGCTCTCGGTGCGCCGCAGCGCGGACAGGCACGCGGGCAGCCCGAGGTGCGCGCCGAGGTCCCGAGCGAGCGCTCGCACGTAGTAGCCCTTGCTCGCACGGACCGCGAGCTCGACGCGTTCACCTCGCACGGCGAGGAGCTTCAGTGAATCGACGCGGATCGAGCGCGGCGGGAGCTCGGGCGCCATGCCGCGGCGCGCGAGCGCATGGGCGCGCTGCCCGCCGATCTGGATGGCGCTCACGGCCGGCGGCACCTGCAGCGTCCGCTCGCGCTCCGCAGCGAACGCGGCTTCGAGCAATGCCTCGCCGAGCGCGCCGGGCGGCACGGCGCGTTCCTCGACGACCTCACCGTCGGTGTCGAGCGTGTTCGTGCTGCGCCCGAAGAGCACCTCGGCCCGGTAGGCCTTCGTTTCGAGCGACAAGTACGGCGAGAGCTTCGTGGCTTCGCCGACCATGAGCAGCAAGACGCCGGTCGCCATCGGATCGAGCGTGCCGGCATGACCGACCGCGCGCGTCCCGAGCCGCTTCCGGGCGCCCGCGACGACGGTGTGGCTCGTGCACCCTGACGGCTTGTCGACGACGAATACGCCGTCGATCACCCGAACCAGACGCTCTTCCGCTCGCGGACGCCGCTGTCGAGCATCGCCTGGATGGAGCTGCGCACGCGCTCGGAAAGGCGGCCGACGAGGACGTGGTCTTCGGCGGCTTCCGGCCCCGCGCTGTCGAGCGAGACCGGCTCGCCGAAGGTGATGGTCCAGCGACTGGGAGCCGGCACGAGGCCGAGCGGTCCGAGCAGCGGGAACGTCGGCGTCACCGGGATGTACGGCAGCCCGACGAGACTTGCTAGCGACTCGAGCCGGTAAAGCAGCGGATTCGTCTCCTCCGCGCCGACGATCGCGCAGGGGATGATCGGCGCCTGCATGCGTAGCGCGAGCCGAATGTACCCGCCGCGCCCGAAGCGCTGCAGGCGATAGCGCTCGCTCCAGAGCTTGCGGATGCCCTGCACCCCTTCGGGGAACACGGCGAGCAGGTTCTCTTTCGTGAGCAGGCGCTCGGCGTTCTCCTGGCACGCGCGGATGGCGCCGACGCGATTCATGAACACGCCCGCGAACGGCAGGTAGAACAAGAAGTCTTCGGCAAGCCAGCGCAGATCGCGCGTGCTGGAGTGCTCGAGCCGGAGCGCCGTCCGCAGCATCAGCCCGTCGAGCGGCAGGGTGCCCGAGTGATTGGCGACGATGATACAGCGCCCGTGCTTCGGCACGTTGCTCACGCCGAGCGTGCGCACGCGGAAGTAGCGCCGGTAGAGGAACTCCGCGATCGGCCGAAAACGGCTTTCGTATGCGGGGTCGAGCCCGAAATCGTCGACCTCCTCCGAGCGGCTCCGGAGGCCCTTTCGGCCCCAGTGCTCCTCGAAGTACGGCGTGGCGGCCATATCGTCGACGGGGGGCGCCGCGGTCTCGCGCTCCTTCGCGACGACCGGCAATGGCTCGCTCTGCGGCGCCTCGTCCTCGGCCACGGCGCCGGTGCGGATCAGCCGATCGAGCCGCGCCTCGAGCACGCGGATCTGCTCGGCGACGTCGCCCTGCGCGGTCGAGCTCGGCGGCATCGAGTCGAGCGGATCGGACCAGCCGACGTGCGGCGGTACCATGCGCGAGCCGATCCCGAGCTCCGGTGCTTCCTCGAGCAGCGCCTCGTCTTCTTCGTCGAGCGCGAAGCGCGGCGTGATCTCTTGGGGAGGCGCCGGCGGCGGAGGGGGCGGCTGTGACGCACCCGCGCGGTGGCCGCGGCGCGGGCGGCGTGAGCGCACGGCGTCGCCGGGCTTCGCCGTGAGCGCGCCGTTCGTGGGCGGCGTAGGCGCGGCCTCGGTCTTCGCGGGGTGCCGGCCGCGAGCGCGCGGCTTGCTCGCGGCACGCGGGCGTTCGGGACGCTTGTCCTTCTTCACGCCGGCGTCTCCGAGAGCAGCTTCACCTCGCGCAGGTGCTGCGCGTTGGCGAAGTCGATCAAGGCCTCACGGCTGGTGTAGAGCGGTCGATAACCCATGGCTTTGCGCGCGAGGTCGCCGTCGGCGACGCACACGTACTGCAAGTAGTCGAAGAAGGCCGGCGGCGCCTCCGCGAATTGCGCGACCCAGAGCGCGCCCACCAGGGAGCCCGCGATGGGCCGGGGCAGGGGCAAGGCCTGCCGGCCGGCGAGGCGAATCGCCGTACCCAGCGGCAGCACGCCGTCGGGCGCGATGTTGAAGACACCGGGCGCGTCCCGCACCACGGCCAGCCTGAACGCGGCGATCGCATCGGCTTCGTGCAGGAACTGCCACAGCGGATCGAACCCGAGAACAGTCGGAACGAAACGGTGGCTCAGGTAGCGCGTGAAGAAATTATCGATGGTCGGTCCGACCACCGGCGCCGTACGCAGGATCGTCACCGTGCGGCCCTGGCCGGGTCGTCCGAACCGGAGCGCTTCGCTCTCGGCCTCGATCTTGTCCGCCAAGAACGGCTCGGTGCGGCGGGCCCTGAGCGGATGCTTCTCCGACAGGAAATTCGGGTTCGTGGGGTGCGCGCCGTAGAGCAATGTTTGGCTCCACATGACGAGCTTCTTCACGCGGGTGCGGCGGCACGCGTTGAGGACGTGCATCGTCCCCACGCTTTCCAGCTCGTGTGAATAGGCGCTCGCGTGCGTCGGCGATGCGAGAAATGCCAAATGCACGACGGTATCGACCTCTTCCGCTGCGAACGCTTCGGCGAGGCGCTCTTCGGCTGCGGGATGCGTCATCTCCGCTTCGTAGAAGCGAGTTTTCGCGCCGGCCGTCGCGGGCTGACGTGTGTCGAGCGCGAGAATCCGCGCGATCTGCGGCTCCTCCTCGAGCACGCCGATCAGGTTCGACCCAACAAATGACGCTGCTCCCGTCACCGCAACCACGCGCCGCCGCGGCGCGCCCGCCGCAAGTGGTGAGGAGCCCGGTGCGGGCGAGTGTTCCAAGGTGTGCTCGTCGCTCACTTTTCCCGTCCGAAGAGCCTGACCCTACCACAATGCCTCACCATTTCGCGTGCCTATGCGTGTTCTCGGAGGCGGGACGCACGCATGTCGGTTAGAATGTGAATAGATGGACCCGCCCGGTCAGCAGCGCCTCGGCCCTTATGTGTTAGGGGAGCGCCTCGGCTTGGGAGGAATGGCGGAAGTGTTCGTTGCGACGCGGCCCGGTCCGCGCGGCTTCAACAAGCGCTTCGCCGTGAAGCGGATCCTGCCGGAGCTCGCGCGCGATCCGCGTTTCGTAGCGATGTTCTGCGATGAAGCGCGCATCTGCGCGAGCCTCTCGCATCCGAACATCGTGCAGGTGATCGACTTCGGCGAGAGCGACGGCGAAGTGTTCATGGCGCTCGAGTACGTCGACGGCCTCTCGCTCGCGCGTCTCCTGCGTTTGGTCGCTGGCGCGCGCCGTCGCTTCCCGGTGCCCGTCGCGCTCTTCATCGCGCACGAGGTGCTGCGCGCGCTCGACTTCGCGCACAGCGCTTGCGACGAGGAGGAACGCTCGCTCGGCATCGTGCATCGCGACGTGTCGCCGGGCAACGTGCTCATCGGTCGCACGGGTGAGGTGAAGCTCGGCGACTTCGGGATCCTCTTGAGCGCGTTCGTCGATCGCCGCACCCATCCGGGGGAGCTCAAGGGCAAGGTCGGCTACATGTCGCCCGAGCAAGCGATGGGCGGAACGATCGACGTGCGCAGCGACGTGTTCGCGCTCGGCATCGTGCTCGCGGAGATGCTGCTCGCGCGCCCGCTTTTCTCGGGCAAAAACGAGTTCGAGATCCTGACCAAGATCCACGAGGCCGACGTCTCGAACCTCGACAAGTACGGTCACGGCATCCCGCCCGAGGTGCTCGACGTGGTGCGCGCGGCGCTCCAGCGCGACCGCAACCAGCGCTACGCCAACGCGTCGGCCTTTGCGCTCGCGATTCAGAACGCGAGCGAGCGCCTGGGCGTGCCCGCGGCGGATCACCTCGAGCTCGTGTCGTGGCTCTCGGCGGTCGGGGCGCTCCCGTCGCGCAGCGGCACGCTTCCGGCCCAGCGCGTCGAGGACTACATGCCCCTCGCGCGCACCAAAGACGAGCGCTGAACCGGCTCGCCGTTCGTCCGGCCGAAGACGCTCGTCCGTTCGCATCAGCAGCGTGGGGCACGACGGCGACGGGCGGCGACGGGCGGTCGGGCGAAGCAAGCGGTAACTTGGCGGCACCGTCGACGGAGTGGAAGCGAGGGTGCGGCGAGCCACGCCGCGATGCGGAGGCAGTGTCGAACGGCGTGGAAGCGAGGGTGCGGGGGTCGCGTTACTGAAGAGCGAGCTCGCGAAGCGCTTGCCGAGTGACCTGCTCGAGCGAAGAGACCGAATGCGGAACGCGTGTCAGAGCGCGCTTCGCTTCACTTTCGCGGAAGCCCATGCCGACGAGAGCTTGAAAGGCTTTCGCTCGACACGTCGGCGACAGCGGGACGGACGGCGCTGCCGTACGGCGTGCCATCGGCGTGGGCGAAAGAGAGCCCGGAAG
>DATMCL010000237.1:0-4372 GCA_035558375.1 Polyangiaceae bacterium
TGCACGGGGACCATGCTGGCACCCGTCGTTTCGTCGCCGGCCGTCCACCAGCCGCCCGAGCGTCCCGCCACCTCGGTGACGAAGGCGTTCTTGTCCTCCATGTCGTCGATCGTCGCCGTGGGGTCGATCGCTTCCGACGGATCGGGACATGAGCTCATCTGGCCCGCCATGCCGGACATCCCCGCCGTTCCCGCCATCCCCGCCTTCCCGGCGGCGGCATCGTGCGGTCCGTCGTCGTCGTCATCGGCGTTTTTCGATTCGCCGCTGCACGCGAAGAGCGCGAGGCCGACGAGACACGACGTAAAGAGAAGGCGACGGTCGGAAGCAATCATTCGGAATCCTTGCTGACGGGCAGTGTGGCCTTGCACGGGTCGCTCCAAGCTCAAACCAACCCGGACAGCGGTCCATTCGACCATTCGGCGTTGCCGAATTTCTTGTCGGGGACGTCCATGGCGTTCAAGAGCGAAATCAGGAGCCCATTGTGCGGAGTATCGCCGTCGTAGCGCAAGAAACGCCCTGTTTCGAGCACACCGCCGCCGCTTCCGGCGAGCACGTAGCCGGCGTTTTGTCGGCTGTGCGTGTTGCCCTTCGCGAGCTCGTTGCAAAAGAGGATGATGGTGTTGTCGAACACGGTGCCGTCACCCTCGGGGATTGCCTTGAGCTTCGCGATGAGCGTTGCGAGCTGCGCGGCGTACCAGCCCTCGATGCGTGACAGCTTGTCGATGGCGGCCGCGTCGTCATCGCCGAGGTGCGAGAGGTCGTGATGCGCCTCGTCGATGCCGAGCCAGGTGAAGCGCGTCTGCGACACGGAGCGTGACCACTGGAGCGACGCGACGCGCGTGATGTCGCACGCGAACGCCATCGCGAGGAGGTCGATTTGGAGGGCGCCCACGGCGGGGAACGCGTCGTTGTCGTTCTTGTCGAGCGCCGGCACGACCGGATCCGAGCACTTGGCCCCGCTGACGTTCCCACCACGCGTCAGCCTGAGCTCGATGTCGCGCACGGCGTCGAGGTGCGCGTCGAGCCGCTTCTTGTCCGCGCTGCCGAGCTCGGCGGCGACGCGCGTGTATTCGCCCGAAACGGCGTCGAGAATCGACTTCTGCCGCGCGCGTTCGGCCGCCAAAACGGCCGGATCCGTGTGCAGCTCCGCGAACACGCGCGCGTAGACGGCTGCGGGATCGTCCTCGGGCGGCAGCGGCTGATCGGCGGCGCGGTAACACATGCGCCCCCAGTTGTCGGCTTCGCCCACCTGCACGCCGAGCTCGAGCGAGCGGAGCTTCGTGTCGCCGCCGAGCACGCCGGCAATGCGCTGATCGACCGAGGGCCCGCTCGCCCAGCCCGCGGGCGGCGCTTGTTGGCCACCGAACGGGCCCGCGTTGAGCGTCGCGCCCGTGAGCATGCCGCCCATGCCGTTCTGGTGTCCGTCGCCGCCGCCGCCTTCTTGATAGAGCCCGCGGATCACGACGAGCTCGGACTGATGCTCGGCGAGCGGAGCGAGCATCGGCGAGAGCGTGAAGTTCCGCTCGCTGCCGCTCGGGGTCCATGCGTCCAAGAGCCCGTTCGGCGCGAACATGACGACGAAGCGCTTCGGAACGGCGACCGCCGCGGCAGCGTGGCGCGGCGCGAACGCTTCGAGCCACGGCAGGCCGACGGCGGCTCCGGCGGCGCTCGCGAGGAGCGCGCGACGGCTGAGACGCGAGCCACGGAGCGGAATCATGGCGTGACCTCCTCGGGGCGCTGGCTCCGGAAGAGCTCCTGCTCGACCGTGGCGCGCATGACGGCGCGCAAGTCGCCCTGCGTTCGCGCGAGCTCGGAGGCGAGCGCCCCGACCGTGCACGTGTCGGCGCTCGTCGTGGCGTCGCGGCCGAAAGCGTAGCGGAACCACTGCCGGGCCACGCACTCGCGCACTTGCTCGCTTGCGAGCAGTCGCTTGGCGAGCGCGGGCACGCCGTCGAGCTCCCCGTCGATGTCGGTGCCGTCGAGGTAGCCGCTAGCGTCGACCGGCTGGCCTCCGTCGACGTCGCGAAAGCGCCCGACCGCGTCGTAGTTTTCGAACAAGAAGCCGATGGGGTCCATCATGGCGTGGCAGCCCGCGCACCGCTCGTCCGCCGTGTGCGCGGCGAACCGCTCGCGCGTGGAAAGGCGCGGGTCGACGGTGGGCGGGCGCACGACGATGTCCGGCGGGGGTGGCTGGGGTGGATCGCAGAGCAGCTTCTCTCGCACGAACTTGCCGCGGTGGACGGGCGAGGTCTGGTTCGCCTTGGCGTGCACGGCGAGGAAGGAGCCTTGCGTGAGCAGACCCGCCGCGCGCGTCGGATCGAGCGCGACCTTGACGAAGCCGTCGCTCGTGACGGGCGCGAGGCCGTAAAACGAGGCGAGCGTTCGGTCCAGGTACGTCACCGGTGCGCCGAGCAGCGTGCCGAGCGACGGCGTGCTGCCCCACGCCGCGTCGAGGAACGCGCGCGTCTCGAGCGCGAGCTCTCCCGAGGTCGCTTTCGTCCAGGTGCGATAGAGCGACTGGTCCTTCTGCACGCTCGGCAGCGTCTCGAGCTCCCACCACTCGTTCACGAAGTGCGAAAACGCCTCGCCCGCGCGTGGGCTCGCGAGCAAACGATCGGCCTGGGCGAGTAGTCCCGCGGGATCAGCCAAGTCGCCGGCCTCTGCCGCACTGAGCAGGTCCGCGTCGGGCGCCGCGCCCACAATCAAGAACGAGAGGCGACTCGCGAGTGCCGTTCCCCACGCGTCGCCGCCCAGCGCCGGCTCCGGTCGATACAAGAACTGCGGAGCCTGCAGCATCGCCGTGACGACCGCACGCACGCCCGCCGTCGCGTCGGGCGTCGCCGTAGCCGCGTACAGGTCGAGCATCGCCGCGGCCTCGTCGCTCGTGAGCGTTCGGCGGTACGCGCGTCGCCCGAACGCGCGCACGAAGGGCTCGACGCACGCTTCGTCGGCGCTCGGATCGCAATTCGCGAACGCACGGAGCCGCGCGCTGTCCGCGACGAGCGCCGTCGCCACGCCCTCCGCGACCTCGAGGTACTTGGACGCATGCAGCGTCGACACGCTGTACGCGCTCGCCATGCCGTCGAACCCGAGGCTCTTCTCGTCGGGCGGGAGCGTGTCCGCGATGCTCGGATCCGCGCCGACGAGCTCGGCGAGCGTTCGCCCGTACTCGAAGCGCGTCAGGCGTCGCAGCGGCGCCGCGCCGAGGCCGTCGCCCGACGAGCAAACCGGGACGCTCGCCGACCCCGCCGGCTCCCCGGGCCGCTCCGGTGCCGACGAGCTCGCGCACGCGGCGAGCCAGGCGCTGCCCACGGCCGCCCAGCCGAACACCATGCATCTCCCGGCACCCATGCTCGACCTACCCTGCCATGTCCGGCGCCCATCCGCTCGATCGAGAAATCGTCGTGGCCGAGCTGCTCGGGCTCTTGGATCACGGACTCGCGACGTGGCGCAGGTTTCGAATCCGCTCCGTGACCGGCGGGTGCGAGTAGTAGAATTTCGCGTACCAGGGGTGGGGGTGAAGATTCGAGAGGTTTTCGCGCGCGAGCTTGGCGAGGGCGTCCGCGAGCTCACGCGCGCGGCCCGAGAGCTCGACGGCGAAACGGTCGGCTTGACGCTCGTCGCGACGCGACCAGGCAGAAGCGAGCGGAGTGAGCGGGAAGGTGAGCACGGAGCCGAGCGCCGAGAGCACGAGGGCGCGCGCGGCGAACGACGCCGTTTCGAGACCGGCCAGCGCAGGCACGAACGCCGCCCCCACGAGCTGTTGCGCGACGAACAGCACGACGAGACTCAGCGTGAAAGAGACCCCGAAGCGCACTAGCACGTGGTGCTTCTTCCAGTGCCCGAGCTCGTGCGCGAGAACGGCGAGGATCTCGCCTTGTGTCATCTGCTTGAGCAAGGTGTCGAACAGCACCACGCGCTTCACGCGGCCGAGGCCCGTGAAATACGCGTTGGAATGGGAGCTCCGACGCGAGGCGTCCATCGTGAGCACCCGCTTCACGCGCACCCCCGCACGCTCGGCGAGCCGCTCCACGCCGGCCGCCAGGTCCTCGGCCGCGAGCGGCTCCATCTTGTAGAACAACGGCTCGATCAGATACGGCGCGGCGAACGTCAGAAGCACGCTCACGCCCACGAATCCGAGCCACACCCAGAGCCACCACGAGCCAGGCGCCGACGCCACGAGCCAGAGAGCGAGCGCCGCGAAACCGCCAGCGAAGAGCAGCGACAAGAGCGTGCTCTTCACCCAGTCGCCGAAGAAGAGCGCGCGCGACATGCGATTGAAGCCGTGCCGCTCCTCGATGACGAAGGTGCCGTAGTAGGAGAACGGGATCTCCCAGAGCGCTCGCGCCGCGACGAGTCCCACGAAGAAGCT
>DATMCL010000238.1:0-2424 GCA_035558375.1 Polyangiaceae bacterium
CGGCACGCGGCGCCGCCCGAAACGCGAGACTGTCCCAACCGACGAGCACGGCGAAAACGGCGCTGCTGTAGACCAGGTACACGTGATGGAGAGCCCAGGAGCCGAGCGCAAAGCGGACGCCGCCGTGGCGAAAGAAGAACGCGTAGAGCTCGAGATTGAGGACGGTCGACACGGAGACGCAGGCCGCAGCGCCGAGCGCCGCCTCGCCCGCGGACGTCGCCTGCCGTAGGGCGAGGAGCGCCAGCGCGGTCACGAGCAGCGCCCCCGCAGCGCAAACCACGAGCGCGCTCACGCGGCTCCGCCACGTGAGATTGAGCTCGTCGGGAAGACTCCCCTCGCGCAGCAGGAGGCGCGTCCACGGCACGGCACGAGCGAACACGTCCGTGCGCCACAGGCTCGCAAGGCTCCAGCGCTTGAGGTGCGTGCCCTGGATCTCGGGACAGAGCCGAATCGACATTCCGGCACGCTTGAGCCGGATGCCGAGCTCGATGTCCTCGACGCTCGGCTTTGCGTAGCTCTCGTCGAACCCGCCCGCCGCGACGAACGCGTCGCGCCGGATCGCCCCGCACGCCGCCCAGAAGCTCCCGGCGTCGCTCCTGCTGTGCTGGTGCACGTAGTGGTGCAAAAGATTTTTGAAGCGGCTCACCGTGCCGGGCGCCGCCGGCTCGTCGTCGTAGCTTCCGAAGAGCGCATGAAGCCCGGGGGTTGTTTCGAACGTTGCGTCCATTCGGCCGAGCGTGTCCGCGTGCACGACCACGTCAGCGTCGATGAAAACGAGCACGTCGCCGGTCGCCCGCGCCGCACCACGATTGCGGGCAGCCGCCGGTCCACGGGGTGGCCCCGCCATCGTGACGAGCGTCACGCCCTGGCCTCTCGCGAGAGCCTCCGTGCCGTCGCTCGAGCCGTCGTCGACGACGATCACCTCGTCGGGGGCGCGCAACGAGCGGGCGAGTCCCGCCAGACAGCGAGGCAGCACCTCACGTCCGTCGTGAACCGGAATGATGAGCGAGAACCGCACGCCACGACCCTCCCGAAGGAGAGATCACGATAGCGGATGCACATCGTGGTTAGCGAGAGGATTCCAGTCCGCCACAGTTTATTGGTAGAGTCTTCGCTCCCCGGAGATCCCGGGTGCCCGGGAGGGCTCTCGTGAGAGTGAAGCTCGTCTGTGTTGCTGGAGGGCGTCCGAATTTCCCGAAGCTTGCCGCGCTATTCCGCGCGCTCGGCACGCGTCCGGAGCGCTTCGAAACGTGCTTCGTGCACACGGGGCAGCATTCCGATCCTCGGATGTCCAAGCTCTTTTGCGAGGAGCTCGGGCTCCCCGCGCCCAGCGTCGATCTCGGGGTGGGCTCGGCGACCCACGCCGTGCAAGTGGCAGAAGTGATGCGACGTTTCGAGGCAGTTCTGCAATCGGAGCAGCCTCAGGGCGTCGTCGTTGCCGGTGACCTCAACTCGACCTTGGCCTGCGCGCTCGCCACTTCGAAGTTTTTTCGCGACGAGCCGTTCCTGTTCCAAGGGAAGCCGCGCCGCCGCCCCGTGCTCGCCCATCTGGAAGCGGGCCTGCGCAGCTTCGACGACGACATGCCGGAGGAGATCAACCGGCGCGTGACCGATTGCCTCTCGGACCTGCTCTTCGTCTCGGAGCCGTCGGGCGAAACGAACCTGCGTCGCGAGGGGGTCGCTCCCGAACGGCACCACCTCGTGGGCAACGTGATGATCGACACACTGCTCCACCTCAAGGAGCGCGCCTCGCGCTCGGAGGTGCTCGCGCGGCTCGGGCTCGAGCCGCGGAGCTACGCCCTCTTGACGCTGCATCGCCCGAACAACGTGGACGACGAGCGACAGCTCCGTACGCTGCTCGACACCCTCGACGAGATCGCCATCGAGCTCCCCGTCGTCTTCCCGGTGCATCCGCGGACCCGCGCTCGCCTGGAGGCCGCGCGCATTCGTCCCCGGAGCGATCGCTTCCTGCTCACCGAGCCGCTCGGCTACCTCGACTTCGTGAAGCTCGAAGCCTCGGCCAAGGTCGTCCTCACGGATTCGGGCGGCGTGCAGGACGAGACGACCGTGCTCGGCGTGCCGTGCATCACGCTGCGAAACAACACCGAGCGCCCCGTCACCGTCACCGAAGGAACGAACGTGCTCGGCCACACCACGCGCGAAGGCATCCTCGGCGCCTATGCCGCGCTGCGCAGCGAGCCGCGAAGCGGTCGCGTCCCTCGCTCGTGGGACGGTAACGCCGCGGAGCGCGTCGCTCGCGTGCTCGAGCAGGTGTTCTCCTAGCGAGCAACTGGTCTGACCGGGCGCGTTTCGTTCGCCCCTAGCGCTCGGCGCTTTCGCGGACCATACTCACTGAGACGCACGAGCTCGGAACGAGCGAGTGGCCGGTCCACTCGGTGTAATCCGCACGAGCGGAGCCAAATC
>DATMCL010000239.1:0-2554 GCA_035558375.1 Polyangiaceae bacterium
GGAACGGGGGCAGGAGGGGGAGCGGCAGGGGCAGGAGCAGGCGCCGCGTCGGCCGGAGGGCTGGCGGGAGAGTCAGGGGCGGGCGCCGGGGAAGAGGTAGGGGGAGCGGGGGGTGAGGGCTCTGCGGAGACGGGGAGTGCGCGCAAAGCTAAGAGCGACGTGAGCGTGAGCGCGCGAACCGAAGACTTTTTCATACCCTCGAGTCTTCGTCGGCGAGCGTCCCTTCCACAACGCGAAAGAAGGCGATTTTAGGGCTTCGGTTTGTTCGCTCCGTGTTTCCGAAACGTGCGCGCAACTCGTGTTACCGGCGCGACATGTTGGGCGTTGCGGACGAAACGTTGACGTCCACGAACGACACCCCTCACGTGGTCGACGAAAAGATCGACTCAGTGGCTCAAGGGTCGAGACGACAGCCGGAGCACTCCGGTGAGAGCGACTCGACGCCGGCGCCGAGTTTCGGCTGGCGCACAATCACGTTTCCGCCCGTCGCCGTGCTTTCCACGGCGTAGACGCGCGTTGTTTCGGGAACGTCCGCCCCGCGCTCGAAAGTGCATTGATCGAGCAAGAGAGTGTGCGGCGACGGTGCGGCCGGAAGGAGCGGGGGGAGATCGTCGTTCGAGGCGAGCTGCCAGCGCACGTTCGTCACGGCGAGAGTCGGCTCGTCGAACGGCACATCCATGCCGGTTTCGTCGGTGGGTGAGACGACGAGGGTCGTGCGGGTGAGCGTCACGTCGTGCGGCAGGCCGAAGAAGTTGTGGACGAGGCTCGGAATGCCGGTCGAAAGCACGGAATCCGTGATGCTGACCGTGCCGTTCGGCGCCTGGATCCGGAGCGGTCCGCGCGCCATGCCGAAGCGGGTGAGCTCGATGCGGGAGCCGTCGTAGGCCTCGATCTCGAGGTCGCCGCTGCCGAGCTCGGTGTCCTCGATCGTCACGCCGATGCGATGCGTCCCGCCGAAGCCGCTCGGCTGGCCGTCGAACCAGAGGCCGGTGGTGCCGACGGCGGCGCTTGCGTCGAGCTGGCGGATGTCGAGCGTCGCCCCGCCGCCGCGCAACGTGACCGCATCGCGCCAGAGGTCCGTCGTGTGGAGACGACAGAGCGTTGCATCCACCTGGGGTCCGACGAACACTCCGCTCCCGGTGCCCTCGCTCAAGGTGAGCCCCTCGAGCGCGACCCGCAACCGTGCCGAAATCTGAGGCGAGCTCGCGAGCGCAATCAGGTGCGAGTCCGAAAGCTCGTCGTCTTGGTAGGCGCCCTGGCGCTCGCGCCGGCCGTCGAGCGCGAGTCCTTCGACGAGAGTGCGGGGGGAATCGCTCGCTCCCGTGTAGCCGATACTGAGCTCGTGCTCGCCGTTCTCCGCGCCGATCGGGCGGTGAAACCGCGCGCCGCGGCCCGAGAGCGTCGTTCCCGGAGCAACGGACGCGCTCGTGACCTCGTAGTCCCCAGGGGCTACCGCGACGACGCCGCGGCCGAGCGCGCGTGCCGCTTGGAGCGCGGCATCGAGCGCTGTGCTCTGGTCCTCCGCGAGCCCCGGCTCGAAGCCGTAGGCGGCGCGAGCGTCCACGATGCCGCTTCGGTCGTCGTCCTCGATCACGAGGCGGAGCTCGTCGCTCGCGAGCTCGAGGCCCGTGAAGGCGTCGAGCTTCACCGCGAACGCTTCGTCGAGCTCGGCCACGTCGTCGTCGACGACCACGACGGAGATGCGAGCCTCCACAGCGCCGGCCGACCACTCCACGCGCCCGCTCGCACCGAAGAAGTCGGGGGCTTGGCAGCTCGACTGCGCGTCGATCTCCGTCAGCGTGAAGCGGGCCGAGACCGCAACGGTGGGCGCCTGGGACAAGCGCAGCGGGACCTCCACCATTCCCGCGTCCTCGCGCAGCACGAGCGGCTCGCCGCCGTGGTCCAAGCCGACCGGGTCGAACACCACGTCGTCGATGGTCGTGCAGCCGAGCGAAGCCGCAACGACGGCGAGCAGCAGCGCACGCTCGGCCCGGCGCTGCTCGATGGCCGGGGCGGCGCGGAGCGTCATGGAGCGCCGAGTGCCGCTAGCCTTCGCGACAGGGCGGGCGCCTCGAAGGTTTTCGGATAGCGAGCGAGCAGGTCCTCGATCGCGCGCCGTTCCTCGGCTGGTCGGCCGAGCGCGCGCAAGGCCTTGACGCGCCCGGAGAGCGCTTCCGGCAGCAGCGGTCCGCCGCCCTTCACGTACGCGTCGAACGTCGAGAGCGCGCGCGACGCGGCGCCCGCTTCGAGCTCGAGCTTGCCGAGCGGAACCAAGATCGTGCGCGCTTCCGGGCTCGCCGGGTGCGTCTCGCGCAGGCGCTCGTAGAGCACGCGAGCAGCGCGGCTGTCACCCCGCGCGAGGCTGTCGCGCGCCTGCTCCAGCAGCGCGCGGGCGCTCGGCACTGCCGCGTCCACGCTCCGCGCGGTCGGCGTCACGCGCCGCACGCCACCCGCTTCGACATCGGCATCCAGCGTGCGGTCGGGCTCGCCGGGCGCGCGCAACGTCACACGATGGCGTCCCGCGCTCACGAACGCTCGGAGCGGTAAGTCGTAG
>DATMCL010000240.1:0-12458 GCA_035558375.1 Polyangiaceae bacterium
GAAGCCTGGCTCGTCGCCGGCCAGCGCATCGTGGAGCTGCAAGACGGCCTGCTCAAAGCGCACGCCGAGCTCGAGCGCCGCGCGACGCACGACGCGCTCACGGGCGTGCGCAATCGCGGCAGCCTGATGGAGATCCTCGGCCGCGAGCTCCGCCGCTCGATCCGCACCAAGGCTGCGACCGGCATCGTCCTCCTCGACGTCGACCACTTCAAAGCCATCAACGACACCCACGGCCACCCGGTGGGCGACGAAGTCCTCGTCGAATTCGCCTCGCGCTGCGCCCGAGCCGTCCGCGACTACGACGTCGTCGGCCGCTACGGCGGCGAAGAATTCCTGCTCATTCTTCCCGGCGGCAGCCTCCCCGACGCCGCGGCCGTGGGCGGCCGCCTGCTCGACGCCATTGCGCGGCGTCCTTTCACGACCACGGCCGGCGAGATTAAGGTCACGGCCAGCGCGGGTGCTGCCTCGACGGGGCAGGGCTACCTCGACGTGGACGCGATGATCACGGCGGCTGACACGGCGCTTTACGAAGCCAAGCGTGGCGGACGCGCCCGTCTGCACGTTGCGGCCGAAGCCGGACAGCCCGAGAGCGCGCGCTTCGCGACAGCCGAACCGGATACGATGAAGGGGCCGGACTGAGCGCGGAGAGCGGCCGTAACGGCGCACGCCAAGCGAAGTCCGCAACGTTGCAGCGCCGCGCGCTTCGCTAAGCTCAGTCGCGCACGATGCCTCGCCAGCTCTTCTTCGACCTCGACGGGACGCTGACTGATCCCCGCCTTGGGATCGTCCGCTGCCTGCGTCACGCGTTGGAGGGGGCGCCAATCGCGATTCCGAGCGACGCGGAGCTCGAGCGGTTCATCGGTCCACCGCTCCAGCAATCCCTCAAGCGCTTGCTCGGCGACGACGCCGCCGCAACGGACGCATTGAAACGCTACCGCGAGCGGTTCGCGACGAGCGGCATGTACGAAAACGAGGTCTATCCGGGCATTCCCGAGCTCCTGCGAGCGCTACGGGACGTCGGGTGGAAGCTGCGCGTCGTGACCTCGAAGCCTAAAGTCTTCGCCGATCCCATCCTCGACCATTTTGGCATCAGCGAGCACTTCATCGGGGTGCACGGCTCCGAGCTCTCGGGAGTGCGGACGGACAAAGCCGAGCTCATCGCGCACGTCCTCGAAGTCGCGAGAATCCCTGCCCGAGCAGCCATGATGATCGGCGATCGCTCCCACGACATCGCCGGCGCTCGCGCGAACGGCGTCCGCGCGCTCGGGGTGCTCTGGGGCTACGGGAGTCGAGCTGAGCTCACGTCCGCCGGCGCCGAGAGACTGTACGACAGCGTGTCCGCGCTGCGCGGCGATTTGGCGGGGGAGAGCGCGCCGTTGGACGCGGGGTAGGCGACTTTACGGCGCGGGCGCGGGTCGTGCGTGCGTTAGTGGGCAGCCGTAACGTCGCCGCACGGTGGGGTTCACGCGGGCGGGTTGGCTCGTAGGTGGCTCAGCGAGGGGTGCTTGGTGCGGGCTGGGGCGGGGGAATTGGGGTAGGCTCGCGCGCGATGTCCTTCGACGTGATTGTCATCGGCGGTGGGCCGGCGGGGTCGACGGTGGCGACGCGGCTCGCGCAGGCGGGGCGTAAGGTGGTGGTGTTCGAGAAGGAGCGGTTTCCGCGGTTTCATATCGGGGAGTCGCTGTTGCCGTGCTCGATGCCGATGTTTCGGGAGCTGGGCGTCTTGCCGAAGCTCGAGGATGGGCGGTTTCTGCCGAAGTACGGGGCGGAGTTCGTGACGGCGGATGGGGCGCTGAAGCAGCGGTACGCGTTCGCGGATGGGCTGGTTCCGGGCGCGGGGTCGGCGTTCGAGGTCGATCGCGCGGAATTCGACAACGTGCTGCTCGAGCACGCGGCGGCGGCGGGCGCGCGGGTCGAGCAGGAAACGACGGTCGTGCGCTTCGATTGCGATTTGGAGCGCGGGGTGGACGTGGTGGTGCGCGCGGCGGACGGGAAGGAGACGTCGCACCACGCGGAGATGCTGGTCGATGCGAGCGGGCAGAGCGCGCTCTTGCCGTCGCGGCTCGGGCTCAGGGAGATGGAGGCTTCGCTGCGTAACTTTGCGGTGTTCTCGCACTTCGAGGGTGCGGACCGTGCGACGGGCGAGCGCGAGGGCGATATCAGCGTCGTGCTCGTGAACGAGGGCTGGTGGTGGGTGATCCCGCTGCGCGGGGATCGCACGAGCGTCGGGCTCGTGGGGCCGGCGAAGGGGCTCAAGGGCGTGAAGCCGGATGAGGCGTTTTTTGCGGCGCGGATGCAGGCGACGCCCTACATCGCCGAGCGGTTTGCGCGCGCGCGGCGGGTCGCGCCCGTGCGCACGATCTCGGATTGGTCGTACAAGAGCAGGGCGCTCGCCGGGGATCGCTGGCTGCTCGCGGGCGATGCCGGGGCGTTCATCGATCCGGTGTTTTCGACGGGCGTGTACCTCGGCATGACGGGGGCCTTCGAGGCGGCGCGCGCCATCGACCAGGCGCTACGCGAGGGGCGCTTCGAGCGCGCGCGCTTCGTGCCGTACGAGCGCAGCATGCGGGCGCTGGTCGGCACGTACACGGATTTCGTCAAAGGTTTTTACACGCCCGAGTTCGCCGAGCTCTTGTTGCACCCGAGCGACAAGTTCGCGCTGCGCGCCGCCGTGACCTCGATGCTCGCTGGCCACGGCACGAAGAGCTTCGGGATCGCCGCGCGTGTCGCGCTGTTTCACCTGCTCGTGCGCGCGAACCGGAGTCTGCCGCTCGTGCCGCGGCTCGGCGACCGACGCGCCGCCCAACAAGGCTGAGCGATGCCGACCGCGCTCGTCACGGGCGGTAACCAAGGGCTCGGGTTCGAGACGTCGAAGGAGCTCGTGAAGCTTGGTTGGGACGTCATACTGACGGCACGGCGTGAGGCGGCGGGGCTCGAAGCCGCCAAGAAGTTGGGCAAAAAGGCGCGGTTCGTGGCGCTCGACGTCACGGACATGCAGAGCATCGAGGGGGCCGCGCGCTCGCTTTCGGGGAGCACGTTCGACGCCCTCGTGAACAACGCCGGCATCGCGCTCGATGGTTTCGACGGCACCGTCGCGGAGCGCACGATCGATACGAACTATCGTGGCGCTGCGCGGGTCACCGACATGTTCGGAGTGCTGCTGGCTCCCAGCGCGAACATCGTCATGGTTTCGAGCGGCATGGGCGAGCTCAGCGCGGTTTCCCCCGAGCTTCGCCAGCGCTTGCTCGCGCCGCTTTTGGATCGGTCGCTGCTCGACGCGTACGTGGACGACTTCATCGCGCGCGTGCGGGACGGAGCTCGCGATCTCGGCGGGTTTCCACGCAGCGCCTACCGCGTTTCGAAGCTCGCGCTCAACGCTTTGACGCGCATTCTCGCGCGCTCGCTTCCGCGCGGGCAGCGCGTGAACGCGGTGTGCCCCGGCTGGGTGCGGACGCGCATGGGCGGCTCCGGGGCGAGCCGAAGCCTCGAGCGCGGCGCGAGCGGCATCGTCTGGGCAGCGACGCTCGGCGCCGACGGCCCGACCGGCGGCTTCTTCCGCGACGGGCGCCCCATCGCGTGGTGAGCGCTCGCGCTACTCCTTCGCGCAAACGCTGCGCGCGGCGTCGAGGCCCGAGAGCTCGAGCTTGAACGATGAGCCTTCGATCTCTCGCTCTGCCTGGAACAACGCGATCTGGTAGATTTTGCCGTTTTCGAGGCCGAAATCCTCGACCGTTGCCGTTTTCGTCACGGCGGTGCCGCCGGGATCGGTGAGCTTCGCGGACGATGTGACCATGCCGCCCGAGATGGTTACGGTGGCGCCGAGCGGGACGTGCCAGCCGCCGAGGTCGCCCGCGAGTTGGCCGTTCAAGAACAGCCAGGCGTCGTCGTCTCCGTTGAAGCTGAAGAACTGCGGTTTGGTTTCGTCGTAGCGGAACCAGAACTTCACTTCGGTCGTGAAGCTGAAGTTGTGCGTGGCGGACGGGAAGGGAGCGGTTGCCGTCTGGACGGGCGTGCTGATGCCGAGCTTGGTCGCGACATCGCTTTCCCATTCCCAACCGGGTGAGCCGTATTGTTCGGGAACCCTGCCTTCGCTGCGCGGCTCGTTCAGGATGCCGGGGCTCGCGTCGATCGGGAAGAACAGGGGATTGCCGTCGTACGCTGCCTTGGTCACGAGGCACGAGTACGTCGGGATGCTGCTACACGGCATGCAGGTCTCGTCGGGCGCCGGCGCCGGGCACACGGTGCAGTCGCCGTACCCGCAGTAGTACTCCGAGGGTGCGCCTTCCCACTGCTCGCCGTGCGCGCCCCAGCGGTTCACGAACCCGCCCTGGCCGTTGTCCCACAGCACGATCTCGCCGCTGATGGGCTTGCTCGCCGGTGGGTCGTCCCGGTACCACTCTGCGAAGGCCGTCTGGCCGTGGAAGAAGCCGGCGGAAATGCTCGAGGTCGCCTTGCTCGACAACACGGGCTTCCCGTCGACGTCGAGCATCGTCTCCACGAGCCCCTGCACGGCGCCCCCGCTGTTGACCCCTGGCTGAAAGTCAGGGTGCCCACCGCTTGCCGTGCTCGCGTTGAAATCGCGGTACACGACCGGCAGACGCATGACGCAGCCGCCGTCCATGGTGTCGCACGCGGCTGCGGTGCACGTGTAGCCGTCCTCGACGCTGCAATTCGTCGAGCAACCGTCCTTGTCATCGGTGTTGCCGTCGTCGCACTCCTCGTCGCCGGCCACGATGCCGTCGCCGCAGGTTCCCTCGCAGGCGGCGCCGCTGCACTCGGGCTCGATCTGACAATCCGCCGAGCAGCCGTCGAACGGCAGCGCGTTGGCGTCGTCGCAGCCTTCTCCGGGCTCGAGCTCACCATTGCCGCACACTGAGACCGGCGGGCAGTCGGAGCCCGTGCACTCGCCCGTTCCCGCGGCGCCCGCGCTCACGTCGGGGCTACCCGCATTCGCGGTCGTGTCGCCGCCGTTGCCGTTGCCGCCCGAGCCGTTGTTCGCACTGCCGCCCGACGCGCCGCCCGCGCCGGTCGTGTCGCCGCCGGCGCCGGTCGTGCCCCCCGTTTCGTTGCCGGTCGCGGCGGCAGCGGCCGAGCCGCCGCCGCTTCCGTTGCCGCCTTTGCCCGTGGTTCCGCCGCGTGAGCCACCGAACAGGCCCGGAGTGACGCCGCTCTCGCCGGAGCTGTCGTCGTCGTCGTCGTCGCTGTGGTGGCTCTCCGAGCAGCTCGTCCCGGCCATGGCCAGGGCGAGAAACCAGACTGCAGTACCGAGGACGAACCTCTGACCGTGAGAAGGAAGTGACATTCGAAGCTCCGAACTAAGCCCACCATTCGAGCATGCGAGTCCGAGGCTCGCAAGCGACACGGAAAACCTGCGGCCAGCGCATGTGCGCCGATGTGTGTCTCGTGCGCGGGTGTTGGCGCTTCGAAGGATTCTTTCGGTTTCGGAACGTGCCGCTACGCGCGTGTCACGGGAGCTTCTTCGGCTCCGCGAGCGCGACCTGGCAATCGAGCGCGCCCAAGAACTCGACGAGCGCCTTGATCTCGTCGTCGGCGAGGTGCCGATCGCCGAGCAGCGGAGAGAGATGCGCGTTCTTGAAGCCGCCGCCCGCCATGAAGCGCACGGCTTCTTCGAGCGTCGCCTTCGAGCCGTCGTGGAAGTACGGCGCGCTCTTCGAGACGTTGCGCAGCGTCGGCACCTTGAAGGCCGCGAAGCTCGCGTCGTCGTTCGTGACCTTCTTGCGGCCGACGTCGACTTCTTCTTCCTTCTTGCCCTCGATGCCGACGCCCGCGTTGAAGTACGTGCCGTCAGCGACAATGTAGGACGTCGAGAAGAACGGGGGCGCGTGGCAGGCGGTGCACTGGGCCTTGCCCATGAAGAGCTCGAGGCCCTTCTTCTGGTTGTCGTTCAGCTGCTTCTTGTCGCCCTTGGCGTAGCGGTCGAACGCGGTGTCGTTGCAGACGAGGGTGCGCTCGTATGCGGAGAGCGCCTGCACGATCGTCTCGGGCGTCGCGCCCTTGCCCGGGAAGACCTTGTCGAACTGCTTCTTGTAGCCGGGGATCTTGCCGAGCTCCGCGGCCTTCTTCTCCATGTTGTCTTTGCCGACGCCCATGTTGCCGCCGACGAGCGCGGCCGTGCCCTGCTCCTCGAGCGTCTTCGAGCGGCCGTCCCAGTACAGGCGCGGGAGGTAGCCGACGTTCCAGATCACGGGGCTATGGCGCGTGAGCTTCTTCTCGCCGGCGCCGATGGCGATCGGATCCTTGCCGCCGTTGCCGTCCTCGTTCTGGTGGCACGAGTAGCAGGCGCGCGATTTGTCGCCGCTCAGGCGCTTGTCGAAGAAGAGCTGGTGGCCGAGCTCCACCTTCTCGTCCGTTTGCGGATTGTCGGCGGGCACCTTCACCGCGCCGAGATCGGACGGCAGGTTCATGTCGTCCGCCTTCGGCACCATTTGCGTCGCCGCGGCGGCCGCGGCTTCGGCGGCTGCTGCCGCGGCCGATGCCGATGCTTTTGCCGCTGCGGTCGGCTCGGCGGGCTTCGCCGCGTCCTCCGACTTCTTCGCGCAGCCGAGAGCCGCACCCGTGATCGCCGCCAGAATGAGCCACCTCGTCATGCGCGCGAGCTTTCCACTCCTCGCGTGCGGCGGTCAATCGGCATGAATTCGGAGCCGCACGGCCGCACTGGAGCGCTTTTCAGCCTACGACGGGCGTTGACTCACAGCGGCCCAAACCAATTCGGGTCCTCGCGGGGCACAGCCCGCCTTGCTTTAGCCTTCTTCCAGCGCGGCGATGACGGCTTCGCCCATGCCGGCGGTGGACAGCGGCTTGTCGGCGCTGAGGTCCCGGGTGCGCGCGCCCTTCGCGAGCGCCTTTTCGACGGCTCGCTCGATGCGCGCGGCGTCGGCCTCGAGCCCGAGGCTGTGCCGGAGCAAGAGGGCCGCGCTCAGGATCGTGCCGAGGGGGTTGGCGATGCCCTTGCCCGCGATGTCGGGTGCCGAGCCGTGGATCGGCTCGTAAAGGCCGAGCTTGCCGTCGCCGAGCGATGCGCTCGGGAGCATGCCGAGCGAGCCGGTGAGGACGGCGGCCTCGTCGGAGAGGATGTCGCCGAACATGTTTTCGGTGACGATCACGTCGAAGCTGCCGGGCGCGGTCACGAGCCGCATGGCGCAGGAGTCGACGAGCTGGTGCTCGAGCGTCACGTCCGAGAAGCGCGCGGCGACGTCGGTGGCCGTTTCACGCCACAGCCGCGACGATTCGAGGACGTTCGCCTTGTCGACCGACGTGACCTTCTTCTTCCTGCCGCGCGCGATCTCGAACGCGAGCCGCACGATGCGCTCGATCTCGAATTGGTGGTACTCGAGGGTGTCGACGACGCGCACGCCCTTCGGCGTGTCCTCGCGGTACTTCGCGCCGAAGTAGAGGCCGCCCGTGAGCTCGCGCACGACGAGGAGGTTCACGCCCTCGACGCGATCCGGCTTGAGCGGTGACGAAGCGAGGAGCTCCGCGTAGCCGCGCACGGGCCTTAGGTTCGCGTACAGGCCGAGACCGCGGCGGATGCCGAGCAACCCCAGCTCGGGGCGAGTCTTGGCCTTCGGGTTGTCCCACTTCGGCCCACCTACGGCTCCAAGCAGCACCGCGTCCGCACCCTGGCATGCCGTGAGCGTTTCCTGCGGCAACGCCTCGCCCGTTTCGTCGATGGCGATCCCGCCCATCAGGCAGGTTTGGAAGGCGAGGGACGTTCCGGAGCGCCGCGTCACGGCCTCGAGCACGGCTTGAGCTTGGGCAACGACTTCGGGTCCGACACCGTCGCCGGGGAGGAGCACGATCTTGTGGGACATGGTGCGCCGTCTAGCACGGAGGCGGTCGCGAGTTGCACGGAAGCGATCCTCCGGGCACGCTGTCTTTAGAGGGACTTTACATGGCACTTAGGAATTCGACATCGGGGGCGGTGCTTGCGGCGATAGCGGTGATTTGGGCAGCGGGCTGCTCGGGCGCGACCTTCGAGAGCACCGACAAAAAGGGCGGAACCGGCGGCGCCTCCGGCGACGGCGGCTCGAGCGGCACGGGCACGGGCGGCACCGGTGCGTCGGGCGGTGACATGAGCCAGACGGGCGGCTCGAGCGGCACCCAGGCAGGCAAAGGGGGAAGCACCGCGCGCGGCGGCAGCAGCGGTAAGGGCGGGAAAGGCGGCGCCACGACCGGAGGCACGAGCGGGACGACCGGTGGCACGGCGGGCGACGCCGGCACCGCGGGCAGCCCAGCAACTGGAGGTAGCGGCGGCACGGCCAACGGCGGCACCGCGAACGGCGGCACCGCGGGGACCGCGGGCTCGTTCCCGTGCGTCACGGACGGAGCGTGCGGCAGCGACGGCGATACCTGCTCGGAAGGCGGATGCTGCGCGTGCTCGCACACGTGCGACGGCGGCGTGTGGGGTCCAAAGCAGTGTCCGCCCTGCGCGGCGCCACTCTGTCCCTTCGACGTCCCTACGGACGGCTCCGCCTGCAGCGTCTGCTCGGTGCCCGAAACGCCCTGCGAGTACGACGAGTGCCCCGACGGGCCGCTCTCGACGGCGACGTGCGTCGACGACCATTGGATGGTCACGGTCGACAACTCGTGCGTGGGCAACGCCTGCTGCTCCGGCAACGGCGATTGCCAGGACCACCACTGCATCGACGGCGTCTGCAAGGACGACGATGCTCGCGGCTGCTGGGGCGACGATCAGTGCGGAACCGACGAGGTTTGCTCGGGCATGTGGGTCTGCCCGTGCAACGCGGACTGCGACGGCTTCGACGAGCCCGGCACGTGCGTGCCGAAGAGCGGGGATTGCTGCCTCGACGACGGCGACTGCAAGGAATCGCGCACGTGCCTGAGCGGCGTGTGCAAGGCGGCGGATCCCAACGGCTGCTGGTCGGATCGCGAATGCGTCGGCGGCACCTGTGAGGGAGAATCCATTTGTGCCTGCGGCATGGATTGCATCCTGCCGGACATGCCGGGGCAGTGCGTGATACCGCTCTAGGCGGCACCTCCATCGACGCGATCTGAGCGTTGAGGGGCCCGTCTAGCCCGTCGTTCGCAAAGGCTGTGGTACGAGTAGGCGCGTGAACGGTGTCGCGGGCTCTCGGGTGCGGCTCGCGCTCTGCGTCTCGTGCGCGGCCGTCGGCGCGACCGGGACGGCGCACGCGGGCGAGGCGCGTACGTACGCCGTGAGCTACTCGGCGCCGGGCGTGTGCCCCGAGCGCCCGGCCTTCTTGGAGGCGATTCGCACGCGCGCGACGTTTGCGTCGCTCGTATCCGACGACGCGGAGCTCGCCTTCGACGTGCGCCTCGTGCCGGAGGGCGAGCTCGCGAGCGGGACGCTCAGCGTGCGCTTCCGCACCGGGGAACGCTTTGCGCGCGAGGTTCCGGCGGCGCGCTGCGAGGACGTCACCACGTCGATGGCGATCATGGCGGGCCTGCTCTTGAGCGGCGCGCTCCTGCCCGAGCCAGCTCGGCCCGAGGCGACGGAGCCGGCGTCGCTCGCGACGGAAGAAACGCCCGCTAAGGCTCCCCCCGTGCCGCCTCCGGGGGTGCAGCCGGAAGGTTCCGTAGCCGCTCCTCTGGTCGCGCCGCGCGCCTCGCCGCCGAGCAAACCGCTGCGATTCCGCGGAGGCGTCTTCGCCGACGGACGGCTCGACTTCGGCGTCGCGCCGTTTCCGGCACTCGGTGCTGCGCTGGGGCTCGATGCGCTGCTCGACCGCGACTCGTGGTTTTCGCCGAGCGTGCGCGTGGGCGTCGTCTACGTCGCCGGCAGCGCCAGTAACCCGCCGTTCGGGGCGGCGCACCTGTCGCTGCGCGCCGTTACGGTGCGCGCTTGCCCGGCGCGGCTGCCTTTGGGCAAGCCGTTTACCCTCGACGCGTGCGGCCTGTTCGAGGGCGGCGTGCTGACCGCGTCGCCCCGGAGCACCCCGAGCGCGACGGGTGATGTTGACATGACATGGCTCGGCCTCGGCGGCGCCGGCAAGCTGGAAGCGGCGGTCGGCGCCCAAACGGCGCTCGAGGCGGAGCTCAGCGCGTTCGGGCTGTTCCATCACGACAAGTTCGTCGTGCAGCCCAACGACGTGAACGTCTACACAGTACCCGTGGTTTCCGGAGCATTCTCGCTCGGCCTGGTCGTGCGCTGGCCGTAGGCTGTCTTTCCGCCTCCCGGGGATCATTTGGGCTGTCTCGCGACATCCCTGCTTGGTTGCTCGGGCTTTCGAGTCCCCCTCCCGCATGAACGAGCCGCACGCGTCCGCCGAGCCCGCATCGGCTTCTCCCGTGGCCGCTGCGCTTTCGGCGGAGAAGCAGCGGCTTGCGATGGCTCTCGAATCGAACTTCGCCCTCGTCTGGCGCTCGCTCCGGCGCTTCGGCGTGCCGGAGGCGGACGTCGACGATGCGGCGCAGCACGCGTTCATGACGCTCGCCGCGCGCCTTGCCGAGATCACCCCGGGGGCCGAGCGCTCGTTCCTGCTCGGCACCTGCCAGCGCTTGGCAGCGAACCAGCGACGCAAGCTCGCGCGGCGGGCCGAGGTCGCCGACGAAGAGCCTGACCGCCGCGAAGGGCGCGGGCCCGATCCGGAGCAGGCGATGCTCGAGAAGCAACGCCGGCACAAGCTCGACGAAGGTCTCGCCGAGCTGCCGCTCGATCAACGCACGGTGTTCGTGCTCTTCGAGCTCGAGGGGTTCGGGTTGCGCGAGATCGCCGAGAGTCTCGGGATCCCGCTCGGGACGGTCACGTCGCGCCTCCGTCGTGCCCGCGAGAAGTTCGAGGTTTGGGCCGCCGCCCAGGGAGAAAAGCCGTGACAGAGCTCCGCCCCCTCATCGAAACCTCGGAGAGCTCGACGACGCGCGAGCTCTTGCGCTCGGGGCTCGCCGATGCGCCGCCGCCGGGAGCGATGGGGCGTGCTGGGGTGGCGCTCGGGCTCACGGCGATGGCGGTTGCGGCCGCCGCTCCCGCGGGCGCGGCGGCGCTCAACGGTGCGGCCGTCGGCGGGCTCGGCGCAGCGAGCAAGGCGAGTGGAGTTACGGGGATTTTGCTCGGCAAATGGCTTGCGTCGGGGCTCGTCGCGGGTGCGCTCGTTTCGGGAACGGCCGCCGTCGTCGAGCATGTGCGCGCACGCGCGGAGGAACGACCGTCGGTGGCCGGTGGAGCGCCTTCGATGGCTCGCGACGATCGCGCCGGCGCGAGCACGGCTCACGCGGCTCGGAGCGTGCCGCCCGGCGTGGAACGAGAGCCCGAGCCCGCGGAGCCGGAGCCGCCTGCGACGAGCACGACGCCGGCGCTCCCGAGCCAGCCGAGCGGTGTGACGAGCGCCGCCGTCGCGCCGGATGCGAGCGCATCGCGGGCCCTCGGGGCCGAAGCGGCCCGCATCGACGCCGCGCGCCGGGCGCTGGGCCGCGGCGACGTACGGCGCGCGCTCATCGAGCTCGATTGGTACGAGCGCTCGCGTGTGGTCGGCGTGCTCGATCGCGAGGCGGAGATCTTGCGCATCCAGGCGCTCGTCCGCGCCGGGGAGGGGGTACGCGCCGTGGAGCTTGCTCGGAGCTACCTCGCGAAGCACCCCCAAGACGCCTACGCAGCGCGCCTGTCCGCGCTGATTCGCGGGGGCGGTGCTATTTTTCCCGAGAACGACGGGATCAATCGCTAGGTCTCACGACATAGCCCGAATGACCATGTCGAAGCGACCTAACCCCCAATCGCCGCTGGCGCTCGCGGTCGCCGCGTTGTTCACGTTCGGCTTCGTCGGCTGCCTGAGCGAAACGAAGTCGCTCAACGACACCCCGACCGGCAACGGTGGGGAGGAGGGGGACAATCCCGCAGCCGGAACCGGCGGCAAGGCCGGCGCGGGCAAAGGCGGGGGTAGCAACGCCGGCAGCAGCGGCATGGGGACGGGCGGGCGCTCGGAGGTGGGCGGCTCGTCCGGTGCTGGGCCGTTCGGTGGGAGCTCGTTTGCGGGCTCGGGTGCTCTTGCCGGGATCCCGAACGGCGGGTCTGCTGGCTCTCCGAACGGTGGCGTTCCGAACGGCGGCGTGGGCGCGAGCGCGGGCTTCGCGGGCGGCTTCAGCGGTGGCGGGCCGATTGCTGGGTCGGCGGGTGGCGCCGGCGCTCCGGACTGCGTCGTTCGCGCCGTCGATAGCGGCTGCAACGGGCTCGGCTTCTGCCTCGATCACGAGCTCGACGCTTGCCCGCCGGACTACGAGAGCGACTGCAGCGGAAGCTGTGCGGTTCCCTATCTGACGCCGGTCTGCTCGGGCTTCGGTGCGATGGAATGTCCACGCGACTTCGAGTGCTTGCCGGACACCGACACGGCGCAAGGCACCGATCCAACGGCGATCTGCGTCGGCGGGCGCTCGCCCGATTGCGTGGTCGCAAGCGACTGCGCGGATGGCTTCGAGTGCTTGGATGCAACCGACGGCAAGCGCTGCGTGCCGGACCGCGCCGATTG
>DATMCL010000241.1:0-9125 GCA_035558375.1 Polyangiaceae bacterium
GCGCCGTCCGGCCCGTCGACGTTCACGCTGCCCTGCTCCGGCAGCGCTTCCTGGAATTCGTTGGACGCGTCGTCCTTCTGAGCGGCGCAGCCGGACAAAGCCGTTGCAGCAACAACGAAAGCAAGCGCGGACGCGGTGCGAAGCTGGGTCATGGTGTGGTCACTCCTTGCCCCATGTCATTGAAAGAAGCGCGCCAGCCTCAAGGAATGTGGAAACGAGCCGAAATCAAGATGGCCCCCTTTGCGCCATGAACTCGAGTTCTCTTGACGCCTGAAGCCCAGAGTTCGCACCATCCTCCTGCCGGGGCGCGGGACCTGCTACCCTCTCTGGCGAGCCTCGGGCGCTCCCTGCCCCCTTCCGTCAACCGTCGTATGCGTCGACCGAACCCGGGCGAAGCCCTCGCCTCTCTCCTTTCGCTCTCGGACGGCGCCGAGCGCCGCGCGAGCTGGCGCCAAGCGATCACCGCCCTCGGCCAGACGGGGAGCGGCTACGGTCCCCCACCCCTCGACGGGCTCGATCCCGAGGTCCTGAACCGCGCGGCGCAGCTCGCGCTCGATAGCGGCCTGGCAGACGATCTGGCCTGGCTCGGCGCTGGCCCGGCGGCCGTGGCGCTCTACGAGATCAGCGCCGCGCTGCCCTCCGGCCGTGCGCGTCGCGAGCTCGGGCGCCGCGTTTTCGCACGGGTGTACGAAGGCACCGCGGGGACCTTCGCGATTGTCGCCGCGCGGATGGCGCTCGGCTCCGGGCGCACGTTCGAGGCCGCGACGGTGCGGGCGCGCATCGGGCTCGTGCTCGACATGCCCACCGGGGCCGCCGTAAACCCCGATCCGCTCGCGCTCACCATCACGACCGCGCGTGAGCTCCGCTCCCAGTGGCTCAGCCCTGCCCGGACCGGCACCCTCCACGAGCGGCGCCTCGCCGCGAAGATCCTGGAGCACGCCGCGCGCGAGGCGGTCATGCGCGCGCAGCAGGGCGACGCGCACCCGATGCGTCACCTCATCGAAGGTGAGATCCGCGAGATCTTCGATCAGCTGCTCGCCGATCGCGAGCCGCTCGTGTGGCGCCACGCCGCGACCGCGCGCGGGCTCCTGTCCGCCGTCGCGCCCGAGTTCCAGACCGAGATCGAAGCAGACCTCGACGAGTCCCTCACGCCGACGCAGTGGCGCCGCGCCGCGGTGTCGCTCGTCGCGTCGATCCCGGCCGATCCGGAGCAAACGCTGCGCGCGTGCAAGCGCGTGATCGAGGGCACGATCGGCAAGCGCGACCCCGGGATCGCCGCGACGCTCGTGCTCG
This sequence comes from Polyangiaceae bacterium, assembly GCA_035558375.1. GTDB lineage: Bacteria > Myxococcota_A > Polyangia > Polyangiales > Polyangiaceae > PMG-095. The sequence goes on from DATMCL010000241.1 coordinate 1,294, forward strand.
GCCTGCCGCGCGTGATCGAAGCCGAGCCCGAGGCGGCGGAGCAGCTCCTCGACATGGTCGCCGCGACGCGCCGGCCCGATGTCGCCGAGGCCGTTGCCGGCCTGCTCGGCGACCTCACGAGCCCCACGTTCGGCCGCGTTTCGGCCATGAAGCTCCGCGCCACGCTCGCGTCGCGCGCCGAAGGCTCGGCCTCGGTCCTGCGCACGATCGCCGATCGCTCGCTGCGCTTGATCGACGGCGATTCGCTCGACGACGAGGACGATCTCGTGGGCGCGCTCCGCCGCGCGATGATTGAGTTCGAGAACACGGGAGCGCGCGCCGCCTTCGATCTCGCCTCCAAGGCGGCTGCCAAGCTCCACCACGCCCTCGACTTCCTCGAGAACCAGGACGCGCACGACGAGCAAGTGCAGCCGTATCTGCTCGGCGCCCTGAGCGACGTCGACGCGTGCGCCCTCGAGCGGCCGCGCCTCGCGCATCTCTTGCTGCTCGGGCGCCGCCCGGGCGACACCGATCAGAGCGTCCCCGAGCTCGATCGTCTCTACGAGCGGCTCGGTCGCTGGCTCGTGGACGCCGAGGCGAGCGCGGGCGAAACGCCGGGTGACGCGAAGTCGATGGGCCTCGCGGAGCAGCGCCACTTGAAAGCGCTCCTGCACCTGGTCGACGTCGAGAGCGCTCGTAGCGAGGACGATACGAGCGTGCGCGAGCGGGTGCGCCGCACCGTCCAAGTGCTCTTGCGCCGCGTGACGGAGAGCTCGGGCCAGCTCGTGCACCGCATCGCGTGTGCGACGCTCGCCCGCACCTGCGACGCGGCCGTCCGCGAGGGAGTGTGCGAGCCGAGCGACCTCCTGCTCACGCTGATGAGCACCGTGACGAACCCGGAGAGCTTCGCGACCCTGGCGGAAGCCTCCACGAACCTCGACGTGACGTCCGCCATCGGCGCCTACGCGAAGTTCGTCGGCTTTCAGGACTCGCCCGAGAGCACGACCTCGCCGAGCGAAGCGGCCCTCGGCGCCGCGGAGCGCGTGATCGAGCTCAGCGCCGGCGTCGGTGCCGGCGGGAGCTACCGGAGCGAGGCCCTCCGGCGCCTGATTTTGAAGCTCGGTCGCTGCCTCGAGAGCGTCGCGCTCGCCCGCGGGCAGGCCGAGCTCGTGGACGTGGCCGGCTCCGGCGTGCAGACGCTCGATGAGCTCGCGAGCGCCGCCGCCGCCCTCAATCGCCTGATTCGGAGCGCCAACCGGCGCGTGCTCGGTCCCGATCCCGACGAGATCCACATCGTCGCCGAGGTGCCGCCGCTCGCCGCGCTGATCGAACGCGCCGTGAGCTCTGGCGTGCCGCCGAACTCGAACCAGGTGAGCATGGCCGTCTCGGAGATCGCCGCGGATCTGCCGCCGGCGCTCAGCGACGCGCTGCGCCTGGCCATTTCCGGCATCGAGCGGCTCCCGGTCGCTGCCACGAGCGACGTGGCGGCGATCCCGCTCGGCCGGCGCCGCGAGAACCTGCCCGACTGGCTGCTGCCGGGCCGCACGATCGGCGCGTTCTACGTCGTGCGCGCGCTCGGCAGCGGCGGCGCGGCCTCCGTGTTCGTGGCGCGCCGCCTCGAGGAGCGCTCGAACCCCGACGGCGAGGGCTTCGCCCTGAAGGTGCCGGACTACGATCCGACGACGGCCCGCAGCCTCTCCGAGCAGGAGTTCCTCCAACTCTTCCGCGAGGAGGCCGGCGCGCTCCTGTCCCTGCCCCACCACCCGAACATCGCGCGCTTCGTGACGTTCGATCTCGCCGCGCGTCCGAAGCCCATCCTCGTGATGGAGCTCATTCGCGGGCTCTCGATGGATCGCCTGATCCGCAGCCGTTCGCTGACGATCGACCGCGCGTTCCGCTACCTCGACGGCATCGCCGCCGGGCTCGAGACGATGCACGGCGTGGGCGTCGGCCACCTCGATCTGAAGCCGTCGAACGTCATCTTGCGCGACGGCGAGACGCCCGTGCTCGTGGACTTCGGCTTGAGCGGGCGCCACCTGCGTCCGGGCTGCGGCACGCTCGAGTTCTGCGCGCCCGAGGTACTCGGTATCCACGATCCGTCGTTCAAGCCGACCCCGCAGGCCGCCGACATCTACGCGTTCGGCTGCCTGGCGTACGAGCTCCTCGCCGCTGAAACGCTGTTTCAGGCCGAAGGGGAGACCGCCGTGCTCTCGATGCACGTCCAGCACGACGGCTGGCCGGAGCGCGTCGCTCGACTCGGTCGCGACAGCGTGCTGTCGGATCTCGGCAAATTCATCGCCTCGTGCTTACGTCGCGATGCTCGGTTGCGGCCGACGGCCGGCCAGGCCCGCGCGGCACTGGTTCCGCTCGCCAAGAAGTATCAAAACCTCTCGTGGCCTCTCCCGCTTCCCGTCGCGCGCACGCAGCGCGCCAGCTAGCGCTCGGTCTCGCGCTCTCGGCCTGTCACGGCGCGGAGTCGGGCGCGAGCTTGGACCTCGTGTTGCCGGAAGGCGTGGGGCGCCGCGTGGAGCTGAAGCCGCGCTCGGCCTTCGCCGAGTACGTCGAGCTGCCGGAGCTCCGGCGCGAGCTTCGCGTCACGATCGCGAGCTATCCGCTGTCGTGTGACCGGTACGTCGCTCCGGGCCCGACGGACCTCTTGTTCGTGGTCACGCTCGTCAGCCCGCCGCGCGACGCGTTCGTGCCCGGCACCTTCCAGCTGGGCGCCGCACCGCCCGCAGACGGCGGTACCCTCGAGCGCAGCGCGGCCTTCGCCGTGGCGCGCGAAGGCGAGCGTGGCTTCGATTTTCCGAGCGGTGGAACGGTCGAGCTCCGTAGCGTCGATCTGTCGCCGACCGGCAGCGTCGGCGGCGTGCTTTCGCTGGAATTTCCCGGGGACGGCAGCCGTCCGGCCTCCGGGGCGCACGGCAAGTTCCAGGCGCGCATGTGTCACGGCGGGTGAGTCGTGATACGAGCGTGCCGCTCATGCGTCTCGCTCCGCCCGTTTGGCTGCTCTTCGCCGCGTTGTTGTCCGCCTGCAGCAGCGACGAGACCACCACGACAGCGCCGCCGCCCAAGGTCACGCTGCGGGTGAGTGCGCTTCTGCCAGTCGGAGAGGCGCCCTGGTACGAGCCCGCGCCCGAGGACTGGATGCAACCGGTCGTGTCGATGGGGTGCGATCGCACGCTCGGCGTGGCGCTCACCGTCGAGAACTTCAGCCTACGCCCGCCGGGCTCGTGCGGTGGAGCCGTGCAGTGCGGCTACGATCAAGTGACGCTCTTGCGCGCGGACGACGCGAGCGCCGTGGCCGGCCCGATGCAAAGCGCGTCGAACGTCCCGCTGCTCGATCTCACGGCGCTCGAGCCCCTCGGGGGTGACTACCTCGTCCGGCCGGAGCTTTTGACGACGGTCGGCACCGTGTACCAGCGAAACTACGCCGAGCCTCCGGCTGATCTGCCGGTGACGCTCGTCGACGTTTGCGAGCCGAGCGGTGCGGGCGGTGCCGGCGATACGGGTGGGGCCGGCGGTGCGGGTGGCGCCGGCGGTGCGGGTGGCGCCGGCGGCGCTACGGGTGAATGAAGACGACGGTTCCCGTGCGCGGAGCGAGCACGCCATGCCAGCCGTCGGGTAGCGCGGGCTCCGTGAAGAAGAAGAGTCGGCGCGCGTCATCGGGGCTCAGGTTGATGCAGCCGTGGCTTTTGGGCGTGCCGAAGCGGTCGTGCCAGTACGCGCCGTGGAGCGCGTAGCCCTTCTCGAAGTACTGGACGTAGGGCACGTCGCGAAGCTCGTACTCCTCGCCGACTTCGTCGGAGCTCATCGTCGAGGACAGGTGCTTCGTGTGGATGCGAAAGATGCCGCGCTTGGTGGCGGTGGTCGTGTCGGCATCGTCGAGGCCGGCTTCGCCGCTCGACACCAGCGTGGCGAAGATCGGCCGCTCGCCGTCGTAGGCGACGAGCGTTTGCTTGCTCAGGTTCACGTCGAGCCAGCGCTCGCCGTTCTTGCCCCAGGCGGGCATGCGGCGCGCCGGATCGATGCGTGACGCGTCCTGATCGCTCAGGTAGAGCCCGTCGGCGGTCTCGTCGTGCAGGCGGCCGCGAAAGAATTTGCGCTTGCCGGTGAGGGCGATCGCCGCGCGGTACGGCGCAGGGCCGGCGTCCTCGAGCTGGTTTTTCTTCTTTTCGAAGCGCATGAAGCGCGCGCCGTCGCGCCGCACGAACGCGAACGGCAGCTTGACCGCGGTGCCGATCTCGACACCATGAAACTCCGAGCCGCGGATCGGTCGCAGCCGATCGGTGGGAATCACGCTGAGATCGCTCGCGAGCCCGTAGCGGCGCCCTTCGAACAAGAATGTCGACAGGAGCGAGTAGCCGACCTTCGGCTTCATTTTCCCGAGCACGAGCTCGGAGTCGCTCGCGTTGCCCGTCTCGGTGAGCCGTGCTCCCGCGCCACGCCGGAGCAGCTCCGGGATCGGATCGCTTTGGTGGCTTGCCCAGGCTTCGCTCGGATCGGGCAGGGTGCCTGGCGCGCCGAGCCAGACATCTTGCGCGTAGGAGGCCCCGATCTCTCCCGGTGCCGAGAGCCAGGCCGGCATGCGTTCCGCGAGATCGGGCTCGGCGTCATGCAGCTCCGTCCCCGTGGGGAGCCGCGTGTACACCGGCCCGGGGTTGCGCACGGTGCCGTAGATGTACGGCAGCTTGCGCCCGACCTCGGCCGAGCCGAGCTGACTCAACACGACCGCAGGCTCGCGCGCATCGAGCGTGGCCGTCGGTCCCACACAGACGAAGCCCTCGGGCTCGACGCCGTACCACCCGCCGGCGCAGCCTTCCGTGCCTGCCGGGCCGGTCGCCGGCGAGGAGCTCCCTGCTCGCAGATAGCCGAGCCGGTCCGAGCTCGGCGTGGGTCGCGACTGGATCCACGCGCGGATCGCTTTTGCGAAGACGCGCGGCGTGTCGCCGCGGTCGTCGCGAGCACTCGGCGCGTGAAAGCCGCCGTCGAGGGTCACGCGATCGCGCGTCGTCACACGCGGCGGGCGCGGGCGAACCGCCGACGCCATGGGCGCGACCGGTTCGAGGTGCGCGGCAGGGGGCGGCGGGGCAGCGTGCTTTCCGCATCCGAGGAGGAGCCAGCCGGTCCCGGCGAGGAGCGTCTGCACGGGTCGCATGCCCCCTTATTTCCAATGCTTCGGGAGCCCGGCCAAGAAAGCGACTTCTTCGAAAAAGCTGGTAGGGTTCCGCGCTCGGGAGCCGCCTGCCGGCCCGCCGCCCTACCCGATGTTGACGCTGGACCGTACGGCGCATCCGCTCGCCCTGCGCGAGGACCGCTCCGCGCAGCCGCCGCTGTTGGGGGGCCTCTTGTTTGCGGCGCTCGAGGTGGTTCCCCTCACCGCCCCCGGCCCCTTCACGGCGCTGCGAGTCGTCGGTGTTCTGGTGCTGCTCGCCCTGGCGGTCGGCCTCATTCTCCACGCTCGGCCGAAGACCCTGCGGCGCCCGCTGCCGGCGCGTCCGGGCGTGACCCCCGAGCGTCTGGAGCTCGGCGGCGAGGAGCTGCCGCCCCTCTACCGCGTCACGCTCGTGCTGAGCGACGGGTCGCGCCACACGGTGCTCGAAGGCCCCGAGCCGAGCCGTGTGCTCGAGGACGCCGCAGCGCTCGGCAAGACGCTAGGTGTGGCGTTCGGCGACGGCTGGGGCCTCAGCGCGCCTGCGCTCAACGAGTTGCTCGCGACGTCGCCGGTCCGAGAGAAGCGCTTCACGGAGCAAGATGCTTTCACCCTCGAGCACCCGCCGCTCCCAGGACAACGCGCTGCTGCGTACACCACGCTCTGGGCGTCGGCGTTCGTCCTCGTTGCTTCGTTCGTGATGTCCGACGGCCCCGAGCGTCACGGGCTCGTTCCGAGCGCGCTCTCGATCGTTCTGCCGTGCCTGAGCGCAAACATTTTGCTCGTGCTCGGCTTCTGGCTGCTCGGCTTGCGCGAGCGTGTGACCGTCACGAAAGCGGGCGTGACGCGCCGTCGCTTGTGGTTCAAGAGCGAGCTCACGAGCGTCGACTCACGTGAGGTCGCGATTCTCGGCGCGGCGCTGGTGCGACCAGGCGCTCGCAGCGATGGTCATCTGCTGCTGGCGAGCGAAATGGGGCTTTTCGCCCTGCCCGCCGCAGCCCCCGACGGGGCAACCTTGCTCGAGAAGCGCGCCGGAACGACGCCGGCGGCCGAGCGTGCCGCGGAATAACGGCCATGCGATGAAGATTCCTCGCCTCCGGGCCGTCTGGTAGAGTCGATTCACCATGAAGCGTTTGGGGATCCTGTGGCTGGTAGGAGCGACCGTGCTCGGGCCCGTGGGTGCGGCGCATGCGCAACCCGACAAGCCCGATAAACCCGACAAGGCCGATAAACCCGACAAGCCCAACAAACCCGGCAGACCCGAGCTCGCAAACAGCGGAATGATGCACGCGCACCCCGCGCCGTCGGGCTCCGCGTTTCCGGGGCCTGGGTTTCGCGGCGGACAGGCGGACATCGCGGAAGCGTTTCGCAAGCACCGCCCGAGCCAGGAGGAGCTGAAGTCCGCCATGGCGGCGGCGCACGAGAACGCGAAGGTGCGACGCGAGGCGCGCATGCTCGAGGTGCGGCAGCGCTTCGGTGCGGACGTGCTCGCGCGCCGGGAAGTTTTCGAAGAGCTACGCGTTCACGCTAGGAGAATGGCGTTTCTGAATCGCGCCAAGCTCGTTGCGACGACGGAGCTCGAGGAGCCCAAGCGTACCAAGGCTCTCGCTCGCATCGACAAGCTCACGGCGATCGAGCAGTCGCGACACCAAGCGCGGATCGCCAAGCTGCGCGAGGCTTCATCCGCCGATGCTGGGGGCACCGCGCGGCTTGCCTCCTCCGTCATGCCACCTGCACCGAGCGGATCCGGGGCCATGGTGCCCGCGAAGCCACACGGCCCCCCACTCGGAACCCCTGGCGTCCCAAGGCCACCCGCTGCTAAAGGGAGTGCGCCGTGACCCGGTTCATCGCCATCCTAGGGCTCGTTGGACTTCTCGCGCTCGGCGCGTGCGCCAAGAAAGAGCCGCCGCCGGAACCCGCACCCGCTGAAACGCCCACCGTCGCTTCGGTCACGCCACCGGCCGCGAGCGAAGCGGCGGCGGCACCGGCACCCAGCGCGTCCGCAGCCGCGGCCGACGTGCCGGTCGAGGAAGATTTCGAGGACGAAGCGAGCTTGAAGGTGAACTCGCAGACGCTCGACGCGCAGCTCGACGCCCTCGAAAAAGAGATCAAGGCGAACTAGGCGGGACGCGCAGCCGCGCTCAGCGCCGCGGCTGCATCAGACGCACCAACGTGCCGATGACCCGGTGAAACAGAGCCGCGAGCTCGGGCTCCATGGGGCTCACGAAGCCCATCGCCTCCGCGGTTTCCAAGCACGCGAGCGTTTCCCGTGCCGACGCAGCCGCGGATTGAAACCGCGCCTGGCGATTCCTCCCCCGGCTGTAGGCGCCTTCAGCGACGTTCAGCGGAATGCTCACGAGCGCCCTCTCCATCTGATCGCCCAGCGCCGCGCTCCGCGTGCGCAGCACGCGAACGACCGGCGCCAACCTCCGAACCAATTCGAGAATGACGGGATAGATTTCGAGAGTCATGACTAGGCCTTTCCGTCCTCGCCCGAGGACGCCCAGTCCACGGCCGGTGCGCGCAGGCGGGGTCAAGGCTCGCGAGTCCTCTCGCGACCGCGCGCCCGCGCGCGGCTCGGCCTTGACCCCGCCGAGCACACCGGCAAGCTCAAAAGTCCCGAGACGAGCTCCCCCCCAACCGCACGTCACGCCCCATCTCCGCAGTGCGCGAGCACCGCCCCACGCGCCCCCTCCCGGCC
>DATMCL010000242.1:0-9044 GCA_035558375.1 Polyangiaceae bacterium
TGGGGGGGGAGCGCGCTCGTGAGCTACATCCCCGTGCTCGGCGGAGTGCTCGAGCTCTACATGCTTTACCTTTTCTTCGGCGTCGTGCTCGAAGCGCTTCGCACGCGTCGCTCGCTCGGTAAGGAGCCGCTCCTGTGGACGGGGCTCGTCTTCGCGCTCTTACCCCCCGCGTATCATTTCTATCTGTTTCTCGGCCTTCCCCCGCGCGTCTGAGCCTCTCGGGCGCGTTTTAGGCCGAGGCCCGCAGCGCCGTAGCCGGCGGGGCAGTAGGGCGAACAGAGAGCACGGGGCAGGGTGCATGTCGCACGACGCGCTCTGCGACGCTCCCCATGAGGGCCCGCGTGAGGCCCGTGCGACCGTGTGTGCCGATGACGATCAGATCGTAACCGTCTGCGACGGCCACCTGCGTGATGACTTGTGCGGGCGAGCCGAGCTCGAGGCGCGATGCTCGCACCACGATGCCGCGCTCCGCGGCCTCGCCCACGAACTGTGCGAGTAGTCGTCCGGCGCTCTCGCGCACGACCGCGAACAGCGACAGATCCGAGGCACGAGCTTCGGGCAGGCTCGCGGACGGCACGAAAGCGGGGATCTCCGCGACGTGAAGCACCTCGAGGGTTGCGCCGAGCGGACGGGCGAGCTCGGCCGCGTAGTCGAGGGCTCGTCGCGAGGGCTCCGAGAAATCCACCGGAACGAGGATGCGATGAATGGTTCCCATGGGCTCACCGGTTGCACCTCGCGTGCCACGCAGCGGGGGTCGCGTGGTGCGTACGTCGCGCGGACGTCGCGCAAGATTGTGTTCGCGCGAAGCGTCGAGGCGCACGGTTTGCGCGCAGGAGCAGGCCGACTCCGCCGGGTTTGCGCGTCGGACCGGGTAGGTTCGGGTGGTACGCGCCTTGCGTTTGGGTGCGGGAGAGCCCTCGAGGGCAACGACGATGCAAATCGTTCCGAACGGCAAAGCGCGCGCTCCCGTCATCGCCGGGTCGCCGATCCTGTCCTGCACCGGACTGAAGAAGGTCTATCGGATGGGTGACGTGGACGTGCGGGCGCTCGACGGCGTCTCCTTCGAGCTTCGCGCGGGCGAGTTTCTGGTCCTGTTGGGTGTCTCCGGCAGCGGAAAATCGACCCTGCTCAACATCCTCGGCGGGCTCGACGTTCCGAGCGACGGTCGAGTCTTCTTCGGTACCGAGGAGCTCACGCTGGCGGGCGAGGACGAGCTCACGGCATACCGCCGCCACCACGTCGGCTTCGTCTTTCAGTTCTACAACCTGATCCCGAGCCTGACGGCTCGCGAAAACGTTGCGCTCGTGACCGAGATCGCCGACGACCCCTTGGACCCGGAGGAGGCGCTTGGGCTCGTCGGACTGGGGGAGCGGCTCGACCATTTTCCGTCGCAGCTCTCCGGAGGCGAACAGCAGCGTGTCGCGATTGCTCGTGCCATCGCCAAGCGCCCGTCCGTACTTTTGTGCGACGAGCCCACGGGCGCGCTCGATTTTCGCACCGGCATCTTGGTGCTCGAGGTGCTCGAGCGCGTGAATCACGAGCTCGGTACCGCGACCGCCGTCATTACGCACAATGCGCCGATCGCCGCCGTCGCTGACCGTGTCGTGACGCTGAGCGACGGTCGAATTCAAGAGTCACACCAGAATACCGCGCGCGCACGCGCCGCCGAGCTTCGCTGGTGAGGCGCTCGATGTGGATCTCGGCGCTGAACCGCAAGCTTCTCCGCGAGGCCTGGCGCTTGCGCGGTCAGATCGTCACGATTTCCATCGTTCTCGCGAGTGGGATGATCTGCTTCATCTCGATGCGCGGGACGTACGCGTCGCTGGCCGTCTCCAAGCACGAGTACTACGATCGCTATCGTTTCGCCGATGTTTTTGCGCGCGCCGAGCGCGTGCCGGAGTCGGTCGCGCGCCGGATCGAGGCGTTGCCCGGTGTGGCAGTCGTCGAAACCCGGGTCGCCGAGGAAGTCAGCCTGCCGATCGACGGCATGGAGCGCCCCGCATACGGGCGCTTGCTCTCGCTGCCGTCCACACGCCCGCCCGCGACGAACGCCCTGTATTTGCGCCGCGGACGCTATCCGGAGGCCGGCAAGAGCGACGAGATCGTGCTGCTCGATTCGTTTGCGGAGGCGCACGGGCTCGTGCCCGGACATCGCGTCCCCGTCGTCGTGAACGGCAAGCGCCGGTCCCTGCGCGTCGTGGGCATCGCCCTCTCGCCCGAGTTCGTCTACGCGATCCGGCCGGGCGCGCTAGTCGACGATCCCAAACGGCACGCCGTGCTGTGGATGGAACGCTCCGCTCTCGCCAGCGCCTTCCAGCTCGACGGCGCGTTCAACGACGTGACGCTGCGGCTTGCGCCCGGAGCCTCGGAGCAGGGCGTGCGCGTTGCGGTGGACCGTATCCTTGCCCGCTACGGAGGCATCGGCTCGATCGGTCGCAAGGACCAGGTGTCGAATCGAATCCTGTCCCAGGAGCTCGACCAGCTCGGCGTGCTCTCCACGATGATCCCGGCCGTCTTTTTGGGCGTGACGGCCTTTCTCGTCAACTTGGTGCTTGGCCGGATGATTCGCCTCCAGCGCCCCGAGATCGCGACGCTCAAGGCGATCGGCTACTCGAATCGCGAGGTCGGTGGGCACTACCTCGGCCTCGTCACGGTGGTTCTGGTGCCCGCTTGCGTGGTGGGGCTCGCTGGCGGCTTCTTTCTGGGGCGCGTCGTGCTCGGGCTATACGGCAGAACGTTCCGGTTTCCGACGTTGGAGTTCCAGCTGACGCCGGGCCTGATGATCATGGCGGTGGTGGTGAGCGCGATCGCCGCGCTGGGCGGTGCGCTGGGTGCCGTGCGCGCTGCCGTTCGTCTGCCGCCGGCCGAAGCGATGCAGCCGCCCGCCCCTGCGCGCTATCGACGTAGCCTGTTCGAACGGCTCGGGCTCGACGTGCTCTTCGGTCCGGGCGGCATGATGGTCGCGCGCGAGCTGACACGCCGGCCATTTCGCACGCTCCTGTCGTCGTTCGGGATCGCCGGCGCGGTGTCGCTCCTGATCTTGAGCCACTTTGCCCTCGATTCTCTGCTCGGCTACTTCGAAGGGACCTTCCGGCGCGAGCAGCGGCAGGATCTAGCGGTCGTGTTCGCTCGGCCGGTGGCGCCCCGCGTCGTCGGACAGCTCGCACGGCTGCCGGGCGTCGTCACGGCCGAGGGAATTCGTGCCGTTCCAGTGCGTATCGTGAACGAGCACCGGTCCCGCGCGAGCGTGATCATGGGGCTGCCGGCCGAGCACACGCTTCGGCGCCTGATCGCGCGGGGGGGCGCCGAGGTGACGATCCCCGACGACGGGGTCGTCCTGACGAAAACGCTCGCTGACGTGCTCGGCTTGCGCATCGGCGATCGACCAGAAATCGAAGTGCGGGAAGGGGACCGGCGCACGGTGCGTCCCGTGGTCGTCGGATTCGTCGAGGACTCGATCGGGCTTTCGATCTACGCGCGCGCGGGACTCTTGGCGGAGCTCGAAGGTGATCTCGGGGCCACGTCTTCGGCGCTACTCAGGGTCGACGCGCGTGAGGTCGAGCAAGTGGAGGCGGCCCTGCGTCGTTCTCCGAGCATCATCGACATCTCCGACGCGGCCGGTGACATGCAGCGTCTGCTCGACATGAACAGCTCGATCATGAACGTTTGGACCGTCATCTCGATCGCGCTTTCCGGGGGGATCGTGTTCGGGGTCGTCTACAACAACGCTCGTATCGGGCTTGCGGCGTGGGCACGGGAGCTCGCTAGCCTGCGCGTCCTTGGTTTCAATATTCGCGAAATTTCGGCGATCCTTCTCGCCAGCCAGGCGATCGAAGTGGCGCTCGCCGTCCCCGCCGGGCTCTGGCTCGGTCGCGTCTGGGCGGAATGGTTCATGAGCAGCATGGATCCGGAGACGTTCCGCTGGGCAGTCGTCGTCGCGCCGCGCACCTACCTGCTGTCGGCCGTCGTCACCGTGCTCGCCGCAATGGTGAGCGCTCTTTGGGTTCGAAGAAACCTCGATACGCTCGACCTCGTGGCCGTGCTCAAAGCGAGAGAGTGAGGAGTACCGATGTCCGCCGTCGAAATCAGCGCACCACTCGACAACGCCGCAACAGCGAGCACGCCTCCGCCGGTCGACTTGATCCGCAAAAAGGCCCGCGAGCGCCGTCATGCGATCGCTCGCAACGCGCGGCATGCTTTGCTCGGCCTGCTGCTCGCTGGAGCGGGTGTGTTTGCGGTGCTCGCCATGCGACCGCAGCCGGTGCCCATCGACGTGGCGCGCGTGGTGCGCGGTCCGCTCGTCGTGGCGATTGCCGAGGACGGAACGACGCGCGTGAAGGATCGCTATGTCGTGTCCGCGCCCGTGACGGGCAGCCTTTCGCGCTTGGGGCTGGAGCCCGGCGACGCGGTGAAGGAGGGCGATCCGCTCGCCGAGATCGCGCCGACTCAGTCGCCCCTGCTCGACGAGCGTACCCGCGCCGAGGCCCAGGCGCGGCTCGGCGCCGCACTGTCGGCGCTGGGCCAAGCGCAAGCGCAGGTATCGCGCGCCCGCGTCGCGAAAGAGCTCGCCGAGCAGGAGCTCGCTCGCACCAAGAAGCTCGCGGCGAACGGCTCGATTTCGGCGCAGGCGCTCGAGCAGGCGGAGTTCGGGCTGCGCATGCGGAGCGAGGAGCTCGCCTCCGCCGAGTTTGGCGGCAAGGTCGCGGTCGAGGAGGTGCGGATCGCGCGCGTGGCGCTCGGGCGCGAAGGGTCGGGCGCGCCGAAGGACCGCCACGTGGACGTGCTCTCGCCCGTGTCGGGGCGCGTGCTCGGGATCCATCACAAGAGCGCCGGGGTCGTGCAGGCCTCCACACCACTCGTCGAGGTCGGCGATCCCTCGGCTCTCGAGGTCGTGGTCGATCTCTTGACGACCGACGCCGTGCACGTCCTGCCCGGCACCCCGGTCGTGATTCGCGGGTGGGGCGGGGATCACCCGCTCGACGGTCGCGTGCGGCGAATCGAGCCGTCCGCGTTCACGCGACCTTCGGCCCTTGGCGTGGACGAGCAGCGCGTCAACGTGATCGTCGCGCTCACCGAGCCGCGTGGCAACTGGGAGACGCTCGGTGACGGGTACCGGGTCGAGGCGCGCATCGTGCTCTGGCAGGCGGAGCGCGTGCTCAAGGTCCCGCAAGGTGCCGTCTTCCGGCACGGCGACGGTTGGGCGGTATTCGCGGTGAACGGCAACGTGGCGCGTCTCACGCCCGTCACCCTCGGTCACCGTGGCGAGACCGAAGCGGAGATCAGCGCGGGGCTCGCCGAAGGAACTGCCGTCGCGGTCCACCCGGGCGATCGGGTCAAGGACGGCGCGCGCGTCGAGCCGCGCTGAGCGGCGGCAGATCCTGCGCGCTCGAAGCGGTGAACGCAGGGTTTGCGCGTGGACCCGCGCGGGCCCGGACTTAATTTCCTCGGAATTTCGCCGCGTGCTTCGAGGCCCGCTTCTTGCTGCTCGGGTTTTCGGAGAGGCCCGCATGACCATGCACGCTCCGCTTCCAACGTTTTTTGGCCGCCTGACCAACGTCCTGAGCGAGCACGAGCATCTGCGCGACACGCTGCGGAGCCTCACGACGATGTGCTCGGCGCTCGAGGCCGGCCAAATGGCGCTGCCGCCCGAGCTCGAACCGCGCCTATTGATCGGGGAGCTCTGCACGCAGCTGTCGACGCACTTCGAGGCCGAAGAGGGAGGCGCGCACTTCGGCACGATGTCACACGAACGCCCCGATCTCCTGCCGGGGATCGTGGATTTGAAGATGGAGCACCGCGCGATGCTCGAAACCGTCAGAAACCTCGCGTTGCTCGTCGAGGATCCCGCACGCTGGTGCGAGCTGCCCGCACCAGCGCGTGCCCTGAGCGCAAGGCTCCGCGCCCATGAGCAAGCGGAAGCGGAGCTCGTGCGCCGGTACATCAACGGCAGGAGAGAGAGATAGGGAGTAAGATCGGCCATGGCCATTCGTCGCATGCTCGTTCCGGTGGATTACTCGGAGGGGTCCGGCGCGGCGCTCGCGTATGCCTCCACGCTTGCGCAACGGCTCGGCGCATCGCTCGATGTCGTGCACGTCTGGGATCGCCCCGCGTACGTCTCCGACACGGTGCTGGTGGGGCCGTCCGGCGAGAAGCGCCCGCTGACGGAGCTGATTCGCGAGAACGCCGAGGCGGAGATGACGAGCTTCATCGCGCACGCCAACTTGCCCGCGGGAACGCCGTTCGAAACACGGTTGCTCTCCGGTAACCCCGCCGGTCGCATCCTCGAGGAGCTCGCGCTCGGCAAGCATGAGCTGCTCGTCGTCGGCACGCACGGCCGCACCGGCCTCCGCCACCTGCTCCTCGGAAGCGTCGCCGAAAAGCTGATTCGGCTCGCGCCCGTGCCGGTGCTCACCGTGCCGTCGCCCAGGTCGTAGGCGTGGTCACGGGCCCCGAGCTCGAGCGACTCCGTCGCGCGATCGACGAGCTCCGGACGAACGCGTGCGCGCTCGAAGCGGAGCTATCGGGCGAGATTGGGCGGCTCTCACCGACGCAACACGGCTGCGGGGCGGAAGTCCGCGCCGCAGATGTTGCGCCCGATCCGGCTGCGGCGAAAATTCAGCGGCACGCCATGCTCGCTGGCGCGTAACTCGCGCTGGCACGCGGAGTGCACCGAAATGACGTGTGAGCCACGGCGAGGAACTCCGTACCGGCCTGACGGCGAGCGAGGCGCGCGAGCGACTCGAACGCTACGGCCCGAACGCCTTGCCCGTGCCGGTACGACCGAGCTTCTTTCGACGTCTCGCGCGCCAGCTCCGGAGCGCGCTCATTTACCTCCTGCTCGGTGCGCTCGGCCTGGATCTTCTCGGCTGGCTCTATGCCGGAGCTCAGGGCGCCCCGATCGAAGCGCTCGCCATACTCGCCGTCCTCGTGCTGAACGCGGGCCTCGGGGTGCTCCAGGAGTATCGCTCGGAGAGCGCGCTCGACGAGCTCGAGCGGCTCGGAACCCCACACGTGTGGGTCATTCGTGACGGCGCGCTGTCCCGCATCGAAGCGACCGAGCTCGTCCCGGGGGACCGAGTCCGAGTCGAGGCCGGCGACCGCATCGCTGCCGACGGGAAAGCCGAGGTCAGCGAGTCGCTCTGCACCGACGAATCGCTGCTCACCGGGGAGTCACAATCCGTCGAGAAAAACGACGGGGACGAGCTGATGAGCGGCACGCTCGTGGTGCGCGGGCGCGCCGAGCTCGTCGTCACGCGAACGGGCGCGGCGAGCACGATGGGCAAGCTCGCCGGCGCCCTCGAGCGCATCGAGGCTGGGAAGACGCCGCTCGAGGTGCGCATCGACGTGCTCGGCGCGCGTCTTGCGCGCTACGTCGCGGCGCTGGCGCTCCTCTTCATTGGGCTCGGCATCGCCGTCGACGGCTTGGCGCATTTTCCGACGATCGTGATGTTCGCGGTCGCGTTCGGCGTCGCGGTGGTTCCCGAGAGCATGCCGATGATGATGACGCTCGCGCTCGCCTTCGGGGTGCAGCGCATGGGCCGTCGAAATGCCGTCGTCCGGCGTCTTTCGGCGGTGGAAGCGCTCGGCTCCATCACGGTGATCGCGTCCGACAAGACGGGCACGCTGACCGAGAATCGCCTGACGGTAAAATCGCTGCTGAGCGACCGTGAAGCCGACGCGCTCTTGGCGCTCACGCTGGCGAACGACGCCGACCACGAGCGCGAGGCCGGAGACCCGCTCGAGCGCGGGCTCCTCGCGTATGCTCGCTCGCGCGGGGCCGATGTCCCGGCGCTCAGGCAAGCCAACGCGCGCGTCTCGTCGTTCCCGTTCGACAGCCGCTGGAAGTTCATGCGGGTCACGGTCGTCGCTCCGGGAGGGGGCCTTCAGAGCTACGTGAAGGGCGCGCCCGAGACGATCCTCGAGCGCTCGCGCCTCGAGCCCGGCGAGCGGCGGCGCTGGGCCGAGCGCGCCGAGGAGCAGGCTCGCGAAGGCTTCAAGGTTCTGGCGCTCGCCACGGGCGAGGGCGGTACGGAATCGGACCTCGAGTTCCTGGGCCTCGTCACGCTCTGGGACCCGCCGCGGCCGACGGCCCTTCAGGCGGTTCGCGCGGCCGAGGCTGCGGGTATCCGCGTGCTGATGGTGACCGGCGACCATCCCGAAACGGCGCGGTCGATCGGCGCCAAGGTGGGCATCGTTGGTGAGCGCGTGCTGACGGGCGGGGAGCTCGAGACGCTGAGCGACCAGGAGCTCGCGCGAGCGCTCGACAGCGTGCGCGTCTTTGCGCGGCTGCTGCCCGAGCACAAGCTCAGGATCGTCGACGTCCTGCAAGCGCAGGGAGAAGTCGTGGCGATGACCGGCGACGGGCTCAACGACGCGCCGGCACTCAAGCGTGCGGATGTGGGGGTCGCGATGGGGCTCCGCGGGAGCGAGGTTGCGCGCGAGGTTGCCGACGTCGTGCTCCTCGACGACGAGTTCTCGACCATCGTCGTCGCCGTGGAGGAGGGCCGCATGATCTACGAGAACATGCTGAACTTCATCCGCTACACCTTCTCGAGCAACGTCGCGCTGATGCTGCTCGTGCTTGGCGGCACCGTGGGCTCGATCGTCCTCGGCCTACAGAACGAGGTCGGCGCGGTGCTGGTGCCGCTCACGGCCCTGCAGGTGCTGTGGATCAACTTCCTCGGCGATGGTCCGCCCGCGCTGGCGCTATCCGCCGATCGCAGCCCGGGGACGATGCAGCGTCCCCCGCGCCCCCGCGCGAGTCCGCTGCTCGATCGCGAGACGCTCGCTTTCGTGCTCGGAGACGGCGGTTTCAAGGCCGTGGCGGGTCTCGCGCTCCTTGTCGTCCTGCCCGCTTTCGGCGCCGGGGTCGCGGTCACGGCGACGGCGGTCTTCGTCTACGAATCGTTCGCGAAGCTCCTCAGCGTCTACCCCGCGCGGCGTCTCGGTCCGCGTCCGGGTCCGAACGCGTGGCTCCACGGCTCGGTTGCGGTCGGCCTGGCGCTCGTCCTTCTGTGCGTCGCCGTGCCACCCCTGCGCAGCGC
>DATMCL010000243.1:0-4510 GCA_035558375.1 Polyangiaceae bacterium
CGCGACCACCGCCACCGCCGCCGCCACCGGCCTGACGCTCGCGAGCCTCGTTCACCACGATCTCGCGACCGTCGAGCGATTGGCCGTTCATGCCGTTGATCGCCTGCGTTCCCTCGTCCGGAGTCGAGAACTCGACGAAGCCGAAACCGCGGGACCGCCCGCTCACCCGGTCAATCACCACCAGCGCCGAGGTGACGTTGCCAAACTTCCCAAACTCGTTCCTGAGCGTGTCCTCGGTCGTCGAGTACGCCAGGTTTCCCACGTACAGTCTCATGTTCGAACTTCTCCAGATCCAGACAGCGTCAACTAGACCCTTGGACGAACGCTCGACGCTCGACGCTCACTAACCACGCTTCCGATAACCACTTGGAGGCGCGCAACGCAGAACTAAACACGGTCGATCTCACGAGCTGACTGGCTAGATCTGGCGAAGGGCTCGGGCAGGATAACACTGGTCTCGGAGCGCAGCTACGAAGTGGGGAGTGCCCACCATCGGCCCAATGGCCGGCTTCTATATGTGTGATTTGCCGGTTTATTTTCCGGCTTGGCTCCCCCCGGTACGATGCGCCGTGTTCGGAATCGCTGGCCGTCGGGTGGCCGAAGCCGTCGTGGCGTTGTTCGCCCTACTCGGTTTCGCCTTCGTGCCCCTCGGTCGCAAGACCGCGCTCGAACACACCCTCGGGATCTTCACGACGCCCGCCGCCGTGGATGCGTGGCACGAGCTCGGCGACGCGACGAGCCGCTTGCGCGACAAGCTTTTTGCAACGGTCATGCCTCCCCGCGTCGCAACCGAGCCGCTCGCTCCGACGGGCGCGAAGCCCGAGCTGCCGCGGCTGCACGACAAGAAACATTAGCGCTGGTGCGCGCGTTCGCCGAAGCCACGCCGATCTACGGCGGTGCCGTGACGTACAACTCGGTCTGGGCGTTGTGGCACGTCGGCTCGCAATCAGCGCCGTTCGGTTGGTTCTTCTCGTAATAGAGCGGCTCCGACGCGTGGAAGTAGGGCTCGGCGTCCAAGGTGACGGTGACGGAGAAAGACTGCGCGAGCTTCCGTGTTCGCACGGTGAGGTAGTAAAAACCTGGGATCTGCGTCCAGGTTTCGCGCTTCGAGCTGCCGTCACGGTGAGTGATTGACGCCATGACGGCATCGAGAAAGGCGCCGAAAATGAAACCGTCGGAGAAGTCGGGACTGCAATGGACAGGAAACGTGTAAGCGTCCAGGTCCGTCGCTGCATCAATCGCGTCCGGTACCGTGAACGCGCACGAGTAAGCGTCGTCGTCGAACGCGACGTCGAGGGCATAGACGCCGTCCGGCCACACGTCGTCGGGAGGGTGCAGCCTGAACCCCGCTGAGTCGAGGCAGCCCTTCTCCGTGCAACTGTGCGACATCTTACCCGACTGCGACTCGTGACACGCGCACACGCAGAGTCCGAGCGCGAGTGCGCCGAGCCGGCGAGAAACGCGCGCCATTCGTGGAGCTTACGTTACCTCGCCCTCTTACCTCCCTATTTCGGCGAATCCGCGAAGAACTCGACGCTGGCATTGCGACAAATAGGCTCGCAATCGGGGCCGTTCGGCTGGCTCGCCGTGTACGTGAGCGCGTGCGTCTCCGAGAAATAGTCCGCGCCGTCCAAAGTCACGGAGACGGCCAGCGATGCCGCGAGCGTCGAGGTCCGCACGGAGAGGTAATAGCGACCGGGAATAGGGGTGCAGGTCTGGCTGCTCGAGCTTCCGTCGCTATGCGTGGTGCACATCGTCACGGCGTTGAGCCAGGCGTCGAGCTGGGGGGTGCACGCGACGGGGATCGCGACGCCTTGCCCGCTGGCGGAGTCGATGGCGTCCGGCATCGTGAAGGAGCACGAGTGGGCAGTTTCGTCGAACTCGATGGCGAGATCGTAGGTTCCAGCCTCCCACTCGTCGCCGGCAACACGAAGCGTGAAGCCGGCTGAATCAACGCAGCCTATCTCGGTGCATCCGTGCGCCTCGACGCACGCGTCGGCACAGAGACTCAAGCCGAGCACACCCACATAGCGAGCAAGCCACACCATCCCTGGATTTTAGCCGAATTCGCCTACTTCGGCGAATCGACGAACGCGCGCACGCCCGCGGCGTGGGGACTCTCGGGAAAACGAGCCAGGAACGCGCTAGCACGCTCCCGTGCCCGCTCACGTTGCCCGCTCCGGTAGAGAAGCTCGATGAGCAAGGCCTCGCGCTCCTGGTAAAGCTCCGGTGCGGAGAATTTTTCGCGCGAAGCTTCGAGCGTCGCGAACGCGCCCGCGAGAGCTCCCGAACGGAGCTCGGTGCGCGCCTTTTGCAGCAGCGCGGCTTCCTCTTCGAGGCGGCTCTTCGGCAACGGACGGGGTGCGTCGGGAAGTGGGAAGGCGGCGACGGAACCCTGCGCGGCGACGGACGCGGGCGCGCCCGTGGCCGGCGGGACGTCGACGCCATGGGTTGGTAGCGTGCGGTTCACGGGCGCCGTACGCGCGAGCGCCACCGTACTCGTGGGCTCGATCGAGGACGGTTCGTGCTCACCGGGCACGACGGAAGGAGAGACGATGGCGGGAGCACGCGCCGGGGGCGCACCGCTCGCGACCACGGCGAGCGAAGGTTCCGGTGCGGCGCGTTGCGCGGCGACGGGCCTCTCGGTCGTCGAAGGACTGCGGTGCGAGATGACGCGGTCGGCGCCGGCAACGGCAACGCTCGCGGCGACGCCCAGCAAGAATCCCTTGCCGAGCGTCGTTACGGTCGCTCCCTTCGCCGCAGCCGCGACCCCCGTCGTCCCGCCTCCGGGACCCGGCCCGATGGGCGGAGCCACCGCCGTGAGGACCTGTTTCCACACCTGCTCCTCGGCGTGTGGCGGCGGCTCGGCGTCGAGCCCGCTCTCTAGGAGCGAACGCTCGAAGCCGTCCGCGTCGCTCGCTTCGTCGAGCCAGCGTTTGGTGCTCATGGCGTCTCCTCTCCGATTCGAACGAGATCGAAGCGCTCGCGGGCGCGGGCACGCTCGACGGCGCGCCGAAATGCCTCGCGCGCGAGCCGCAAGCGCGAGTGCACGGTGGGTGGCGGGATCTCGAGCAGCGTCGCGATCTCTTCGCCCGTCATGCCTTCGAGCTCGAACAAGGTGAAAACGGCGCGCTGCTCGAGCGACAGGGCATCGAGCGCCGCTTCGAGCAGGGCGCGCCGCTCGCCGAGCTCGGCCCCGTCCGCGCTGCTCGCGTGATGCACGGTCTCGGAGCCTTCGACGAGCACCTCGTAGCGATTCGAGGCACGCCGTCGCCGGTCGCTCGCGACGCGGAGGCAGATCGCGTACACCCACGTGCTGAGACGGCTCCGCGCGTCGAAGTCGGGCAACTTCTTGTGGACGACGAGAAAGACCTCCTGCGTCGCATCCGGGAGGTCGCGCTCCGGGACCCCGAGCCGTCGGAGCGAGCGCCACGCGAACGCGAAGTGCGCGCGGTACGCCGCCTCGAACTCTCGCAGGTCGGCGGTTGGGGGGGCAGGGAGGGGCGGCATCGTGCGACCTCGGAGCTCAAAGCTCCGCGAGCATCCCGAAAGTGAGGGTCGCACCGAGAGGCGGAGTCGAGAAGGCGACCGTGGATGTTCCCGCGTCATTCACGCGGAAACTCTGATGGATCAGGGGCGCCACCAGCATCAAGCGCATCGACCAGGAGAGCCATGCTGCGAGCGTCGCGCGGAGCTCGGGACCGCCGGCAACCGCGAGCCAGAGCAAGCGCTGAGTCGGCTTGGGAACGTCGTAGTGCTCACCCGCGCCGGAGAGCGAGCCAAGCAGTGGTCCGCCATTGAATACGACGCTCGTGCCCGTGCCCTTCCACAGCGCGAACGAGCCGCGCAGGTAGCCGTAAGCGAGACCGAGCCGCACCTCGCCGCCTGCCGACGTCACTCGGTCCGGGAAGACGTAGCCGCCGCCGAGCGCGACGCCTGCGCGCTCGCCGATGCCGAGGTGAGCGCCGAGCTCGAGCACCGGCGCGGGATGCTCGAGAATCGCGAACGAGGCGCCGCCGTCGAGCTCGGCGCCCGGCGTGAGGAGGCGAGCGGGCGGCGCGGACGGCGGAGGCGGCGGCGTCACGACGGCCCGTGTCGGAGGCTTCGGGGGCGCTTCGGAGGAGAGCTCGGGGTCCATCAGCATCACGAGCGTGATCGCGACGGCGCCCGCGAGGCTCCCGCAGCGAGGCCCAACGTCGTCGATGGTACGCGTGCCGTGGCGCCGGCCACGCGCCGAGATCGTCGCGCGATAGCCGGACAGGACGCGCGAGAGCTCGACGTTGATCCAGGTATCCCGCGGGATTTCCGCGGCATCCGGCGTGATGTCGGCGGCCGTCATGGCACGCGTCTTGGTCGTGAGCGCGGCCGCATCCGGGCAATCCTCGGCACCGGCACCCCGCGTCACGACGAGCTCTGCACGCGGAGGCTCGGAGCCCGCCGCGTGCAGAGTGGTCGTGGCGGTCACGGCGAGAACGAAGGCGCCGGACCGCAAGCGCTCAGTAGGGACGCG
>DATMCL010000244.1:0-9800 GCA_035558375.1 Polyangiaceae bacterium
GTTCCTCGACTGGGGCGGCGCCTACAACCAGCTCGATCTCCGAAAGCCGCTCGACGCGTATCACGTCGGCGTGGGCGGCGAGCTCTGGGTCCACTTCTCGTTCGTGTACGTCGACGACAGCATCCTGCGCATCGGCTTCGCACGCGGCCTCGATTCGGAGGCCCCGCACGGATTGCAGACGTACTTCGTGGCGGCGGCGGTGTTCTGAGCGCGCGCTCCGGCGCGGACTCACAGCGCGTCGAGCGCCTCGCGATACTCTTTGAGGAGATCGCGGCAGTCTTCGACGCCGACGGAAATGCGCACGAGCGCGTCACTGATTCCTGCGGCGGCGAGCTCGTCGTCGGACATTTCGGAATGCGTCGTCGTCGCCGGGTGACAAGCCAGCGACTCGACGCCGCCCAGGCTCACGGCGTTCTTCGTGATCTTGAGGCGGCGCAGAAAATCGAAGGCGGCGCGCTTGCCGCCGTGAAGCTCGAGCGCGAAGACTCCCCCCGGGAAATCGCACTGTGCTTCGCGGATCCGGATCTGCTCGGGATCGGTGAAGTGCGTCGGATACAAGAGCCGCTGGATGCGGGGGTGTCCGGCCAAACCATCGACGATGCGCTGCGCATTCTTACTCTGGCGCGTCATGCGGAGCTCGACCGTCGGCAGGCGGCTATTCAGAATCCAGCACTCGTCCGGCTGCAGGATGTTGCCGACGATCGCCCGCATCCCGCGCAAGCTCGCGATGAGCTCCGCATCCGCACTGAGCACCACACCGGCCAGAATGTCGCTGTGGCCGGCGAGGTACTTCGTGGCCGAGTACACGACGGCGTCCGCGCCGAGCAACAGCGGGTGCTGAAACATGGGACCGAGGAAGGTGTTGTCGACCACGACGAGGGGCGCGGCACCGCCGGTGAGCCCGCGCGCCGCGGCCGCCGCCGCACCGATGTCACACATGACGAGCGTGGGATTGGCGGGCGTCTCGATGAAGACGAGCTTGAGGTTCGGAGTGTGCTGGATCGCTCGCGTGAGCTCGGCCGTAGCGCCCGCCGGGACGGCAACCCCGCGCACGTCGAGCGGCTCGAGCAGCTGGTGGATCAGGTGCTGCGTGCCGCCGTAGACGGGCGTCGTATAAATGAAGCTCGAGCCTGGCGGACAGCAATTCAAGAACACCGTCGAGATCGCCGCCATGCCCGAGTTGAAGACGGCGGCTTCCTCGGCGCCGCGTTCGAGCGGCACGATCTGATCTTCGAGAATTTCCGCGTTGGGGTGCGAGAGTCGCGAGTAAATCAGATCGACGTTCTCGCCATCCGACGGCCGCGACCGTCCGAGTGCGATCGCGAACGCCCGCTCGGCCGCCTCCGGGCTCGAGAACACGTACGTGGAGGACCGAAAGACGGCCGGCCGCGCGGATCCTACCGACAGCCGCGGATCGAACCCTCGCGTCAGAACCGCCGTCGGCGGACGAACGACGTAGGGCGTCTTCTTTCGGTTGGGGGGCATGACCAAGCGTGCGGGACGCCGACTGGCAGCGTCCCGCTCACACCCGGAAACTTTACGCCGCGCTCGGCTTCGCGAGCTCTTTTTGCGCGTACGCCTCGAGCTTCCGACCATCGACGTTGAAGGCTCGGATGCCTTCAGCGAGCTTGTCGGTGCCCATGGCGTCTTCGTTGTGGAGCCAGCGGAAGGTCTTCTCGTCGAGGGAGATGCGCTCGACGTTGGCGGCCTTCGCCTTCTCGACGCTGAGGCGGCGCGGCAGCTCGCCGTCGGCGGCGCTGAGCTCCTGCAGGAGATCCGGGCTGATCGTCAGAAGGTCGCAACCGGCGAGCATGCGGATCTGATCCGCCTTGCGGAAGCTCGCGCCCATGACCTGCGTCTTGTAGTCGTACTTCTTGTAGTACGTGAAGATGCGCTCGACGCTCGCGACGCCCGGATCCTCGGCGATCGGGATGTCGCTCACGCCCTTCGACTTCTTGAACCAGTCGTAGATGCGGCCGACGAACGGCGAGATGAGCGTGACCTTCGCCTCGGCACAGGCGACGGCCTGCGCGAAGCTGAAGAGCAGCGTCATGTTGCAGTGAATGCCCTCTTTTTCGAGGACCTCCGCGGCACGAATCCCTTCCCAGGTCGTGCCGAGCTTGATCAGGATGCGCTCGCGCGCGACACCGGCCTTCTCGTAAAGCGAGATGAGGTGGCGCGCCTTGGCGAGGCTGCCTTGCATGTCGAAGGAGAGCGTCGCATCGACCTCGGTCGAGACGCGCCCCGGGACGATCTTCAGGATCTCGCAGCCGAACTTCACCGCGAGGTTGTCCATGAACGCGGTCGTCTGCGCCTCTTTGCCGCCGCCCGCCTTGGCGGCTTGGGCGAGCGCGTCGTCGACGAGGTGCTTGTACTGCGGCATCTGCGACGCCTTCAAAAGCAGCGACGGGTTCGTCGTGGCGTCTTGGGGCTTGTACGTCTTCATCGCCTCGAGGTCGCCGGTGTCGGCGACGACGGTCGTGATCTTCTTCAGCGATTCGAGCTGGTTCATCTCTTCCTCCAAACGGGGCTTTGCTTGTTTGTTGCTCGGATCCTGCCCCTCGCAAAGGTTCGGCGCAAGCGGCGGATCGGCGCGAAATATCGCGGTTTCGCTACTCTGCTGGGGCTTTCTTGGTCGGCGGCGCCTTGCTGTCGGCCACCGACGCGGCGGGAGCGGGCGCTTTGCCGGGCGCGGGTTTCGGGGCCGCGGCGGCTGCGAGTCCGCGCTGCACTTCGGGCTGGGTCAGCGGATCGGCGACGGCGCGCTCGACCGCGGCGCGACCTTCCGCGCCGCCCACGCGCAAGAGCGCCGTGCCGACGGACAACACCGCCGACACGAGCGCCGGATCGTCCGCCGTCGCGCGATAGAGCGCGAAGAAGGTCGTGAGCTCCTTCTGCTCGGCGCTCGTCGCGAGCACCTCGAGCGCCTTCGCCGCGCGCACGATGTCGTCCATCGAGTTCGCGGGATCGTTCAGATGTCGCGCCAGCGGCGCCGCCGCACGAGAATCGCGCAAGCCCGCGAGCGCGTCGGCGAGTGGCCCGACGGGTGGCGGCGCAGCGCCCGTCACGAAGTCGTAGTGCCGCTCGAGCGCTTTCAGCATGTCTTCCGTGCCGTTTTTGCGCTTAGCGAGCAGGCTGCGCGCGGCTTGGCGTTGCGCGGGGGGCACGCGCGGCTCGTCGGCGAGCGAGATCAGGATGCGCGTCACGGCCGGATCCTCGAGCTTGCCGAGCTCCTTGATGAGCAGCGCTTCGGCGGAGGCCATGTCCGGATCCATGCGCGTGAAGCTCTGCTCGATCTGCGACGCGAGCGACCCGCGCGATTCGCCCGTCACGCGCAGCGCGCCGGCACCCACGCTGCACCCGACGAGCTTCTGTCCGAGGTTCGGGCCTTCCGCGCTGCCGCCTTCGGCGTCGTAGAGGTGAACCTTGCCCGCCTCGTCGCAGAACACGAAGCCCGAAGCTGCCGGACCGCCGCCGACGACGTCCGCCGTGAGCGCGTCGGCCCAGAGGAGGTGCCCGTCGCTGCCAGCGAAGCCGTAAACGGCGCGAAAGTACGCGCCCGCGTACGAGCCGCTGGCGAGCGTCAGCTTGTCGCCCGCGGATTCCGGCGCCGCAAACAGCCTGATCTTCGCGCGGGCGGTCTTGTCGACGGCCGGCAGCTCGAGCCCGTTGCCGAGCCACACGGGGTTGCCGGGCAGCTCGCGCGGCTTGAAGGTGAAGCGCGTCGCCTGGAACGACTCCGAGTATTTGATGTGCTGGTCGAGCTTCACGAGTGAGAACTGACCGAAGTACAGGTTGCCCGCGAGATCGAGCGCGTGGCTCGGCAGATCGCGGGTGAGCAGCCGCCCGAGCTCGTTGCCCGTCGTGAGCTCGATCGCGGAGACGTATTGACCGCCCCACGGCACGAACCCGATCCCGGCGCGTGCCGCAGGCCGGCCGAGCTCCGTCGACGACGACAGATCGAGCACGGAGCCGCCTGATCGATTGACCACCAGGAGACGGCTCTTGCTCGCGCGCGGTGTCCCGAGCGAGAGCACGCTGAGCTTGCCGTCGTCGGCGCCGCCGCGAAGCCTGAGCTCGCCCGTCTCGACGCTCCAGAGCTTTTGGCCGTTTTTCCCGTCGAGCGCCGTGACTCTGCCGCCACCGCTCACGAACACGACGCCATCGGCCGCGACACTCGGCATCGTGTCGACCGGCCCGGAGTAGTGCCAAGCGCTGCCCGAGGGGAGCGCGGCGCCGGCGACGCCGTCACCCGTTACACCCGCGACGACCGCCGTGTCGGGCGGGCGCGGCGCGTTGCGGAGCTTCGCCTCGACTCGGGCGATCGATTCGCCGGCGTCGCTCCGCCAATCCGGATCGAACACGCTCGGCGAGACACCACCGCCGCCGCCGCACGCCGAAAGCGTGAGCGCGAGCCCGACACCCAGGGAAACACGCGTGAAGGTCGTCACTTGGCCTTACCCTTCGCACCGGGCGGCGGCACCACCGGCTTGTTGCCGACCGCTTGGTCGAGCCCGTACTTCACCCAAGCGTTCCCTTTGTCGGGGTAGCTCGAGCGAATGGTCTCGAGGAATTTGTGGGCCTCCTCCGTCTGGAGCTTCCGCAGGCGCTCGAGCAGCTCGAGCTTGAACTGCTCGGAAACCTCGGACTCCGGCCGGAGCAGGATCGGGGCGAGCCCCGTTTGCATCAGATCGAACGGTAGACGCCCGAGCTGGTCCGCGAATTTCCCGCAATCGGCTGGGGCGCAGAGCTCGCCGATGGCGCCCGCCGCTTCGGGGACGTCCTTCGCGAGCACGGCGAACAGATCCGGCACGGCGTCCTTCGCCTTGAGCGTCGCGAGGCCGCTCGCTGCGAAGCCGCGTGACGCGCGATCGTCGCCGCGCAGGCCCGCGCGCAGCGTCGTCACCGCGTCGGGACCGCCCGTGGTCGCGAGCGCGCGCGTTGCCGCGATCCGGAGCTCACTCGCGCGATGCCGCGCGTACGGGGCGACCGCCGCCGTCGAGGTCGGCTGCGCGAGCTTGCCCGCGACGGCGAGCGCGCGTCCGAGCACCGCCGTGCTGGCTCCGCGCGCGAGAAGCTCGTTGACGACGACCGCGGCCGGCGCGGCGTTCGGACCGCTCTGCTTGCCAAGCTCGTCGAGCGCGGCGAGCTTCTCCGCCTCGCCCCCGGACTCGAGCACTTGCTTCAAGCGGGCGATCTCGGCCTTGTTCACCGGGGCGGCCGGCTTCGCCTTTTCGGCGTGGGCGGGCCCCGCAAGCACGGCGCCGGACAGCGCAAGGCACAGAGTTACGAGGGCACGACGAGCCACGGGCGTCACCTCCAACGGAAGGGGTTCGCAATACCCTTGGGCTAGTGCGGCGGCAAGCGCCGGACGGACGCCACGGGGCCTTGGTGCCGGTCGCGAGCCGCGCGCGCTGGACTCGCGACTCTCCCCCAAGTAATCGAGAGCACGTCCGTGGAACTTCCCCGCATCGAGCTCGAGCTCCTCGAAGACCTGACACCGGCGGGGGCCGCAGGCTTTCTGCGCCTCGTCCGCCGTCGCTACCGCGCGCGCTACCCCGACGGGACGCTGAGCGCGCCCTTCGTTTACGACGCCATCGACCGCCCTGCGATCGACGCTGTCGTCCTCGTCGCGCACTACGTGAACGAGGAGGGCGTGCGCTGCGTGTACCTGCGCAGCTGCGTGCGGCCGCCGGTCGCCGCTCGCGATCCCGCGCGCTCGCCGTACCCCGAGCGCGACCCACCGCTCGGGCTGCTCTGGGAGCTGCCCGCCGGGCTCGTCGAGCCGAGCGAGCAATCACCGGCCGGGCTCGTCCACGCCGCCCAGCGCGAGACGCACGAGGAGCTCGGCTTCGAGCTCGAGCCGGCGGCGTTCTTCGAGCTCGGCGCGAGCGTCTTCCCGGTGCCGGCCATGATCGCCGAGCGTCTCTACTTCTTCGAGGTCACGGTCGATCCCGCGCGCCGAGCGGAACCGGTGCTCGACGGCTCGGCGCTCGAGCATTGGGGGGCGGTCGTCGCCGTGCCGGTGACGGAGGTGCTCGACCAGTGCCGCCGCGGCATCTTGATGGACTGCAAGACGGAGCTCGCCGTGCGCCGTCTCATCGAGCGCCACGGCGTGGGAGGAACGCCGTGAAGCGCGACTCCCGACGCCCGCCCGAGCGACCCCGCGTGGTGGTCGTCGCCAAGCGCACCGCGTACCGCCGCTTCGTCGAAGAAGAGCGCGACCCGCGCGCCAAGGCGCTCTTGCGCAAGCGCGATCCGGCGGTCGCCAACTGGCTCGACGCGCACCGCGAGCACGTGCGCACCGTCGAAACCGTGCTGCGCGAGCTCGACCGGAGCGGCGCGCAGGTCATGCTCGTCGAGCGCGCGCACGCGGCGTTCGATCCGACGGACGCGACGCTCGTCGTCGCCGTGGGCGGAGACGGCACACTGCTCGCGGCGTCCCACAGCATCGTGCACGCGCCGATCCTCGGAGTGAACAGCGCGCCGGGCCATAGCGTCGGCTTCTTCTGCTCCGCGCAGCGCACCACCTTTCGCGCGATGCTCGAGCGCGCGCTCGGGGGCAAGCTCCCGAGCGTGCAGCTCACGCGCATGGCCGTGGCCGTGAACGGGCGACTCCGCACCAAGCACGTCCTCAACGAAGCGCTCTATTGCCATTCGTCTCCCGCCGCGACGTCGCGCTACCTCTTGAATCACGGCAAGCGCACGGAGGAGCAGCGCTCGAGCGGCATCTGGATCGGCCCCGCCGCCGGCTCCACCGCGGCTCAGCGCTCGGCGGGCGGACGCGTCTTGTCGCTCGATTCGCGCGTGCTTCAGCTCGTCGTGCGCGAGCCGTACACGCCGTCCGGGAAGAGCTACGTGCTCAACAAGCTCGCCGTCGCCGACGGCAGCACCGTCAACGTCGAAAGCAAGATGGACGACTCCGCGCTCTTCTTCGACGGACCCTACCGGCACGTGCCGGTGCGACTCGGCGACAAGGTCTCGTTCTTCGCGTCCGACGAGCCGCTGAGCGTGCTCGGCCTGAAGCGCTCACGCCGTCACTGACAGCGTGCTGGGCCTCCGGCGCTCACGCCGTCACTGACCGGGCGGCGGGGGCGGCGCCTGCGACGCCATCGGCGCCGAGCGCGTCGTGCGATCGCTCTCGCCTTTGCCGTACGCCTCGAACAAGCGGCCCCAGTGCGTCGTGCGCTTCCAGTCCTCGAACGTCTGGAGGTCCTTGCGCGGCCAGCGGTAGTAATCGTGATAAAACTCGCTCCCGAACACGAACGCGTGCACGAGCGGCGTGTGGAAGAAGAGCTTCTGGATGCCCTTGAGCGGGCCGAACCAGAGGAAATCGCCGACCTTACTCGCGGCGTTGTCGCCCACGCTGAAGCCCCAGCTCTCGTTCGAGATGTCCGCGCCGACGATCTCGATGTCGCGCGGATCGCCGACGCCGAGCCCGTCCTCGTGCGCGACGTTGATGTACTCGAGGCTCAACGGATCGAAGCCCATCATCTTCGCCGCGACGGCGTCGATCGCGACCTGGTCCGAGCTCGCGAGCATGTAGTCCTTGATGACCGGGAACATGGTGCGCGGACCGGGACCGTTGCCGGCCGTCGTGCCGTCCATCACGGCGAAGAGGCCCGTGTGGATCTCTTTCTGAATCGCGAGCAAATCGACGAGCGTGCGGTGGATCCAGCTGTGCGTGTAGTGCCGCTTCGTGTTGAGCAGGCCGCCGAACGCGTTTTTCATCGCGCCCGTCGTCGTCGTGTAGATGTGACACTTCACCGTGGGCAGGTGGATGATGTTCTTCCCGAAGAAGTAGTCGGGAATCATCAGCGCATCGGGGAAAATCTTGTGGAGGACGTGGAGGCGCGCCTTCGGGCGGTAATCGATCCACTTCATGTCCTCTTCCTTGAAGTTGTAGAGGACCGGGATCTGGTAGCGCTTGAAGAGCGGGAGGTAATGGTTGAGGTCCTCGCCCTTGAACGCGTTCGTGACGACCGTCTTGTTCTGCACGCACGAGATGTCGTTGAAGCCGCTCGTGCGGAGCGCCTGAATCGTTCCCTCGATCTGCCACGGCGTGGAGTTCGCGCCCGGGAACGGGTAGTGCCAGGAGATGTTGTCCTTGAGGATCGTCGTCGCGCCCTTGTCGAGCGCCGCGCTCATCCCCGCGAGCTCGCAGAGGCGCTCGATGTCGGTGAGGATGGTTTCCGGTTTGACCTTGAGGACCGCGACCTTCGATTTCGACATGGCGCCGGCAACTTAGTGATCGAGCGGTCGGCTCGCAACCCGGAGCTGGCACAGGTTGGCACGCTGGCCGCCGGCCTCCACAGAAACTCCACGAAGAACCCCGCAAAATCGGCCTAATTTGCTGCCGCTGCGCGAGGCGGTGGTGGCATGACGCTTGCTGCGTGCAGATTCCATGGAATCGATGCGCGCGCTCTGGTTGGTGGTGCCTGCGTGCCTGTTCGTCGCGTGTGGCGGCAAGTCGGAGGACGACGGCGACGGCGGCAGTGGTGGAACGGCGGGTTCCAGCGCAAGCGGCGGGAGCGCGAGCACGACCGGAGGAAGCCAGTACGGCGGGAGCGGCGGCACGACGGATCCCAAGGGCGGCACCGGCGCGGGCGCCGTAGGCGGCGCTGACGGCGGCGCCTATCCGCGCGGCGGAACGGCGGGCTCGGGCGGCGCAGGAGCGGTCGGCGGCGCGGGCGTGGTGGGCGGCGCGGGCGCCGTCGGTGGCAGCGCCGGCAGCAAGGGCGGTAACGCAGGCGACGCCGGGACCGCCGGCGGCAGCGGTGGCTGCTGTCTGGCGATCCCGACGTGCCCCGTCAACGCAACGCAGATCCCGGACGGCGAAAAGTGTCCGCCCGGTGCCGTGTGCAGCGACATCACGCTCTGCTGCGCCACGATCACCTGCGCCACCACCGTCACCTGTGACGGGATCCCCGTCTGTGATCCGGGTGACACGCAGCTCAAGCCGGGCTCGGAGTGCCCGGTGATCGCCGGCTGCTACGAGCGCGAGCGCTGCGGCACCTCGATCGACTGCAGTGACGATTCGTGCGCTCCCGAGAACGAGCCGAATCGTCACTACGGCCCGAACGACGTATGCGAGGGGGTGCTCGACAATTGCCCCGCGTACACCTCGCCGTTTCAGAACGACTGCGGCTGTGGCTGCGAGCAGAGCTCTGACTGTCCGGCGGCGATCGACTGCTCCCCGGGGCCCGATCCGAAGCCATCTTGCTCGGAAGAGGCGCTCGCGAAATGTCCCTATTCACCGAGGGCGCTCTGACGGCTCCCGTCGTACAATTCGTCATGTCGCTTCGCGCGCTTTGGTTCGCTCTGCCGCTCGGGCTCTGCGTCGCCTGCGGCGGAAAGTCGGAGGGCGACGAAGGCAGCGGAGGCGCGTCGGGCACGTCCGGCGGCACCGCGGGCTCCACGGGCGGTAATGGCGCACTCGGCGGCAACGACGGCGGCGCGAACGCGAGTGGCGGAACATCGAGCGGCGGCACCGGAGTCAGCGGCACCGCGGGAAGCGACGGTGGAACCCCAGCGACCGGTGGCAGCGGCGCGAAGGGCGGAAGGACGGGCGTCGGTGGCAGCGCAGGAAGCAACGGCGGCGTGGGAGGCGTTTCCGGCACCGCGGGCGATGCCGGCACGTCCGGCGCGAGCGGCGGGTGCTGCCTCGCGATTCCCATTTGCCCAGCGGGCATGGTCCAGGTCTCGAACACCGACCCCTGTCCGCAAGGCTTCGTCTGTGAGGACGTCACGCAGTGCTGCAGCACGATCACGTGCGCGCAGGCCGTCGGACTCTGCGACGG
>DATMCL010000245.1:0-3693 GCA_035558375.1 Polyangiaceae bacterium
GCCACGTCGACGAACCATGCGCCGTCGAAGCCGAGCCGATACGGCACGAGCTCGACGCCCTCGAGCGCTCCCAAATGCTCGAGCAGCGGGTAGCTCGGCGCCGGCACCAGCACTTGATCGCCCGGATCGCAGAAGAGCTTGAACGAGAACGCGTAGGCTTCGCTCGTGCTCGCCGTGAGCGCGACGTGCTCGGCGGGCACGCTGACACCCCGCGCACGAAAGAGAGCACTCACGGCCTCACGTGCCGACCCGAGACCGAACGGCTCGGGCTCGTAGCGCATGACGTCCGGCGCACGCGACAGCGCGTCGGCGATGCCGTCGGCGTAGCGGATCCCCGCGAGCGTCGGGTTCGACACCGTGAGATCGAGCAGCTGCTCCGCGCGCGCCCGTGCCGCCTCGAGCGCGAGCGTCACGCGATTCTTCGAGAGATCGAGCGCGCTACGCCGGGAGAAGACGACCACGCGCGCCCCCTAGCGACCGAGCTTGTCGCGCAAGAACGCGGCGAGACGCTCGTATTGCGAGAGCTCGTTGTAGATCTGAGCGGTGACGCGCAGAAGGCGTTTCGGGCGCGCGGGAAAATGGAGCGCGAACGCCTCGAAACGCGCAGCGCGGAGCTCGGAGTAGAGCGGCTCGGCAAAGGGCGAATGCGCGGATTCCTGCGGCTGCGGGGCATCCGGCAGCGCTACGGCCGCGAGCGCGCCGAGCATCTCCTCGGGGCAGAGCGGAGCGTTCCCCACGGCCTCGAGCAAGCAAGCGCGTGCCGCGCGCGCGAGCGCACGGTTCGCGTCCATCAACGCCGGAAAGCCGCCGGGCAGTAGCGAATCGAGGAAGTCGAGCGCACGCGGCACGGCGAGCACGCCCGTCGGATCCACCGTCCCCACCCAGTCGAACTCGAGCCAGAGCTTCGGGCGATCGGTGCGACCCGAGCTCGCGCCGTGGCTGATGACGAGCGGCCGTAGCGTCGCTTGCCGGTCGGCGCGCGCGACGAGAATCGCCGTGCCCTTCGGCGTGCAGCACCATTTGTGGAGGTTGCCCACGTAGTAGTCGGCGTCGAGCGCCGACAAATCGAGCGGCAGCATGCCCGGGGCGTGCGCGCCGTCGATCAGCGACAAGACGCCGCGCTCCCGTAGCGCCGTGACGATCGCGCGCGCCGGGAACACGATGCCGGTCGGGCTCGTCACGTGATCGACGAGCGCGAGCCGCGTGCGCGGTGTCACGGCGCGCATCAGTGCGGCGACAACCTCGTCGGGCCCCGCAAGGGGCACCGGAATGTCCACCACGACGCGCCGCGCGCCGCGGCGCTCGGCCCAATACGTCGCGGCGTTGTTGCACGCGTTGTACCCGTGGTTCGTGATGAGGATCTCGTCGCCCGCGTCGAGCGGCAACGACGCGAGCACCGCGTTCACACCCTCGGTCGTGTTCATCACGAACACGAGATCCTCGGCGCGCGCTCCGACGAAACGCGCCACACGCTCGCGCACGGCATCCACGCGTGGTTCGAGCTCGCGCGCCATGAAGTGCACGGGCTGGCGCTCGAGCTCGGTGCGCAGGCGGTCCTGCTCGTCGAGAACGACGCGCGGGCAGGCGCCGAATGACCCGTGATTCAGGAAATCAAGCGCGGGGTCGAGCACGAAGTGGCGCGCAAAAGGGCTCACGCGGTACATTAGGGGCGAGATGGGCCCGCTCGACAAGGAATGGCCGAACTTCGACGCAATGCCAGAGGCGGAAGCGCTCACCGGCGCGCGGCCGCGCGGCCAAAAGCTCGCGCGTTGGGTGTGGGCCGACGGCGAGCTGCGCGAAAGCAGCGAGCTCAGCGTGCACTACTACGCCAATGCCCTCCACTACGGCACAGCCGTGTTCGAGGGGATCCGCTGCTACCCGAGCGCGAGCGGTCCCGTGCTCGTGCGCCTGCGTGATCACGTCGAGCGACTCCTCGTGTCGGCGAAGCTCTACGGCATGCGCGTGCCGTTCGAGCTCGACCAGCTCGTGCGCGGCGCGGTCGAGCTCACGCGCCGGAACGGGATTCAAAACGGCTACCTGCGGCCGCTCGCTTACTTCGGATCCGGCCCCATCGATTTGAAACCGAAGCGCGAATGCCTCGTGCACGCGTTCATCGCCGTGCGCGAGCTCGGCACGTTTCTCGGGGAAGACGCCTTGCGCAACGGCATCCGCGTCATGGTCTCGAGCTGGCGCAAAATCCACCACTCGATGCTGCCGACGATGGCCAAGGCGAGCGGCCACTACGCCAACAACGTGCTCGCCGCGCACGAAGCGCTCGATCACGGCTTCGACGACGCCATCCTCTTGAACCAGGACGGCACCGTCGCAAGCGCGACGGGCTGCAACGTCTTTTTCCTCAGGAACGGGGAGCTCGTGACGAACGACGAGGCGAGCTCGATCGTCCCCGGCATCACGCGCGACTGCGTGCTCGACATCGCGGCCGAGCACGGCGTCAAAGTCTCGATCCGCGCCTTCACGCGCGAAGATCTCCTGCGCGCCGACGAGGTCTTCCTCACGGGCACCGCCGCCGAGGTCACCCCCGTGCGCGAGATCGACGGCGTGAAGCTCAAGGCCGGCAAGCAAACGCTCGGCGCCTCGTTCCAGCGCGCCTATTTGCGCGCCGTGACCGGCAAAGACGAGCAACGCCGCGGCTGGCTCACGCCCGTCGGCAGCTGAGGGTCCCCGGCACGGAAACGCTGAAGTCCGCGCAATTCTGGCACCGGTTCCAGTCCCGGCGGACTTCACTGGCTCGGGCGCGCGCAATTGCCGCGATTTCCGGGTGAGCTACCCTGAAGGACGACATGCGCTTATCCTCCCTTGCCACCGTTTCAGCCTGGTTTTTGGCCGTTGCCTGCTCAGCGGGCGGAGGTCCCGCGACCACGGGCGTCGGGAGCGGCGATCAGGGCGGAACCAGCGGCGCGAGCGGCACCGGCAACACCGGCCACGGCGGGTCCGGCGGCACCATCAACCCGAACGGCGGCACCGTGATCTCCGTCGGCGCGACGAGCGGCGCTGGGGGCACCGCGGAGGATCCCGACGTTCGCATGCCGACGTGCGATTCGGGGTGCTCGGACTTGGCCTCGAGTGGGCCGGTGCTCGACACGGGCCTCACGAGCAGCGTGGAGAGCATGTTCTCGGGCAGCCCGTCGGGCGCCGGCCCCTGCATCCTCGAGCCGGGCGACAACACGCTCGTGCCCTACAACTGGCTGCGCCCGCGCGTGCACATCGGCGGCCACAAGGCGGGCACCGTGTACCAGATCAAGGTGTCGACACCGCGCGAGGCCGACGTGCTCGTCGCGTACACCAACAAGGACACCTGGATCCTCCCGGACGAGTTCTGGGACAACGGCGACGCCGACGCGCCGAAGGGCCTCACACGCAACGTCTTCGACGAGGACATCACGGTGACCGTGCGCGCGAGCGGCGGCGGCGAGAGCAGCGTCAAGTTCCGCATCGCCCCCGTGAAGGCGGGCGGCTCGATGGTGTTCTGGAGCGCCATCACGACCGAGCCGGGTGCCAACACCAACGCGCTCTACGGCTTCGCGCCGGGCGACGAGGGCATCGTCGTCGCGCTGAAGCCGCTCGACGTCCTCGAGACGATCTTGAACGACAACGGCGCCATGGGAAAGCCCGCGATCAGCGACGCGCAGGTGGGCAACGTGCCGGAGGGTCGCGTGCGCTGCGTCGGATGCC
>DATMCL010000246.1:0-8195 GCA_035558375.1 Polyangiaceae bacterium
CATCGCGACCTCACCGCCACCTGCCCCCGCTGTTGCCACACCAAAGCGCGAGTCGTCATCGACGAAGCCGCCGTCCGCCAAGCCCAGCAAGAAGCCCTGCGGCACCTTCATCAACCCGTGTAAGTGATCGGCGTATCACCACCCGCTATGCAACGTCATCTCGCGCAGCTCGCAGCGACCGTCCACGCAACTGGCAGTCGGCGGGTAGTCGAGTCCCGGACTCGATGAGCAGCCACCGCGCCCCGCCGCCGCCCGCGTGAGCGCGTCGCGCTTGGCGACGACCTCATCCGCCCGCCCCCAGCTCACCGCCACCGCCAAATTCAACGGACAATCCGCCGCGACGATGCTGCACTCCTCCGCGCGCGTGCACGCATTCCGCGCCTCCGCGAAGTCACGAAACTCGCGTCGCCAACCGCACTCGTCACGCAACGCGCGAGCCTCCGGATCTCCAGGGCGTTCCTTCTCCCGCGCGTCCGCCTCGGTGCATACGGGATCTCGCGGCGGCACGACAGGCTGCGGGGTCGCACTTGCGCATCCAAGCAGCGCGACTGCGACGCCCCCAATCCCCGCGCGCCGCATGCGGAGGCCTACTGCGGCGTCACGCAGAGCGGATCGCCCGTGTGCACCGAGCAATAACGGGTGAGGCAGTCGTAGAAGGGGGTCGCCTCCGCGGAGCACGCGTTCACCATACAGGCAGGCATGGAGCTAGAGCAGACGATGTAGGCGGTCGTCTCGGATTCGCAGCCCGCGACCGTGGCTAGCTCACCGTATTGATCGCAAACCTTGTCACAATCGAAGGGCGTTGCGCCGGGGCACTTGCTCCCGGCCTCGCATATCGCTCGACACGCATCCCCGCATTCGGTCCCTGTCGCGCACGCGTTGACGGGACGCCCCGCTGCGCCCGCCGCGCCCGCGCCTGCCGCCGGAGACCCAGCCGAGCTACCACCACCCGTCGCGCGATTCCCGCCTGAGCCTGCGCTACCGGCGCGCCCCGCCTGAGCGCCAGCAGCTCCACCGTCGGCGCTGCCTCCGCCCGTTCCCGCACCGCGCTCGCTGCCGCCGCCGTTTCCCGCCGACGCGCGCCCGTTGGTGCCACCCCCGCCCTCTCTCCCGCCCGAGCTCGAGTTACCGCAATGCATGGAGAGCAGCGCAACAATCCCAGCCACGACCAGTACAGAGCGGCGACTAGAAGCGAGAAACACGAATCCCATGATACAGCCTCGACGGTCGCACAGCCGAGGCACAAAAAGGCGCCCCCCGCGCCAAGCCCTTAACGCCGCGAAGGACTGGCGAGCGGCGGGACGGATCCGCTCAACAAGCAGCGTCTCCCGACGACGGTCGACCCCGCAACCCGAAAGCTCCAAGTCCGAGAGCAACCTGGAGCCCCTGGGTATGATGTCGACTCACGTCGACTAACGGCGCCAACGAGACCCGAGGACTTGCCAGCGGCGGGACGGATCCGCTCGGCAAGCAGCGTCTCCGAACGACGGTCGACCCCGCGACCCGAGAGCTCCAAGTCCGAGAGCAACCTGGAGCCCCTGGGTATGATGTCGACTTACGTCGACTAACGGTGCGAAGGAGAGGACTTGAACCTCCATGGGAATAACCCCGCTAGCACCTCAAGCTAGTGCGTCTGCCAGTTCCGCCACCTTCGCGTGGGATATTTTAGAAAGATAGGTCGTCCCGTTCGGGGGGCGAGGGTCTACCGCACGGAAGGGTGGGTCGGCAAGGGTGCGCGCGCAAGAAGCGCCGCCTCCGGCCCCAGAACCGCTGGATCGCCCTATTTTTGGGGGGTGCGGCCGAGCCGCTTGGCGAACTCGGCCAGCAGGGTCCGGCCACCTTCGTCCGCGCTCTCCCAGGCCGCGATGATGCCGGCGAGCTGGGCCGCATCGACGCGGGTGAGGTTCGGGACGGTGAGGCTGCTGCTCGAGTCCGGAGCGCGGCCGCTCGACGGCGGGCCGTTATGCACCACGGCGCGGCTCGAGGCCGGCTTGCTGGCTGCCGGCAAGCTCGGCGGCGGCCGGTCCGAGCGCCTGCTCGCGGGAGCGCTGCTCGAGCCCGGGCCGTTCGCGAGCGGCAGGTCCGTCGCGATGAGGCCGCTCTGACGCGGATCGCGGGGGTACGGGTTGGTCGGCTCGTCGTCGTCGCGAGGCCGCCAGTTCATCTCCTCGCGAATCCCGACGAGATGCGGCTTGGGGAGCGCCACGCCCGGTGCCCCCGGCACCTCGGGCCTGCGTGGGATCTCGGCAGCCACGCACCCGGTCTATCCGATCCCGGCGCGCGACGCTACCGATCTATGTGACTTCCCGGGGTTATTCGAGGAGCGGCGCGGAATCCTGGGGGGCGCGGGGGGCTGAAAGAAGGCTTCCCATCACCTGCAGGACCTCGGACATCTCGAAGGGCTTACGGACCCAGGCCGAGACGAGCGGCTCCGCACCTTGGGGCACCCCGCCGGCCACGCCGCTGATGAGGATGGTCACGACCTTGGGGCTCGAGAGCCGGAGCGCCTCGAGCGCGGACGTCGCGCGACCCTCGAGCGGCGAGAGGTCGACGAGGGCGGCGTCGAACGGCGCGCCCGTCTTCAGGATGGCGTCGAACTCGTCACCGCTCGCGACGACGATGGCTTGAGCGCCGCGCGCCTCGAGCGCGAACTCGACGAGCGAGCGGACGGCCGCGTCGTCTTCGACCACGAGCACGCGCGCGCCGGCAACGCTTGGCTGCCGCGGGGGAGCGAGGCGGCCCGCCTGAGACAGCGCCTCGCCAATCGGCCAGGAGAGCTCGAAGGTAGCGCCCGGCCCGCCGGACACGTGCTCGAGCACGCCGCCGTGGCTGCGAGCGAGCTCTGCCGAGTGACGGAGGCCGAGGCCGGCCCCACCTTCGCGCGTCGAGTCGGCGTTCTCGAACAAGTTCGCGACGCGCGACGGCTCGATGCCCGGCCCTTCGTCTTGAACGCGGAAGAGGCAGAACGGACCGTCTTCCTCCACCGTGACGCGGACCGAGAGACCGCCCGGCGTGAACGCGATCGCGTTCAAGAGGAGGTTCGTGAGGATCTGCAACACGGCGCCGACGTCGCGCACGAGGCCATGGCCGTCGAGCCCTTTGTCGAGCGTGACGATCACGCCCTGCGCTTCGGCCTGCGGCGTGACTGCCATCACCGCTGCTTTTGCGACCGAGCGCGCGGGACGCCGGCTGCTACCGCGCGCGGGCGGCTGAGCACCGATCGCCGAGCGGGCAACGCGGTGACCGAGGTGGGCGTGGGTGCGCGCCACTTCCACAGCGTCGCGCGCCGCGCCGGCGGGCAAACGCTGGCGAGCCACGTCGAGCCAACCGAGGACTACGGTCAGCGCGTTCGACACCTCGTGCAGCGCGCCGGCGAGATCGGTGTGGACACCGCTCTTCGGATCGTCGCGCGTGCTTCGGGGGCTCGCCGGGGCGGTCGAGCTTTTCACTCCAAAAGATTAGGATCTAGCGTGAACTTTTGCCAGGGGGTTTCGGAATGCTGGAATTGGCGTCGTGAGTTCAGGCTTGCTGGAATGGCCGGGAACGCCATGGGAGCTTCCTGCAGGCGTCACTTGGCAGTTGCCAGCTCCGGCTCGGCCGCCAGGGGTGGCTCCGACACCGGGGGCGTGGTCGCCCGGAACTCCTCGTCCTCTTCATGACCCAGTGCGGCATCCGCCGGGGATAGCGCCACGAACGGGAGCTTGCTGCAGACGAGGAGGACGCCACCGACCGCGAGGTACGCGCACACGATGCTGGAGTTCTGGAAGGCCCCCACCTCCTCGCCGTGCATCAGGCCGAAGAAAGTGAGAGCGCCACCGGCCGCAGCAAAACCCGCCGCTTTGGTGAACTTCCGGTCGATGATGAAGACCACCGTCGCGCTCAGGATCACACCTCCGAGGATGGAGCCGCCGCCGAGGAGCGAGAGCCCCTTGTAGAAGATGCCGACCATCTGCATCTTCGCGATCATCTCGTCGGTCACGTGGTGAATGCCGGCGAGCGCGCCGAGCGAGTTGTCGATCTGGAGCTTGCCCCAGGCCGCGAGCGACGGAACGAGGGCGACGACGATCGCGGGGGCGTGGCGCTTCGGGCTCTCCTGGAACGCCTGCGAGCCGATCAGCATGCCGATGAAGAGCAGGATCGGGGAGATAGCCACGACCGGAATCAGCGCCGTCATGAGCGAGATGACCCCGAACCACGACAGGATGATCACCATGACGCCGGTCGCCGCCGAGTAGCCGATGCGGCCACCCATCGACTTCCAGCCCGGGTGGCCGATGTACACGGCATTGATGTAGGGGTTGCCCATCAGGCACCCGATGAGGCTTACGACGCCGTCCGCCGTCAGCACGCGCGTCGTCGGGTACTCGTCACCCGCCGCGGACGCGCTCACGACGTTGTCCATCGCCTCCACGAGGTCGTAGATGCCGAACGGGATCGCCGTGACGAGGATGATCTTCAAAAACGACCAGTGGAGGCCACCGAGCACGAGGCCGACGACCGGATGCGGCACGGAGAAGCCGAACGTCTGGAAGGAGTTTTTCAGGGTTTCGGCGTTCATGCCGCCGAAGCCGAGGCCGAGCAGGTTCGAGCCCCACGCGATCAGCGTGCCGGCCGCGATGGCCACGAGCCCTGCGGGGATGCCGTACTTCACGCCGCCGAGCCAGCTCGCGAGGATGATGGCGAAGCATACGACGCCGACCATCGGCGTCATGAACATCTCGAGCGCCGGCTTCATGGAGATGAAGGTGATCGAGACGCCGGCGAGCGCGCCGAGCAGAGCCGCCTTCGGCGTGATCTTGCGCACGATCGGAGCGAGGTAGCCGCCCAACATCAGCACGAAGCTCTGGATGAAGACCCAGGTGAGCCCGGCCTGCCAGCCTTTGACCGGATCGCCCGTCGCGAGCTTCACGGGCAGCATGATCACGAGCGTGACGATGAACATGTGCGGCACGCTGATGCCGGAAGGCAGCGCGCACACGTCGGTGCGTCCGGTTTTCTGCGCGAGGCGATAGGCGAGCCACGCGTAGTAAAATGTGCTCATGCACATCATCATCCCGCACGCCGGCAAAATGCGACCAAAGACGAGCTCGTCCGGCATCTGCAAGACGAAGCGGAGCAGCGCCGTCAACGTGAGCAGGTTGACGAGGATGTTGGTTCCGAAGCCGAAAAACGCGTTCCAATCGCCGGGAACCCAGAGCTTGGGTTTGAAGATCCCGGCCGGTGCGGTGGAAGTGACCGTCGTCATGTCTGCTTCTCCTCGTTCGATTTGGCGTCCTTCTGTCTTCAAGCAAGCGCTTCGAGAATTCGCTTCGAGTCCGAGACCCAACCGAAGATCCCGCCCTGCGCCTTGATCATGCGCAGGCCCATCTCGTGAAATTCGGGAAAGTAAGAGCCGCAGCAATCGCTCGGAACGATGCAGCGGTAACCGCGATCGTTGGCTTCACGTACGGTCGTGTGGACGCACACCTCGGTGGTGACGCCGCACACGATGAGCGTCTCGATGCCGCGGTTGGCGAGCATCGCGTGGAGGTCGGTCGCGAAGAACGCGCCCTTGCCCGGCTTGTCCACGACCGGCTCGCCCTCTTTCGGGTAGAGCTCGGCAATGATGTCGTGACCAGGCTCGCCGCGAACCAGGATGCGTCCCATCGGGCCCTTCGCGCCGATACGCATGCTGGGTGCCCCGCGCTCGACCTTGGCGCGCGGCGCGTCGGAGAGGTCCGGGCGGTGACCTTCGCGCGTGTGGATGACGAGCACGCCCTTCTGGCGGGCTCGTTCGAGCAGCGCTTTGCAGGGCTTTATCGCCTTGGCGAGCAGCGAAACGTCGTTGCCGAGTGTCTCACCGAACCCGCCGGGCTCGAGGAAGTCACGCTGCATGTCGATGATAACGACCGCGGTGCGGTCCCAGTTGACGCCAATCGGCTCGGGCTCCGCGACAATGACGCTGGGCATCGCTGCTCCTTTTGGATGATCAAATCAGTCTGTGTCGTTTCCCCTGGATGAATGGGTGAGTGAGCTGAATGAAATGGTGAGCGCCGGCACGAGACCTTCGGAGTAACCCGCACCGGCGCCCATGATCATTCGCTCGCTAGTGGTTCACGCGCACGGCTACTGCTGGATCTGGAAGCCGAACTGGAGCGCGTTGCCGTACATCTTCGTTCCGGCGAGCCGCACCTCGGTGTGCTGCACGCCCAGGCACAGCTTGGCGAAGTAGTCCTTCATCACGTAGTTCACGTAGGCCTCGTAGATCGCGCCTTTGGTGTTGGCTGTGTCCTTCCCCGCGTAGTCCGTGTCGTAGTAGCCCTGGTAGCGGAGGAGAGGCTGGATCTTGCCGGGGCCCGTCATCGGCGTGAGGTAGCTCAAGACGGCGAACCATGCGTCGTCGAACGGCATGATGCCGGCCGTCTTGCCGCTATCGACGTGGTAGTACGCGCCTTCAGCGGTGACCGCGCCGCCGTCGCCGACCTTGAACTCCGCGAGGATGTCGGCGTTGATCTCGGCAACGTCGTCCGAAACCTTGCCGGGCGGCTTGCCGGGCGGGTTGAACCGAGCCTGGTACTGGCCTGCGAGGCCGATCGCGACGATGTCCTGTGCGCCGTAGTAGGTGCTGCTGCCGTAAAAGCCGGGCTCTGCGCCGAGGATCGCGTACCCGAGGCGTGCCGTGTAGAGGGGCGTGTTCGTACCGTTGTCGTCGAGATCCATCATCGCGGCGTAGTACTTGAACTTGCCTTTACCGATGTCGCCCCACGCCGTCGCACCGACCTCACGACCGATTTCCTCCGTACCGCGCGGGCCGATGTAAGCGAAGGTGCCGGGGTGGCTGGTGCCGGGAATGTTGTACACGCCCGGATAGTCCCAAGCGCTGATGAACCAGGGGCCGCTGAAGTTCGAGCGATCGGAGGGCGTCAGCATGCGGCCGCCCCAGAGGTGAAACTCGTCCATGAAGTCGAGCTGGCCGATGAGGTCCATCGCGCGGGCCTCGAAGATGATCGGCGCGCCCTCGGGCGGTGGGACGCCGGGCACCTTCGCCGTGCTGGCCGTGCTGCCGATCACGGAGAGGTTCGCCGTCCACCCGACGAAGCCGAGCACCTGGCCGCTGAAGCGCGGCTCGGCGTAGATCTCGTCCACGCCGAGCGTGTCCATCTTCTTGCCGTAATGGGGGTTCTGCAGCTGCATGCCGAAGCGCACGCCCATGCCGGTCGTGATCTTGAAGTCGGGCTTCTTTTCCTCGGCGGGGGCCGGTACCGGCGCCGCATCGACGACGGGCGGCATGGGCGCAACGGGCGGCGGCGGTTCGGCCGCGGGGGGCGGCGCTGCCGGCGCGGGAGCCGGCGTGGCGGCCGGAGCAGGGGTCGCTGGTGCGGGAGCTGCTGCTGCGGGAGCCGGCGCCGCGGCCGGGGCCGGTGCTGCTGCTGCGGGAGCCGGCGCGGCGGCCGGAGGCGGCGCGGCCGGGGCCGGTTGTGCGCTCGCAACGCTCGCCAGCAGAAGGGCCGCAGGGCCCGCACTCGCGATGACGGTCCGGGTCAAGTGTCGTCGGGTCGCATGGTCAATCATCGTCTTCACCGTTTCGTCAGGCGCACGCACTCGACGCTATCGGGAGCGCCAGCACGTGCATTCAAGGGAAACTCGCGACGTCGGTTTCAGTACCGAGCGTCGCAGGCGCAAGCTCGAACGGCGGATGTTCACTGCATGTTTCCGACACACGTCGACATCGAATTTCGGACACGAAATGCCCCGTGACCAAAAGACCCAAGGTGTCGGCACGTGACCACCGCATGAAATGAGGATGAAACACGCCCCCGGAGATGACGGAGCGCATGATGC
This sequence comes from Polyangiaceae bacterium, assembly GCA_035558375.1. Classification (GTDB taxonomy): domain Bacteria; phylum Myxococcota_A; class Polyangia; order Polyangiales; family Polyangiaceae; genus PMG-095. The sequence continues at coordinate 7,822 of DATMCL010000246.1, forward strand.
GTCGCCCCGCTTTTCTCCGCCGATCGCTCCCGTCCTTCTCGCGCCGAACGGCGTTGCTCCTGCTCCCCGTCGCTGTCGCGACGAGCGCGTGCAGTAAGAAGGAGGAGGCTCCCGCCGCCGCCGGCTCGGCGGCCGCCACCGATACGAAACCTGCGGCTGCGGCCGCCGACGGCACGCTCACGGTCGGCTTCATCTACGTCGGCCCGAAGGACGACTACGGCTACAACCAAGCCCATCACGAGGGCGCGGTCGCCGTCTCGAAGCTGCCCGGCATCAAGATCCGCGAGGAGGAGAAGGTTCCCGAGACTCTCGACGTCCAGAAGACGATGGAGAGCATGATCAACCTCGACGGCGCGAAGCTGCTCTTCCCCACG
>DATMCL010000247.1:0-3467 GCA_035558375.1 Polyangiaceae bacterium
AGCGTGCGACTTACCTTGACGCACGATGGCACAACCCCACCCGCGTGATGCACCGCCGCACCGAAGCGCTTTTCAGCCTGCGACTTACCACGACTCACCACGTTGAACGGCGTGGGGGCGAGGTCGTGGCGGGCCACGCCGCCAATGCGCCGTGACGACTGCTGAGCTTGTGGGGCGGCATGGTGCTCGGCATCGGGGCTATGTGCTCGTGGGAGACGGAAACGCGGCGCGGTGTTAACAACTGCCCCGATGCCCGAGCGGTAGTGATTGGTGGTGCTGAAGGGCTCGGGGTGCTCCGCCAGCATTTTTGTCGGAATGTGCTTGACGGAGATCGTTGAGGTCGAGCGTCGAAGGACAAGACTCGCGGCGCGAATGCCGCGTCTTTGCGTCAGGGTGAGCAGTGACTGCAAACGGGTGCCATCCGCTTCTCACACGCGCGCGAGCTCACGCGCGTGGCGACCCCGTCCACCGAAAAGGAGTGGCTAGAAACCACGCGGGGGCGGACCGCGCGCGAAGTCGAGCAACTCGTCAGCGGGCACCGTCCAGGAAGCCTCCCGGACGACGTTCCGGACTCGCGGCTCAAGAAGCATCGGCTCTGCCTCGAGCTATCGGGCGAAGTGTTTGCGACGTTTCGCGAAGCGATGGCAAAAATCCGTCGCGACGCGGGGGAGCCCATCGACGAGGAGGCGGCCATCCTGCTCCTCTGCCGCCAGACTCTCGAGGGTAGCCGGGAGCTGGCGGAGTGCGATGCGCAGCACATCGGACACGTCGACGCCCACGTGGGCGCGGCCGGTGCCGCAATCGGTCACGGCCACGTGAACGCAGGTTCCGTCCGAGCAACCCAGACCGTCCCGCCAGCAACCCGGCGCCTGGTCTTGCGCCGGGACGGCGGGAGATGCGCGCTCTCGCAAAAATCCCGAACACCGTCTCCTCCCTCGAGCAGCTCGTCAGGCACGTGCTCCGCGATCTCGCTCCTCAGTAACACCAGGCACTAAGGCTCGGGCAGCGGGGCGGTTGTTAACGGCGCGCGGCGTTGTCGTCTTCCACGAGCACATAGCCCCGATGCCGAGCACCACGCCGGCCACGAACGTCAACAGCGGTCACGGCGCTGTCGCGGCGTGGGCGGGAATGAAAGTTCGCGACTCGCTTGGCGAGGCGCGGACTTTCAGCGGTTGACGACGTGGATGGCGTGGCCGATGGAGTGGGCGGCGGCTTCCATCATGGCTTCGCCGAGGGTGGGGTGCGGGTGGATGGTGAGGGCTACGTCTTCGGCGGTGGCGGCCACTTCGAGGGCGAGGGCGGCTTCGCTGATGAGGTCGCTCGCGTTGGGGCCGACGATGTGGATGCCGAGGACGCGGCCGGTTTTCACGTCGGTGACGAACTTCACGAACCCTTCGGCTTCGTTGATGCTGAGGGCGCGGGCGAGGACGGTGAAGGGGAATTTGCCGACCTTGACGGCGATGCCCTTTTCCTTGGCCTGGCCTTCGGTGATGCCGACGGTCGCGATCTCGGGGTCGGTGAAGATGATGCCGGGGACGGTGACCCAGTCCTTGGCGGCCGCTTTGCCGGCGATCACTTCGGCGCAGACTTCGCCTTCCTTGGTCGCTTTGTGGGCGAGCATCGGGACGCCGCTCACGTCGCCGATCGCGTAGATGCCGGGGACGTTGGTCTCGCAGCGCTCGTTCGTGGGAACGAAGCCGCGCTGGTCGACGGTGACGCCGACCTCTTCGAGGCCGATGCCTTTGCCGCGCGGCTTCATGCCGACGGCGACGAGCACGGTGTCGCACTCGATCTTCTTTTGGCCTTCGGCGGTACCGACGGTGACGACGACGCCGTTCGCGGTCTTCTCCTGCTTCTCGGCCTTGGCGCCCTTGAGGATCGTGCCGCCACGCGAGGTGATCTTCTTCTCGACGATCTTGACGCACTCCGGATCGGTGCCGGGGAGGAGGCTGTCGGTCAGCTCGACGACGGTGAGCTCGGCGCCGAAGCTCTGATAGACCATGCCTAGCTCGAGGCCGATCACGCCCCCGCCCACCACCACGAGCCGCTTCGGGATTTTGCGCAGGCTGACCGCTTCGCGCGCGCCGATGATCTTTTCACCGTCGAACTCGAAGCCGGGCACCTGAATGGTGGCCGAACCGGTGGCGATGACGATCGCCTTCTTCGCGGTGAGGCGCTGGGTGGTGCCGTCCTTGAGCTTCACCTCGATGGTGCGCTTGTCGACGAGACGGCCGCGACCTTCGACGAGGGTGCCCTTGTTCGTCTTGATGAGGGAGCGGACGCCGCCCGTCATCTTCTTGACGATGCCGCCCTTCCAGTCCTGCATCTTGTTGACGTCGAGGTTCGCGCCCGTCACGGCGACGCCCGCGTCCGCCATGTGCTTCGCTTTCTCGAGGAAGTGCGCGTTGGCGATCAGCGCCTTCGAGGGAACGCAGCCCCAGTTGACGCACACGCCGCCGACTTCTTCTTCTTCGATGCAGGCGACGGAGAGGCCGAGCTGACCGGCACGAATGGCACAGGGATAGCCGCCGGGGCCGCCCCCGAGAACCAAGACGTCGTAGGTCGTTTCCATGGCGCGCCCAGTACCCTAGCCCCCGGCGTCTCACAAGGCCCGTGCGGCGCGAGCAACACAGTGTGCCGCTTTTTCGCGACGTGAAACCTCGTTTCAGGGCAGCTCGCGCGCCTGCTCGACGAGGTGCCAGGGACGGAGCGCGTACACGTCGTCGAAAAGTGTTTCGCGCGCCGGGGGCGGATCCGCCCGCGCGACGGCGAGCGCGGCCGTGAGCTCTTCGGCGCATTCTCGCTCGAGCAGAGCCTCGTCCGCGTCGCCGAGCGCGCCCTCGAGCAGGAGATGGCGGCGCAGGCGATCGAGGGGGTCCCGCGCGGCCCACGCGGCCTCCTCCGCGGCGCTCCGGTAGCGCGACGGGTCGTCGCTCGAGGAATGGGCGCCGCGCCGGTAGGTCACGCACTCGAGGAGCGTCGGCCCCTCACCCGCCCGCGCACGACGCGCCGCGTGCCGCACGCGGGACCACACGGCGAGGGCGTCGTTGCCGTCGACGCGCTCACCGGGAAACCCGTACGCGCGCGCCTTGATCGCGAAGGACTCGGCGCGCGTCTGCTGCGCGGTCGGCACGCTCAGCGCGTAGCCGTTGTTCTGGCAGACGAACACGACGGGCACGGCGAGCACGCCCGCGAGGTTCAGCGCAGCGTGGAAGTCGGGGTGGCTCGTCGCGCCGTCGCCCAGGAATGCGAGTGCGATCGCGGAGTCGCCCGCGCGCGCCGAGGCCCACGCCATGCCCACGGCCTGCGGCAGCTGCGTCGCGATGCAGCTCGACCACGACACCTGGTGGACTGCACGACCGGCCGGGTGGCTCGGCATCTGCCGCCCCTTCTGGACGTCGCGAGCGCTCCCGAACGCCTGCGCCAGATAGAGCTCGAGCGGAAAGCCCCGCACGAGCATCACCGCG
>DATMCL010000248.1:0-3422 GCA_035558375.1 Polyangiaceae bacterium
ACTTGGTTCGATGCGCGCCGGGCTGGGCCGGCAGCGCTGGAATCGCGGCCGTTCGCTCGACGAGCGGCGTTGCCGCCACGTGCAGCGGCTGCGCGCGCTGAGCGAGCGCTTCTGCGCCATGCTGCGCCACCCCCGCACTGACCGCGGGGTGGGGCTCCCCCGCAGCGCGCGCGAAATGCGCCGCGCTATCGTGCCGAGCCGCGCCGAGCGCAGCACCCCCGGTGACGACGAGCAGGATCAACAAACCGCGCAGGATCGCGTGGGCTTTCGCGAGCCGTCGGATCAGCTGGAGCGGCGAGAGAGTGGACACGGTGGCGCCGGAACCTTGGTGTAGCACGCGCGCGCGAGTCGCTCCCGCACTTCGCCGCGAGCTGCCGTCAGCGCGGGGGACCATAGAGCGTCTCGCGGAAATGCGCATAGCCGAAGGAGGCTTCGGTCGCCGCGGGACCGGTGCCGGCGTGCAAGCTCTGGACGACGTCGCCAGCCGCTGACACCTCGAAGATGTCGCCGCTCGTCGAGAAGTCGACGAGCGTGTTGCCGTTGGGCAGGCGCTGCACGTCACCGAGCTGATCGCTGCTTTCCCCATCGGCGGCGTACGACCAGACGAGACTCGCCGCGAGCGACGTCTCCGTTTCGGTGAGAGCGTACTCGTACGCAGTGCTCGTATGATCGGCGAAGAGCAGCAGGTTGCCGTCGGCGAGCACCTCGTGCCCGTGGTTGCCGTCGATGTCGAGCGGCGCGCATTTCGGTGCGGCCGAGCTCGAGCAGTCTCCGCCGACTTGCCAGAGCAACTCGCCCTGGCGAGTGAGCGCGATGATCGCGGAAGCGTAGAGGTCGCTCACCGTGTAGGTGTCGTCGGCCGCGCGATAGCGGACGGCGTTCGCGTGAAGACGGCCGGCGGAGGCCGGAAAGACGCTGTCGTCGATGCGAAGCACCGTGCGCACGCCGCCGCCGGGCGAGCGCTCGACCAGGTCGCTCGAGCCGGAGAAGGGGCCGTCGAGCGCCTCGTGCCACTCGAGCGTGGCGATGACTCCATCGGGGAGCGCGACGAGATCGTGGTGAGCGCGGTCGAATCCCGGCACGCCCGCCACTGGGTCCGTGCCGTCCATCCCGACGCTGCTCACGAGGCCGCGATCGGTCGGTGCCGGGGCCACGTCGAGCATCCACAAGGCGTTGCCCGAAAAGTCCTGGAGCGCGCGGCTGCACTGCGGCGGCGCATCCGCCCACCAGACGATGTCGCCGTCCGCATCGATCACGAAGGCTTTTTTGGTATCGACCTGCCCGTAGCCGCTGCTCGTGACGATGAAACCGCGCGCCTGACGGGATGGATCCACCGCCGTTCGCAGGACCGGGACGTCGCGCGTGCCCGCGCCGGTCGTGAGCGTATGCGCCTCGCTCACGCAGCGTTCCGTGCCGGCGTACGCAACGAGGCGATACGTGTAGGTGCTCTCGGGCTTGAGCCCGAGCAGCAGCGCACGGTGCGTGCTGCCGCCGACGCCGATCGGCCCGCCGCTGCCCGTATTGAGCATACCGGGCGCGGCGTCGTTCAGCGTGAACTCGACCCGCGCCGCGCTGAGCCCGGCGAGATCCGCCGACCATCTGACGACCCCCACCGTCGGAATCACTTCGCTCAGTGCCGCTTCGATCTCGAAGCGGCACGACCCGGCGCCTTCGCCCGCGGGCTCGCCACCGCAAGCGCTCGCACCGAGAGCCGCGAGGCACGCGCGTGCGACGAACGTCGCGGATCGCGCCCCGCGCCCCCTCACCGCAGCCCCTTGGCGCAGCGCTTCGCAAACGCACCCGGCGGGGTGGCGCCTGACGAGCACGCGAGAGAGAGGCTCGCGGCACCGAACGTCACGCCTCGAAGGGGCACAGGTGAACGTAACTACAAACGCGTGGCGCTGTCCTTGGCTCTCCGTTCAGTGAGGCTGGTGTCGTGCAGCCGAGCGGTAGCCAAAGACCGGCTCCGGTTTGCGCCGGAGCGCGCCCGCAGGCAGTATCAGATCCGCGATGGCGCGTTTTCGCGCATCCGGTTTCTTGCAGCGTGGCGCCCTGAAAACGCTCAAGCTCACGACCGTTTTGACAGGAATCGCGCTACTCGGCGCCTGCGAGGGCAGCGGCAGTGGCGCGGGCGACGCGGGCAAGGGCGGAACAGCCGGCGTGAGCGGAGGGGGTGGAAGCGCCGCGAGCACCAGCATGGGTGCGAGCGGCGGAGCGAGTGGCGTTGCCAACGCTGGAAGTGCTGGGACCGGCGCGGGCGCCGGCACGAATGCGAGCGGTGGAATGAGCGGAAGCGGTGGAGTCAATGCAGGTGGAACCGGCGCTGGCGGCACCGCGACGGGCGGCGCGAGCGGTACGGCGGGTTCAGGCCCTGCTGGCACAGGCGGCGGGGGCGGCATGAGCGGCGCGAGCGGCATGGGCGGCGCGGGCGGCAGCGCCGGTGGCGGCACGACGAAGTGGGTCGCCTCCTTCACCGCGTCGCCGTATCTCGCGGCGTCGGATGCTCAGCCCCCGTCGTCGCTGTCGGGCGCGGTGCTGCGGCAAGTCGTGCGCTTGTCGCTGGGCGGCAGCCAGCTGCGCTTCCAGTTCTCGAACCTTTCCGGGAACGGCAACGTGGTCATCAACTCCGTCCACGTCGCGCTCTGCAAGGCGACGCCCGCGGTCGACAGCACGATCGACACGACGACCGACAAGGCCCTCTCCTTCTCGGGCATGCCGAACGTCACCATCGAGCAGGGCAAGGAAGTCTGGTCGGATACGGTCGACTTCACGGCCCCGCCGCTCGCCAACGTCACGATCACGATGGCGCTCGGCAGCGTGCCGCAGAACCTCACGGCGCACGCCGGCTCGCGCACCACGTCCTACGTGCAGGCGGGCAGCACCGACGTGAGCCAAGCCAGCATGACGTCGGCCCAGGGCACCGACCACTGGTATTTCATCTCGGGCGTCGACGTGATGGCCGACGCTTCGGCGGTCGCGGCCGTCGCCATCGGCGACTCCATCACGGACGGGCGCGGCAGCGACACGAACCACTTCAACCGTTGGACGGACATTCTCTCGGCGCGCTTGCAGGCCGACCCCACGACGAAACACGTAGCGTTGGTGAATCAGGGCATCGGCGGCACGAACCTCGCCGGGAGCGGCACCGCCGCGGAGGCGCGCTTTGCGCGCGACGTGCTCGGCCAGAGCGGCGTGAAGTACGTGATCATCCTCGACGGCGTGAACGACATCAACGGCGACGCGTCGGCCCAGACGCTGCAGGGCGTCTACGACAAGCTCATCAAGCAGGCTCGGGACAAAGGCCTGCTCGTCTACGGCGGCACCATCACGCCGTTCAACGGCCACAGCTACTACACCGTCGCCCACGAGCAGGTGCGCACGACGCTCAACACGTACATCAGGAGCGGCGCGTTCGACGGTAC
>DATMCL010000249.1:0-7481 GCA_035558375.1 Polyangiaceae bacterium
CGTTCGAGCGCCCGGCGCGGCCACGAGGGCGACAGCAGCACCGTCGCTGCGACGCTCATCAGCCAGGGAAAGATCCCGATCGGAAACAGGAGCCCGGTCGCGGCGTGAAAGACCAGAACCAAGAGGACGGCAAGCGACCGCGTGCGCCGAACGAGCAGGAGCCAGACGATGCCGAGGTCGAACGCCGCGCCGAACCAGCTCGCGAAGAGCGCCACCTCACGCGTCGCAAGCCATGGTCCGACGAGGGGAAAGTCCCCGCTGGCCGAAAGCCAGATCCGGAGCGGCTGCGCTTCGAGGAGCCAGTCGCGGTTGAGCTTCGCGACCCCCGCGAACACGTAGACGACCCCGACTTGGAAACGGAGCGCGGTGAGCGCCCAGGCCGGAATCGTCGAGACGGCGCGCTCGGGGCGCCGCCACGCATCGAGCGAGAACGCACACCCCGCCGGAAGCACGGCGAGCAGCGCCGCGAGCAGGCTGACGAGGTAGTAGTGATTCAGGTAGAGGCTCTGATCGATGAGCTCGACGTACGTGAAGCCGAGCAGGAACCCGAGCGCGCACAGCCGGTAGCAGCACCCGAACGCGATCCCGAGCGCGAGCACGAACAGGCACGCGAAGTGGGCATGCATCAGCGCCGACGGCCACGGCCGCACGAAGGCGAGCCCGGGGTACGGAAAATGCGCTGACGGCTCGACGAAGAACGCGTCCACCCAACCCTTGGCCATGAAGCGCGCGACCGACGCCGCCATGACGAGCCCGAAGAGAATGCGGAACGCCGCGAGCGACGCGATGTCCACCGGTGCTGAAAACCGATCGCGGAGGTGCCGCACCGCGTCGCGCATGGTTCGAGCCTGTAGCATCGCTCGGCCGCGGAGCCGCGGGGGCAGCGCGCCGTTGCCGAAACGTTGCCGACTCGGGCGCGGCGCCGCCCCGGGCTTCCGAGCCTACCGGAAGGCGCGCCGCACGCCGGCTCGCTCTGCTTGACCGTGTCGGTACCCGTAGCTAGGTTCCGCCCGATGGCCGGAAGCGTTCCGGCCGCGCCGTCGCCGCTACCGGCGCCGGGTAGGGGAAACGGCAAGGATTAAGCAGCATGGCAACCAAGATTGGCATTAACGGATTCGGTCGTATCGGTCGTTGCGTTCTTCGCGCGCTCTATCAGCGCGGCGTGAAGGACCTCGAGATCGTCGGCATCAACGATCTGACGGACACGCGCACGCTCGCGCACCTCACGAAGTACGACTCGATTCACCGTGGCTTCACGGCGGCCAGCGTCTCCACGAGCGAGAAGGGTCTCGTCGTCGGCGGCAAGGAGATCGCGATCACGGCGATCAAGGATCCGAAGGAGCTTCCCTGGAAGGCCCAGGGCGTCGACATCGTGCTCGAGTGCACGGGTCTCTTCACGGACAAGGAAAAGGCGGGTGCTCACCTCACCGCCGGCGCGAAGAAGGTCATCATCAGCGCGCCTGCCAAGAACCACGACATCACCCTCGTGATGGGCGTGAACCACGAGCAGTACGATCCGGCGAAGCACAACATCGTCTCGAACGGCTCCTGCACGACGAACTGCCTCGCGCCGATCGCGAAGGTTTTGCTCGACAACTTCGGCATCGTGCAGGGCCTCATGAACACGGTGCACTCGTACACGAACGACCAGAGCCTGCTCGACATCCCGCACCGCAAGGGCGATCTGCGCCGTGCGCGCGCCGCGGCCGTCAGCATGATCCCGAGCACGACGGGCGCCGCCAAGGCGCTCAGCGAGGTGATTCCTTCCCTCAAGGGCAAGTTCGACGGCGTGTCCGTGCGCGTCCCGACGGTCGACGTTTCGCTCGTCGATCTCACGCTCACGACGGAAAAGCCGGTCACGGTCGAGGCGATCAACGCCGCGATGAAGAAGGCGGCCGAGAGCTCCCCGCTCAAGGGCTTCCTCGCCTACACGGAAGAGGAGCTCGTCTCGAGCGACTTCATCGGCAACCCGTCCTCCAGCATCTTCGACGCGACCCAGACCAAGGTCCTCGGCGACAAGTTCGCGAAGGTCTTCTCGTGGTACGACAACGAGTGGGGCTTCTCGAACCGCATGATCGACCTCGCGCTTCTGATGGCGCAAAAGGGCTGAGCGTTCGCTCAGTCCAAAGCGGAACGCCCGCCCGGTGAGCCCACTCGCCCGGCGGGCCGTTTCCCGCGAATTTTCTTTAGTTCGATCCGTCCGAGGATTGGCTTCCTTCGTCAGTTCCGCTTTCGCTTAAAGACGTCCGCCGACGTTTCGTAGTACGGCGCAGCCGCGGCTGGGGCGCACGCCCCAGCCCGGAACGACGCCGCGGTCTTGGAAGACCAGATCGATCGCCAAGCACGGGCACGACCCCCACGACCTACCGGCGAGGCCGGCGCTAGGGCCTTCAACAGCCCGCGTAAGACGCCGCAAGCCTCCCCCGACAATCCCATCAAGAAAGTCCAAATCTCATGTCCATGCTCGATGGCATCAAGTCAATCGACGACCTTCCCCTACAAAACAAAAGAGTCTTCATCCGCGTCGACTTCAACGTCCCGCTCGACAAGGCGTCGGGCCGCATCACGGACGACGAGCGCATCCAGGCGTCGCTGCCCACCATCAAAAAGGCGATCGCTTCCGGCGCACGCGTGATCCTCGCCTCGCACCTCGGCCGCCCGAAGGGCGAGCGCGCCCCGAAGTACAGCCTCGAGCCCGCCGCCGCGCGCCTGAGCGAGCTCCTCGGCCAGGACGTCACGCTGCCAGACGACTGCATCGGCGACGCCCCCAAGAAAGTGGTCGGCGACCTCCGCCCGGGTCAGGTCTGCCTGCTCGAGAACCTCCGCTTCCACCCGCAGGAGGAGAAAAACGACGAGGCCTTCGCCAAGGAGCTCGCCTCGCTCTGTGACGTGTACGTCAACGACGCGTTCGGCTCCTCCCATCGCGCGCACGCCTCCGTCCACGGCCTCGCGCGGCTGATCAAGGACCGCGGCATGGGCTACCTCTTGAAGAACGAGATCCAGGCGCTCGACCGCGTGGTTTCCTCACCCGCGCGCCCGTTCGTGGCCATCCTGGGCGGCGCCAAGGTCACCGACAAGATTGCCGTCATCGAGGCCCTGCTCTCGAAGTGCGACGCGCTGTGCATCGGCGGCGCGATGGCGAACACGCTGCTCGCCGCGCAGGGCATGGACATGAAGAAGTCACTCTACGAGGCGGACTGGCTCGCCAAGGGCCGCACGCTGCTCGAGACGGCCAAGAGCAAGGGCGTCGATCTGGTCCTGCCGACCGACGTGGTCACCGGCACCGGCATCGACGCGACGAGCGGGACGACGGTGAAGGCGAACGCCGTGCCCGACGGCGAGATGGCGCTCGATATCGGCCCCGAGACGGTGCAGGCCTTCGCCCAGCGGGTCGCCACGGCGAAGACGGTGTTCTGGAACGGTCCCATGGGCCTGTTCGAAAACAAGGCATTCGCCGCAGGCACGAACGGGATCGCTCAGGCGGTCGCGGACTCGAGCGGCTTCACGGTGGTCGGCGGCGGCGACAGCGTCGCGGCGGTCAAGGCCGCGGGCGACGCCGTCCTCAAGAAGATCGGCTTCATCTCGACGGGCGGTGGCGCCTCGCTCGAGCTCGTCGAAGGCAAGAAGCTGCCGGGCGTCGAAGCCCTGCGTCCCTGAACCGAAAGCACGACATGCGTTCCTACGTCATTGCAGGCAATTGGAAGTTGAACGCGGGCGGCGGCGACGGCTGCGAGCTTGCCACCAAGGTCGCTCAGGCGACCAAGGGCATCACCAAGGCGAAGATCGTGGTCGCACCGCCCTTCACGGCGCTCGCCGCCGTGAGCTCGGATCTCGCGAGCACCCACGTCGAGGTGGCCGGCCAGAACCTCTACCCGGAGGACAAGGGCGCGTTCACCGGCGAGGTGAGCGCCCCCATGCTGCTCGCTTCGGGCGCAAAGTGGGTGATTTTGGGCCATAGCGAGCGCCGCCAGTACTTCGCCGAGACCGACGAGTTCGTGAAGAAGAAGACGGTCGCGGCGCTCAAGGCCGGGCTCCGCCCCATCGTGTGCATCGGCGAGACGCTCGCCGAGCGCGAGGCGAACAAGACGCTCGAGGTCGTGTTCCGACAGCTCGACGCCGTGTCGGGCGAGCTCCGGGCGCGCCCGGGCTTCGGCGTGATCGCGTACGAGCCGGTGTGGGCGATCGGGACGGGAAAGGTGGCGACGACGGAACAAGCGCAGGAGGTGCACGCCGCTATCCGCAAGCGCCTCAAGGACCTGTCTCCCGAGCTCGCGACCGAGACGGCCGTCCTCTACGGCGGCAGCGTGAAGGCCGACAACGCCGGCGCGCTGCTCGCGTGCGAGGACATCGACGGCGCGCTCGTCGGAGGCGCCTCCCTCGACGCCGATGGCTTCGCCAAGATCGCACACGCCGTTCCGAGCTGAGCCATGAGCGAGCAGAAGCCCACCACCGAGCACGAGCAGTGCAAGAGCTGCCACGGCACGGGGGAGATCGGAAGCGACGGCGGACCGGCGCGCTGTCCCGATTGCGGCGGCGCGGGCTACTTGCCCTCGGCGCACGTCCTCGTCGAGTGGCGCGCTCGCGACATCGAACGCGCCCACGCCGGCGCGGGCGGTGGCACCGGCGGCGACGTGCGCTGGCTGCTCGCCGAGCTCCGCCGCTCGCGCGACGCCCTCATGGAGATCTCGGCGCTGGCCCAGGAGCTCGACGAGGGCCCGATTTCGGCGCGGATCCGCTTCGCGGCCAACACCGCCCTTCGCCTCTACGAAGTCGTTCCGGCCAAAAAGAGCTGAGCTCGTGCACCCCGGCGCGACCTGAGCTAGAACCGGCCCGAGTCGCCGATGGCCGAAATCATCCAGACGCCCCTCACGGTCATGCACGTCATCGCGTGCATATTCCTGATCCTCGTGATCCTCATCCAGCCGGGGAAGAGCGGCGGCGGCGGCATCTTCGGCTCTGCGGGCGCGCAGCAGGTCTTCGGCGGCCGCGGCGCGGGGAACTTCCTCACCAAGACCACCTGGGCAACGGCGACGCTGTTCTTCGCGACCAGCATCACGCTCGCCTATCTCTCCTCCTCGTCCGACGAGGGCCTGCAGAAGAAGAGCCACGTGGGCGGCATGAGCAAAGGCCTCGGCAAGCCCATCCACCTCAAGAAGTAGCGGGGGCAAAACGACGGCGGGCTCGGTTGCGGTACTTGGACGCAGCGCGGATGCCGTCGGTGTCGGCGCCGCGAAGCTCCTGGTGTCGCTCGCAGTCCTTGCCGCCGGCTTTCGCGCCGTCAGCGACGACGACTACGCGCGCATCGTGATCGCCCAGCGCTTCGCCGAAGCGCCCCACCTCGATCCGAGCGGCACGAGCTGGCTCCCCCTGCCCTTCTGGGTGTACGGCACGGCGTTCGGCGTGCTCGGGGGCTCGCTCGCCGTCGCACGCGGCGTCGCGATCTTGCTCGGAATCGGCTCGATGGGGCTCCTCTTGCTCGCGGCGCGCTGGCTCGGCATCGGGCGGTTCGGCGCCCTCGCCGGCGTGCTCGTCGCGGCGCTCTTTCCGTGGTCCGCGTGGCTGGCGGCAGCGCCGCTCCCCGAGGTTCCGGCCGCGGCGCTTTCGGTGCTCGCCCTTTCGGCGCTCACGCGGAGCGAACCACGGCTCCGAACGCTCGGCGCCGCGGCCGTCGCCGCCGCCTGCTTCTGTCGCTACGAAGCGTGGCCCGTGGCGCTCGCGTTTGCGGCCGTCTCGCTATACGACGCGTTCCGGGCGGAGCGTCGCGGCCCGTTCCTCGCTCAGGGCGCGCTCGCGCTCGCACCCATCGCCGCCTGGCTGCTGCACGGGGTGTTCATCCACGGGGACGCGACGTTCTTCTGGAAGCGCGTCGCCGCCTACAAGAGCGCCCTCGGCGAAGGCCCCTCGCTCGGCGAGCGCTTCTTCAGCGTCCCGCGCTCGCTGCTCACGGACGAGCCCGAGCTCTGCTTGGCGCTCGTGCTCCTCGGCGTGGACCGGACGCTGCTCCGGCGCTTCGCTCGCCCGGCGCTCGGCGCTGGTGCTCTCCTCGCATTCTTGATGATTGGGGAGCTCAGCGGAGGCGGCCCCACGCACCACAGCGGGCGGGCCGTATTGCCCGTGTGGTACCTGATCGCGCTCGCGGTCGGCGGCGCGCTCGAGCGGCGCGGCAGCGAGCCGCTCGGACGTCCGCTGGTGTGGCTCGGCTTCGCGCTGTCGCTCGTCGGGCTCGGCTGGGTGTTCCGCGCGGGGACGCCGCCCGCCTTCGCGGATCGGCGCGACGCCGTCACGATTGGCACGCGCGCCCGAGAGCTCGGCGCGCCGGCGCTGCTCATCGACACGCCCGACTACTCTTACCTGGCCGTCACCGCGGCGTTCGGACGACCGAACGCGGCCGCGCCCTTCGACGATCGCGATCCACGCCACGAGCGCGCCGCCGATCCCTTCGTCTCCGAAGAGGTCCTCCGGGAGCGAACGGCGGGCCACCGCGACGCCTGGCTCGTCGTGAGCCGTTCCCACCTCGAGCTCGCGAAGAAGCTCGGCGCGGTGCGGGCCGAAACGCCGACGCTCGCGCTCGTGACGCCGTCCCTTCCAGCCCTCGCGAGGGAGCCATGAAGCACATCGATCTCGCCGAGCTCGTGCGGCGCATCAACGAGCCCACGCCGAGCCACGCCGTACGCCTGATCGCGGTCGACGGCCTCGCCGGGGCCGGAAAAAGCGCGCTCGCGCGGCTTCTCGCCGAGCGCCTCGGCGGCGCACCCATCGTTCCCATGGACGATTTCCTGGCGTGGGACGACATCACGACCTTCGTTCCGCGACTCGAGGCTCAGGTGGTGGCACCGCTGCTCCGCGGAGAAGGCATCCGCTACCAGCAGCGCGACTGGGCGAACGACTGGGCCGGCCGCAGCCTCGGACCCTGGCGCGCGGTGCCGTTCGCGCCGACGGTGATCTTCGACGGCGTGAGCGCGGCCCGCCGGGAGATCGCTCGCTATCTCAGCTATGCGATCTGGGTCGAGACGCCTGCCGAGCTCTGCGTGCGGCGCGGCATCGAGCGCGACGGCGAAGGCGCACGAGCACTGTGGGAAGGCTTCACGCCGGGCCTGCTGCGCTTCTTCGAGGAGGACGGCACCCGCGACCGGGCGGACCTGGTCGTCGACGGACAGGTGCCGTTCGACGGGGCGGAAGGCGTCGCCGTGCTGCGCGAAGGTCCCCTCGGCTGAGTCACGCCTTCGAACGCAAAAGCGCGAGGCACCGCCGGTGCACTCGCGCTCTTGCACGCCGGAAAACCGGCTATCTCGCGGGTCAGTAACGCTCGCGACGGCCGCCGCCACGACGACGATCGTCGCCGCCGCCACCGCCACCGCCACCGCCATCGCCGCCCCAGCCACCGCCGCCGCGATCACCGCCGCCGCCGAAGCGACGCCCACCGCCACCGCGACCGCCGCCGCGACCGCCGCCGCGACCACCGCCACCGCCGCCGCCACCGG
>DATMCL010000250.1:0-16250 GCA_035558375.1 Polyangiaceae bacterium
GTGTCGCGCTCGCGACGGCGAGCACGAGTATCGAGACATTGAGGCTCTTCATCGGGTGCCTCCCACACCTGATCCTTCACGTCTTTCCCACTCGACGCAACGCGTCCTGATCCGCATCCCCCTCCCGGAATGCTACTGCTCGACAGGAAATGACTTCGAGGGAGGGGGAGGCGGCGGGGGTGCCGGAGCGGGTGCCGGCGGCGCGCTCGAAGCCGGCGGGTGAGGAACGAAGGGCGCAACAGGCTTCGCGCTGGAAGCCCCCGCGGGATCTTCCGGGAGCTCGACCTTCGGAGCATCGTCCTCGAGGTAGACGGCGGCGGGCGCCTTCGGACGCGGCTTCACCTCGTCATCATCGTCGTCGTCGACGGGTGGGGGCGGCGGGCGCAGCTCGGGCTTCGGGCGACGTCGGGAATGGCGCGAGGTGTCCTCCACCGCCGCGCTTTGATCCATGTTCACGCCGAGTCCCCACAGCATGATCGCGGCGCCAACGAGCGCGGGCAGAAAAACGCCGGTACAGAACGCCGCCTGCTGCTGTTTTTCCTCGGCGCACGCCGGCAGGCCGACGGCGATGTTGATCACGCCGTACCCGAGCACGGCGGCACCCACGGCCGTGTGAACGTTACCCGGATAGTCGACCGATCGGATGTCGGCGCGCGGGATCTCGTACACCTTGCCCTCGTCGTTCTTCACGAAGATCGTCGAGGGTGAGCCCCCGAGCACGTCCACCTCCAACGGTATGCCCTTGTTTCGATAAACGGTGGACGTCGTCGAGCACCCGACCGCCAGCATCACGAGACCCGCCGTAAGCCTCCGCACCGTGATTTCGGAGGCTAGCCCAAAAAACCTAGCGCGCGAACGGGTTCTTGAGCTCGGTCCGCGACGGCTGCTTGCGGCCCGCGCCGAGGCGCGTCGGCGCTGCCGTTCGAGCCACGGGCAAAGCCTTCGCTTTCGCGGTGTGCGACGTCGTGGTGGGTGGCGCTACCGCCTCGTTGGGCTCCGGCTTCGCCGGGCGCACGACGGCACGCGGGGTCTCCGCAGGCGCCGCCGCGGGGGCGGCCTTCGGTACCGGAGCGGCCGTCACGGCAGAGGCGACGGGAGCTGCCGGCGCCTCGGGCGCGTCGGGGGTACGGGCGAGCGAGGCGATCACCGAGCCGAGGAACGCGATGGCGGCGGGGCCCGCGAACCACATCCAGCGCGGCACGCGCGCGAGCGGAGCCGGCATCTTGAAGGTTCTGAGCGAGCGCTGTCGCCCGATGGTCGTTCGGCCGCGCGCCGCTTTGGCCTGTGCCTTCGCTTCCTGGATGCGCACCTGACCCTGGGCGTAGAGCTGGTCCTGCGAAAGCTGCGTCGGCGGGACGGGCTCGCGCATGAGCTCGAGCAAGCCGTCGACGTCGCCGTTCTGCGCGGGGTGCACGGTCGGCGGGCGATCGCTCATGTTGCCGGACGGCGCGAGCGAAGCGAACACCGAGGGAAGAGCGGCCTGGGGGCGCACGCTCGCCTCGAGCCAAGGCTTGAGCGGCGCTTGCGTGATGTCGGTCTTCACCTTGCGATTGAGGAGGTATCTCGCGAGCTCCCGGCCGATCGCGCGCATGCTACCGAAACGCGTCTCGCGCTCTTTATCCATGCCGCGCGCGAGGATCGCCCACAGCTCAGGATCGTCGATGCCGTGCTCGGCGAGGGTGAGCGGCTCTGTTCCCACGATCGAGTAAAGGAGCGCGTTGTAGCTCTCGCCCGCGAACGGCGTGCAGCCCGTGACGAGCTCGTAGAGCATCACCGAGAACGCCCACACGTCGACGCGCAGATCGATGTCGGTCTGACCGCGCGCTTGCTCGGGGGACATGTACGCGGGGCTGCCGAGCACGGTGCCGTCGAGCGTGAGCTTGGGCGAGCCGGCGGCCTCGAGCTTGGCGATACCGAAATCCAAGATCTTCGGCTGCACGCGACCGTCCGCGAGGCGCGCGAGCAAGATGTTGTCGGGCTTGAGGTCGCGGTGCACGACGCCACGGGCGTGCGCGACGACGAGCGCATCGGCGATCGGCATCAGCACCTGGATGGCCTTCGTGGCGGGCAAACGCTCGCGACGCTTCAGCGTCGCGGAGAGGCTCTCGCCGTCGAGCATCTCCATGCTGATGAACGGGTCGCCGTCGCGCGTGCGCCCGAAATCGAAGATCTGAACGATGGCCGGATGGTGAATGCTCGCCGCCGCGCGAGCCTCGGTGAGCATGCGCTCGCCCGCGCCCGGCACCGCCTGAGCGAGATCCGCGCGCATGAGCTTGAGCGCAACGTGGCAGTCGAGCGTGAGGTTCTTGGCCACCCACACCGACCCCATTCCGCCCTCGCCGAGCAGACGCACGAGCTGGTACTTCTGCTCGACGATGACGCCCGGGGAGTAGCGATCCTCACGCAGCGGAACGACGACCGAGGCCGTGGCGATCTTCGTCGTCTGGCGCGTGATGGAGAAATCCGTGGCGTTGCCGGCCTTGGCCGCGGGATCCCTGGATGGCGCAACACTTCGCACGGTCGCTCGTGTCCAGTAGGGGACTACGGCCCGCCGTCATGAAACTTGAGCCCGACCCCGCGTACGCGGCAGCGGCGGGTGGGAAGGGGTAGGCGCGAGTAGGTGCCGCGGGACGACCCCGAACGGCCGTCTATTGCACCTTGGCGCGAACGGCGCGGATCTTCGCTTTGAGGGCCGCCATGTCCTTCTTCACGTTGGCGTCGGCTGTCCTCAGCGTGTCGATCGTCGCGGCGTCGAAAGCAGCTATGTCCTTGGCGATCGCTTTCTGCTGCTTCTGGATGTCCTGCATGAGGGCGGTAACGGCGGCCTTCGACTTCGCCGGCACCTTGCTCACCTTGCCCTGCACTTCGGCGAGATCCTTGTTCGCCTCGGCGAGCTCGACGCGCGCCTTCTCCTTGAAGGCCTGGCGCGCTTTGGCGAGCGCGGCCTCCGCGGCTTTCGCCTGCTCTTCGGCGCTCGACTGCGCTTTGTTCACTGCTTCGACCGTCTGGGCCTTCGCCTTGGCAAGCTCGGCCTTGGCGTCGTCGAGCTCCTTCTGCAGATCGGCGAGCTTCGTCTTCGCCTGATTCTCGGCCTGGGCGATCTTCTCGTCGGCCTTCTTCTGAATCTCGGCGAGCTTGGCTTTCTCCTCCTCGGCGTGGCTGCAGCCGGAGAGCGCGACGACGAGGAGCGCGTGCACGGGCAGGGTCGAGAGCCGCATGGCCTCGACGCTATCATCCATCCCCGGCTGCCGTCAGCCGCGCGGATCCGCGATTTGGCCGAGGAAAAGCAGGGCTTGCCGTACGCCTCATGGATCACGTCGCCGATGAAAAGATCGTGGTCGCCGTCGATACCGGACAAATCCGCCCCAGGCGTGAAGGCCGTGAGCGCACCCGCGCCGCTCGATGGTAGCCTGGCGGACCCATGGCGAGCGCTCCTGCCCTCTCCGATCTCGAATCGCGGGTCGCCTCGGCTCGCGACGCGTGCGTGCGGCTCCGTGATGCCATAGGCCAGGTGATCGTCGGCCAGGGGGAGGTCGTCGAGGAGGTTCTCTGGGGGCTCGTCGCGGGCGGGCACGTGCTGCTCGAGGGCAATCCGGGGCTCGGCAAGACCTTGCTCGTGAAGACGCTCGCACAGTGCCTCGACCTCACCTTCTCGCGCATTCAGTTCACGCCCGATCTGATGCCGAGCGACGTGATCGGAACCAACGTGCTCTCCCTTGGCGCGCCGGGGGCGGCGGCGGGCCGCTTCGAGCTCCACAAGGGCCCTATTTTCGGACAGGTCGTGCTCGCCGACGAGATCAACCGCGCGACGCCGAAGACACAGAGCGCCCTGCTCGAGGCGATGCAGGAGCACTCCGTGACGATCGGCGGCGTCCGGCACGTGCTCGAGGAGCCGTTCTGCGTGCTCGCCACGGAAAACCCCATCGAGATGGAGGGGACCTACCCGCTGCCGGAGGCCCAGCTCGATCGCTTCCTCCTCAAGGTCCTCGTGCCGGCGCCGAGCGAGGACGAGCTCACGCAGATCTTGATGCGCACGACCGGGCGTCCCGTCCCCACGCCCGAGCGCGTGCTCCTGCGCGCCGCCGTGCTCGAGCTCCGCGCGCTGTGCCGCGACGTCGTCGTCGCGGAGCCGGTGCTGCGCTACGCCGCTCGCCTGGTCGGAGCGAGCGCGCCGGAAGCATCGCACGCGACGCCGCTCGTGCGGCGTGCTCTGCGCATCGGCGCGGGCGTGCGCGGCGCCCAAGCGTTGATCCTCGCCGGCAAGGCGGTGGCGTTGCTCGACGGCCGCGCCCACGTCTCCTTCGCCGATCTCGCGCGCACGTCCAAGCCGGTCCTGCGCCATCGCTTGCTCCTGAGCTTCGAAGGCGAGGCCGACGGGGTGAGCCCCGATCGCGTGATCGAGGAGCTCGTCGCCAGCGTGCCAGCACGGCCGGAGGCGGTGGAGCGTGCGGTGCAGGGGAACTGACGCGCCGATGCGCGCTCTAGTACTCGCGACGCTCGCGCTTCTCGCGCTGCCGTCAGGGGCGCTCGCGGCGCCGCCCAAGGCCGCGAGCCTCGATCTGACGCCGCTCGCGGTGCTCGGACCGAGCAGCCCGCTGCCCGAAGGGTGGGCGAGCTACGTCGTGTGGCTGCACAACACGGGCGGCTCCGAGCTCACGGGCACGCTCAAGCTCGAGGCGAAGGAGCCCTTCATGCGGCGGGTCTCCCACTGCGTGACGCTCGCGCCCTTCACGCTCGCGCCCGGCGCGCGCGCGGCGCTCGAGCTCCCGACGCACGGCAACGCGAGCTCGCCCGCCGAGCTCGAGCTCACGGCGGTCGCCTCCGACGGCACACCGCTCGCCGCAGCGCCGATGCCAGAGCCGCGCCCGACCGACCCGCTGCTCGTCGATCTCAGCACGCCGAGCCGCATCGCCCCCGGCGTGCGGGAGTCGGGCATCCTCGTCCAAAACCCGCTCGGCGGCGGGATGCGCGTGAGCAGCGTGCTCGTGACGAGCCCGCCGACCGATCCCACGTCGGGCGATCTCACGCTGCCACGCTGGCCCGCGGCGTGGGCCTCGGCGTCGCTGGTCGTCACGTCGGGTCGCCGCCTGGCCGCGCTCGGCAAGCCGGAGCTCAAAGCGCTCACCGATTGGGTGCTCGCGGGCGGCGCCCTCGGCGTCGCGCTCGAACGGCCCGAGGATGGCCGCTTCGCGCCGCTGACGGCCCTGGTCGGCGGCGCCATCGAGCGCACGAGCTCGCCTCCGGAGCTGCTCGCCCCTGCGCTCTTCTATCAGCAGGGCGAGACGCCGTCCGGCGCGCCGACGGGGCCGCGCATGGGGCGTCCGCCCATCGTCGGCATCCGGCTCGCGCCGCTCCCCGAAACGGCGGCGCTCCTCGAAGGCTTCTCCGGCGGCAATTTGCGCGCGAGCCCTTGGGGCGCGGTCGCGAGCTATGGGCTCGGCGAGGTGCACCTCTTGGCGTTCGACCTCGGCGAGCCGTTCGCGGCGGACCGCTGGGTGACGCTCAAAGTCGCCGATCTGCTCCGTCACGCGAGCGAGCGGAAGGGGGCGATCGCGCTGCCGCTCGGCCGCACCGGGTTCGATGGCCTCGGCGCCAACGCCATCCGCGCCGAGCTCGATCCGAATCGCTCGATGCGCTGGACGATCGTGGTCTCGGCGCTGATCCTGCTCGTGTACGCGGCGCTCGCGGGGCCGCTCAGCTTCTGGCTCGCCGCGAAGCGCGGCAAGCCCCTGCGCGCGCTCGTGCATCTGCCGCTGTGGGCCGCCGCGACGCTCGCGCTCGTCGTGACGATCGGCCTGCTCGGCAAGGGCGTCCGGGGCCGGGCACGCCATCTCACGCTGATCGAGAGCGGAGCGGGGATGGAGCGCGCCGCGGCCACGCGTTTTCGCGGCTTCTACGCGTCGTCGGCGCGCGAAATTGCCGTCCAGCCCCTCGCGCGCTCGAGCCTCGTCGAGGTCGCTTCGGGCGACGAGTTCGTGGAGCGCTCCGTGGTCGTCGACCGGGACGGCGCGCACCTCGAGCGGCTGCGCACCAAGCCCTGGTCGACCGTCGTGGTACGCGACGACGGCTTCGCGTCGCTCGCCGGCGGCATCAGCATCACGCGCGACCCAAGCGGCGAGGTGATCGTGAAGAACCGCGCCGCGCGCGACCTCGTCGCCGCGGTCCTCTCCCTGCCCGGTCGCGGCTACGTCTTGTTCCCGACCATCCCCGACGGCAAAGCGGTGAAAGGCAGCGAAGGCACGCCGCTCTCGCCGCCCACCGGCTCCGTCGTCCCCCACGTTGGTCTCCACCCGCTCGGCGCGACCGAGCTCACGAAGACCGTCGACCGCCACGCCGAAGGGCTCGGGGCCGCGCTCGCCGCGCTCGAGGCCCAGGCGGACGGGTCCGACTGGTGGCCCGACGACGTGCCGGTGCTCCTCGCGCAGATCGCCGGCGGCGAAGGCAAGCTGACCGACTCGGGCTTCGCGCTCGATCGGGATCGCGTCATCGTGCGGGTCGTGGGCTGGGGGGGCGTGCCGTGACGCCGGCCATCTCGGTCCGTCACCTCTGGCACCGCTACGGCGAGCTCGAGGTGCTGCGCGACGTGAGCTTCGAGGTCGCCCACGGCGAGATCTTCGGCTTCATCGGGCCGAACGGCGCCGGCAAGACCACGACCATCCGCGTGATGGCGACGCTGCTCGAGCCCACGGCGGGGCGCGTGGAGATCGACGGCATCGACGCGGCGCTCGATCCCGACGCCGTGCGCCGCATCATCGGTTACATGCCCGATCACGCGGGCGTCTACGAACGCATCACGGTGCGCGAGTTCTTGGAGTTCTTCGCGGACGCGTACCAAATCCCGGAGCTCGGCGTCGTCGACGCCGTGATCGAGCTTACCGAGCTCACCAAGCTCTCGGATCGGCTCGTGGCGACGCTGAGCAAGGGCATGAAGCAGCGCCTGCAGATCGCGCGCACGCTGCTTCACGACCCGAAGGTGCTCGTGCTCGACGAGCCGGCGAGCGATCTCGACCCGCGCGCCCGCATCGAGGTGCGCGACCTCCTGCTCGAGCTGCGCGAGCTCGGCAAGACCATCTTCCTCTCGAGCCACATCCTCACCGAGCTCAGCGACGTGTGCACCTCGGTCGGCATCCTCGAGCGCGGGGAGCTCGTCGTCGCGGGGCCGATCGGAGAGATCGCCGAGCGCCTTGCCGCCCGACAGAACGGTGGGGCGCGAGATGCGGGCGCAGTGGCCGCCGTCCCGGTTCCGGCGGACGGTTCCGCTCAGCCCGAGGCCGCTCCCGCGGCGGGTTTCGCGAGCCCAGCCGCCGGACCGAGCTTTGCGAGCGGGGCCGCGGCTCCGGCGCCCCACGTCGCGGCCTCCGTCACGGCGGGCGGCGTGGCCATCCCGGAGACCACGCGCAAGCGCCTCAAGCTCCGCGTCCTCGGCGACGCGCAGGCGATCGTCCCCATGCTGGAGGGTGGGAGCGGCGTGCTCGGCGTGGAGGCGGGGGCCGGCGGGCTGCTCGTCTTGAACTACGTCGGCGGCGACCAGTACGTCGCCGAGGTGGTCCGCTACCTCGTGACGAGCGGCGTGGGCGTCGTCACCGTCGAGCCGGAGCGCAACGAGCTCGAGCGCATCTTCCTCGAGGTCACGCGAGGAGAGCTCACATGAGCGCGCAGACCGGCGTCGCCTCGATCCCCCCTCCCCCGCCGAGCGTTCGCGGGATCGCCCGTGCTCGGGTCCGGCTCGCCGGCCTCTTAACGGATCCGAACCCGGTCTGGATGCGCGAGCTCCGCGCCTCCGCCCGCCTGCAGCGCACCCCCGTCGTGCTCGCCGTCACGACCGGCATGATGACGCTCCTCATCTGCTCGATCGGCGGCCTCGCCTCGATCGACTCCGAGCCGGCCAAGGTCGGGGTCTGGCTCTATCACACGTTCTTCTCGCTCGCGTTCACGCTCGTCGCGTGGATGGGGCCCGCGATGGCCGCGACCAGCATCGCCGCCGAGCGCAGCGGCGGCACCTGGGAGGCGCTCGAGCTCACGGGGCTCGGCGCGCCCGCCATCGCCCGCGGGAAGCTGCTCGGCGCGCTCACCTACGTCGCGATGTACCTCATCATGCTCGCGCCGGTCGGCGGGCTCCCGTTCCTGTTCGGCGGCGTGACCGCGCTCGAGGTGCTGCTCGCGTTCGTCGCGCTCGGCGCCGCGTCCATCTTGAGCGTCACCTTCGGCCTCGCGATGAGCTCGATGTTCTCGAGCCCCGCGCTCGCCATCCTCGTCACGCTGCTGGTCTCGATCCCGGCGTCGATCGCCGCCTACCTCGGGCTCGGCGTGGGACTCTCGTTCGCGGCGAACAACCTCTGGCACGGGGTCGCCGGGGGTCCCCCGGTCTGGCTTCCGACGGCATACACGCGTGCTGATTTCGGAGTCGAGTACGTGACCCTGCTCGTGCTCCTGCCGGCGGTGTTCGTCGCGCTCCCGGCCTGGCTCTTCCACGAGATCACCGTGTCGAACATGGCCGCGCCGAGCGACGATCGCTCGACGCGCCTGCGCATCTGGACGCTCGTCACCGGCCCCTTCCTCACGGCAACGGCGGTCGCTTGCGGTGCGGCACTCCGCGACGCGGGCTGGTTCGTCGCGGGCGAGATCGGGCTCTTCTGCACGTTCCTGTTCGTCGCGTTTCTGTTCATCGGCGAGCCGCTCGGGCCCTCGGCGCGCGTCCTCGCGCAGTGGGGTCGCGAGGGGGCCGGTGCCGGCCGGCGCTTCCTGGGGCCCGGGGTGATGCCCGCCTGCTCGCTGCTGCTCATCCTCGTGCTCGGGTCGTACGCGGCGCTCTTGGTCACGGCCTGGGCCACCTTGAAGAGCGCCGACGAGTACCAGGGCGTCCTCGGCATCGGGGCCTACTGCGTCTCGTTCCTGATCTTCGTGACCGGGTTCTCCGCCTGGGCTCGTGCCCGGTCTCGCTCGAGCGGGGTGCCCCGGGTGGTGTTGCTCGGCGTTCTGTTCCTGGCCTTCGTGGGCCCCTGGATCGCCATGGCCATCACGGGTGCCTTCATGGATGGCCAACGAGTACCGCTGGTTGCCGCGCCGTCGCCGCTCTACGCCTTCGAGCTCGCCAAGGTCGGCCCGAGCACGGCCGACAGCGAGCGCCGCGTGCTGCTCCTCTCCGCGGGGGTCTCCTGCTTCTCCTGGGCGCTGATTGGCCTCGGCCTGCTCGCCTTGGCGGGTGGACGCGTCGAGCGACGGCGGGCAGAGGAGCGCGCGCTCAAGGCGAGGCTCGAAGCGTCGCTGCCGCCACCTGCACCGCCGCCCGAGACGCCGAGCCCGACGCCCGCATGACGGCAGCGCTGCTCTCGCCGGAGTTCCTGAGCGAGCTCGAAATCCTCAAGCGTCGCCTAGAGATACAGGCTCGTTCCGGCTCGGCGGGGGACCGCGCCGCCAAGGCCCGCGGCGGCAGCGCGGAGTTCCAAGAGCATCGCCCGTACGAGCCGGGCGACGACCCGCGACGCATCGACTGGCTCGCGTACGCCCGCACCGGGCAGCCCGTGACGAAGCTCTTCCGCGCCGAAGAGGACGCGGTGATCCGCATCGTGCTCGACGCGTCGGCCTCGCTCGACTTCGGTAACCCCCCCAAGCTCGAGAGCGCTCGACGGGTCGCGGCCGCCATCGGGTACCTGGGTCTCGCGAGCGGTCAGCGCGCCGAGCTCTGGACCGCTCGCGTCACGGACCCCGAGCGCGCCCCGTTCGAGCGTGCTCGGCCGCGCCGCGGCCGGGGTGGCATCACGGCACTCCTCCGGGAGCTCAACAAGGTGAGCGCCCTTGGGAAAACCGATCTGGCCGCTGCTGTCCGCGCGGTGGTCGAGCGGTCACCCCGACCCGGGCTCGTGGTCGTGGTGAGCGACTTCTTCGATGCGGGACCGCTCACGAGCGCGCTCACGCTCTGTCGCTCGTCGGGACACGATCTCGCCCTCGTTCAAATCCTGGACGCGAGCGAGCTCGATCCGGATCTCGAAGGCGACCTTTCGCTCGTCGACGCGGAGACGGGACAGAGTCTCGAGGTCACGGCCGATCCAGCAGCAATCGAGGCCTATTTGCTGCGGATTGCGGGTCTCGCAGAGGAGCTGCGCGCGTTCGCTCGCAAGACCGGAGCGACGTACGTTCGTGCCACCACCGACGAAAATCTTCTAGCGGTCGTCCGTCGCTTCGTGAGTCGAACGGTCGACTGAGTATCCCCTCCTCCGCTCGTCGTCCTCGCGACGCCCCCGACTCCCTCCCCTCCCCCCTCCGACTTGTTGGAGCGGCGCGGGCGCGCCACCGAAGCGACTGCACCCGCGCCTGCTCCGAAGGTTCACTTCTTCTTCTTGCGGCGGCGCTTCGCCTTCTTGGGAGCAGCGGCCGGGGCTTTCGCCTTCTTGGCTTTCGCCTTCGTCTTCTTCTTAGCAGCCATATCCATCCTCTGGTGTTTGGTTCAGCGAGCGCTCTAACGAACGCTCACGAGAACGTATGTTCTCTTGCTTCTTTCATTACGTCAAGCATCACGAGTGTGATTCACCCTCGTCGTCACTCGTGATCGACATCCGAAGCGCGTGCGACACACCGCGTGCACCACCGTCGAGTGCTTCGGGTACGCTACCCACGTGACCCTGCCGGACACGATCGAAGAAGAGACCCTGCGCCTCAACCGGCGTTACCTCGCAGAGGTGGTCGAGCGCTTCGTGCTCTGTCCGTGGGCGCGTTCGGCACGCAACGAAGGACACGTTGCCGAGTGCGTGATTCAGCAAGAATTACCGGATGATTTCGCTCCATCGCTCATGACGATCGACACCCTTTCGGAGCGTACGGAGATCGAGGTCGCGCTGCTCATGTACCCCCGCCTCTACCTCTCGAGACTCGACTTCGAGCACTTCGCGCGCGGGCTCCGGGCGCTCGACGCCGACCGCTACGAGCCGGGTGAGGCACCCTTCGCGATGGCGGCGTTCCACCCCGATGCCACCCCCCAGCTCGATGACCCCGAGCGCCTCATCCCATTCCTCCGAAGGAGCCCCTACCCCACCCTACAGCTGGTCCGAACGACCTCGCTCGAGCGCGTCCGGGGTGACGAAACGGAGGGGACGGCCTTTCTGGACCTCGATCTGCTGGGTGTCGCGAGCCTTCCGATGCCCCCCGCACCGACCCTGAGGGAGCGCATCGCACGGCGAAATCTGGAGACCATCCGCGCCGAAGGGGTCGAGAGCGTCGAGCGCGTGCTCGAAGACATCTTTCGGGATCGCGACCGCACCGACGAGCGCCTGCAGGGTAGGAAACGGGCGTAAGCTTCGGCCGTGCCCTTCGAGCTCCGGAGCCCCGTCGGCCTCGCGCTCCTCGGTCTGCTCGTCCCGCTCGTCCTTCTGTATGTCCTGCGCATCAAGCGCGAGGAGCGACGGGTCAGCTCGATCTGGCTGTGGCAGGCAGCGGCGCGCGATCTACTCGCGCGGCAGCCATTTCGCCGCCTCGTTCCGCACGTCTCGCTGATCCTGGAAGCGCTCGCGCTCGTCGCCTTGTCGCTTTCGGTTGCGACGCCGCTGACGCGCGGAGGTCGCATCGATTCGGACCACGTCGCCGTCGTCATCGACGGCAGCGCCTCGATGACCACCACCGACGCGAGTGGCCGGACTCGCGTGGCGCTCGCTCAACAGGCGGCACGCGCGGCCCTCCGACGCCTCGGACCGGGTGCGGATGCGCTCGTCATCGAGGCGGGGCGCGAGCCGCGCGTCGTCTCCCCGTGGGAGCACGACGTGCGCCGCTTGGAAGCCGCGGTCGATCGGGTCAAGGCGGGGGAGGTCGAAGGCGACCTAGGGAGGGCGCTCTCCCTCGCATCGAGCCACCTCAGAGCCAGGAGCGGGACCCGGCGCATCCTCGTCTTCACCGACGGCGCGTTCCCCGACCGCGACGCCCTCTCCCACTCCGCCTACCCGCTCGAGGTCGTGCCGGTGGGCACGCCGGCGGACAACGTCGCCATCGTGCGCGTTGACGTGGGGCGCGCTCCGGGACCCTCGGGCAAGGATCAGGTCCAGGCCTTCGCGCTCGTCCAAAACTTCGGTAAGCAGCCGCGCTCGCTGTTCGTCACGCTCTCGCAGCGGGGCGTCACGACCCCACTATCGTCCCGAAGGCTCGATCTCGCGGCTGGGGAGCAGGCGCCCGTCGTGCTCGCCTTCGACGCGGCCGCGCACGACCAGGGCATGGGCCTCGTGGTCGAGCTCGCCCCGGGCGACGCGCTGCGCGCCGACGACCGCGCCTACGTCCGCGTCCCGGAGAGCCGGCGTCTGCCCGTCGTGCTCGCACCCAAAGCCGCGAGTCCCTGGCTCGCGCGCGCCCTAGGGAGCGATCCCGATAGCGATGTCTTCACGACGGAGCTCGACGGCCTCGCGAGCGCCGACGTGCCGCGCGACGCGTTCGTCGTCGTCGACGGCGCCTGCCCGAAGGGGCTCCCCGGCGCCGACTTCCTGATCGTGAACCCGCCCGCGGGACGCTGCGTGACAGCAGAAGTGAAAGGGTCGCTCGAGCACCCCTCGATCACGTCGTGGGCGGAGGGGGACCCGCGGCTCCGCTTCGCGAGCTTCGACGGGGTGAGCATCGCCCGCGCGGCGTTGCTCGAGCCGGACAGCCCGAACGCGTCCTTGGTGCGGGCCCGCGAAGGCACGCTCATCGCCGACGTCTCGCTCGCGGGGCGGAGCGGCACGCTCGTCTCCTTCGACGTGGGCGAGAGCACCTGGCCGCTCAGAGCGTCCTTCGTCCTCTTCGTGCGCAACCAGCTCGAGCTCGCCCGCGCCCACCGCGCGGGCGCCGCGGCGGGACCGGCCCACACGGGCGATCCCCTCGCCGTGCGCGTCCCGCTCGACGTGACGGAGGTCGAGCTCGAGCGCCCCGACGGCACGCGCCTCAGCGTTCCCGCGCATGGCGGCCTCGCGGCGGCACCCGGGCCGGACCGTGCCGGCTTCTACTACGCCACCTGGAAAGGCTTGCGGCCCGGCAGCACGCTCGTTCCCATCAACCTGACGAGCGCCGCCGAGAGCGATATCCGCCCGCGCGAGCTCGTGCTGCCGAAGGGCCGCCCTGCGAACGTTCGGAATCCGGCGGCGCTCGCCGATGCCGTGAGCGACTGGTCGTGGCTGCTCGCGGCGCTCGGGCTTTCGCTCGCGGCGGCGGATGTCTTCTGGGTCACCCGTGGCGTGCGCACGTCGCCGAGCCCGCGCCGTTGGCTCGCGTTCCCTGCCGTACTCGCATGCGTGCCCCCGGTGCTGGCAGCACTCGCCGCCCTGGGACTTGGGGTGGTCCCTCAAATCCGGCTCGAGCGCCCGTGGCTCGCCGTGCCGGCCACCGCGGTCGTCCTGGCCGCGCTCTTCCGACTCCGTCGCTCCTCGCCTCGCCAGGGCCGCGTGCGACGCGTGCTCACGGAAGCGGGTGCGGCGCTGCTCCTCTTGCTCGCCGGCTTTGCGGTGCCCGGCGTCGAGCTCGGCCGCCCCCTCGACCGGCTGAGCGTGCTCGTCGCGCTCGACCGGAGCCGCAGCATCGATCTGGTTCCGAACGCCGACGCGCGCATCGCGACGGAGCTCCGCATCGCCGAGCTCGGCATGCGCGAGGAGGACCGCATCGGCGTGCTGGCCTTCGGCACGCAGGCGGCGATGGAGGACCCGCTCCGGCCCCGTTCGCGCCTGCCCGCGCCGCAGCGCGCTGAGCTCGGTCGCGACGGCACGGACCTCGGCGCGGCGATCCGGCACGCCCTCGGCGAGCTCCCGCCCGACTCGTCGGCGCGCATCGTGCTCTTGAGCGACGGGGTCGCGACGCGCGGCGATGCGATCGGCGCAGCGCTCGCGGCCGTGGCGGCGGGGGTGCCCGTGGACGCGGTGCCGCTCGACCAGGCGAAGGTGCCCGACGTGCGGGTCACGGCGCTGCGCGTGGCGCCGCGGGCGAGCGAAGGCGAGCCGCTCGAGCTGCGCGTCGTGACCTCGTCGAGTAGCGCGGCGAACGTCGAGGTGCGCGTGCTGCGCGACGGCGAGCCCATTCGCTCGGGCGAGGTGTCGATCGCCGCGGGCGAGGACGTGCTGCATCTGCGCGAGCTCGCGCCGGCCCCGGGCTTCCACCGCTACGATGTCGAGCTCAGCGCGAAGGACCCCGCCCAGGACCTCGCCCACGAAGACAACGACGCTTCGGCCTTCGTGCGCGTCCGCGGGCAAGCTTCCGCCCTCGTGCTCGACCGCGACCCGCCGCTCACGGCGGCGCTCGTCCGCGCGCTCGAGGCCGCCGCGTTTCGCGTCGACGTGCGCGGCCCGACGGGCGTACCGGCCGACGTCGCGGGCTTCGCCGCGTACGATCTCGTCACGCTGAGCGACATCCCCGCCTCCGATCTCGCGCCCTCGCAGCTCGACGCCATCGCGAGCTACGTGCGCGACCTCGGCGGCGGCTTGCTCCTCTTCGGCGGTGAGCGCGGGCTCGGCCCCGGCGGCTTCGGGCGCACCCCGATCGAGGACGTGAGCCCCGTTTCCTTCGACGTGAAGCAGGAGCGACGCCGCGCGAGCCTCGCGGAGGTGATCGCGGTCGACTACTCGGGCTCGATGTCCATGAGCGTCGGCTCGCGGACCAAGCTCGAGCTCGCGAACGAGGCGGCCGTGCGGTCGGCGGAGCTCCTCGGCGGCGGGGACCGCCTGGGCGTCATGCACGTGGACACCGTCGTGAGCTGGACGGTGCCACTCGGACCCGTGGCGGACAAAGCCGCGATCTCGGGCAAGATCCGCGCGGTGAAGCCCGGCGGCGGCGGCATCTTCGTCGATCTCGCGCTCGGCACCGCCTACGACGCGCTCTACCGCGAGAAGGTGCAGCTCAAGCACTGCCTGCTGTTCTCCGACGGCGCCGATGCCGAAGAGCACCAGACGGCCGTCTCGCTCGCGACGCGCGCCAAGGCGAACGGCATCACGACGAGCGTCGTCGCCCTCGGCAACGGCAGCGACGTCCCGGATCTCGAGGACATCAGCCGCGCGGGCGCCGGCCGCTTCTACCTCATCGAGGACGCCACGCGCCTCCCGGCAGTGTTCGCGCAGGAGACGGTGCTCGCGTCACGCAGCGCCATCAACGAGGTCACGTTCCGCCCGGCCATCGGCTCCCCGGGTCCGGCCGTGCGCGGCATCGACTTCGGCGCGGCGCCGCCGCTCACCGGCTACGTCGTCACGGTGCCGAAGACGCGCGCGCAAGTGCACCTCACGGGCCCCGAGGGCGATCCCATCTTGGCGACGTGGTCCGCCGGCGTCGGGCGCACGGCGGTTTTCACCAGTGATTTCAAGGATCGCTGGGGCCAAGCCTGGACGGGGTGGGACGCGGCGGGGCGGCTCTTCGGCCAGGTGGCGCGCGACGTCGCCCGGCGCGCCGACGATCCGCACGTGCGTCTCGAGGCCGACGCGCAAGGCGGCGTCTTGCACCTCCGCGCGAACGTCGTCGACGAGCGCGGCCGCGCCGAGACGTTCCGCCGCCTGCGCGCGACGGTGGCCGGCCCCGACGGCTTCTCGCGCACGGTCGAGCTCGCCGCGGTCGGCACGGGAGCGTACGCGGCCGAGGTACCCCTCGAGCGACCCGGCTCGTACGTCGCGACGGCCATCGACGAAACGAAAGGCACCCCTGCCGGCATCGCCGGGGCGACGCTGAGCGCGGGCGAGGAGCTTCGACCGACCGGCACCGATCGCGCCCTCCTCACGCGCATCGCCGAGCTCTCGAACGGCAAGCTCCGCGACACGCTCGCCGGCATCTTCGAGGATCGCCCGGGGCGACGCTTCGCTTATCAGAGCCTCACGCAGCTCCTGCTCTTGCTCTCGACGTTCGGCGTGCTCGCGATGGTGACGGCACGCCGTCTCGCGTTGCCGAAAGCCGTAACGGAGCTTCCCGAACGCTTTCGGCTGCGGCGCGCCGAGCGCGCGGCTCGAGCCGAGCGAAGGGCCCGTTCGCGCGCGGAGGCCGCCGAAAAAGAGGCCTCCGGCAACACGCTCGAAGCCCTGCGCCACGCCAAATCGCGCTCCCGCGCCGAGCAACCGAGCGCCGACGGCAGACCCGCGCCCGTCGCGACCGAGGGACGACCCGCCCCCGTAGCGGCGCCGAAGCCATCGGGAACGCCGCATGGCGCACCGCACGCGCCGGTTCCGCGCGAGTCGGTCCCGCCGAGCGTCCCGCCGTCACGCCCCCGTTCCGCTGCGGAGATCCTGCTCGCCAAGCGCAAGCGACGGCAGCGCTAAGGCGACGCGACGAGCGTGGCC